>JBJMGR010000390.1:0-8468 GCA_045807805.1 Pyrinomonadaceae bacterium | reverse complement strand
GGCACTCGCGCGTCCTCAAGCATGAAGGCCAGACGCTCGCGTGGGTACTCGGGGTCGAGCGGCACGTATGCGCCGCCGGACTTCAAGACGCCGAGCAGGGCGACGACCATCTCCGTCGAACGCTCGACGCAGACGCCGACGCGCTCGCCGCGGCCGACGCCGCTCGCGCGTAGGAAGCGTGCCAACTGATTGGCGCGCGCGTTCAATTCGTGGTAGGTCAGCTCACGCCCCTCGAAGCGCACGGCCGCGGCCTCAGGCGTCCGTCTCACCTGCTCTTCGATGAGACGGTGCAGGCTCTCTTCCCTGCCGTAGTCCACGCGCGTGCTGTTCCACTCGACGAGCGACTGATGCTCTTCGGCCTCCGTCAACAGCGACAACGCGGACAGGCGCGCGTCCGGGTCTGAGGCGATACCTTCGAGCAGAGTTTGCAGGTGCCCGAGCATGCGCCGAATCCTCGCGCCGTCGAACAGGTCAGTCTGGTATTCGAGCGCGGCGGCGAGCCCCGCGCCCTTCTCGGCCGCGATAAGCGTCAGGTCGAACTGCGTCGCAGTGCCGCCCGACTGTAAAGCGTTCAAGCTCAGCCCCGGCAGTTCCAAGGCCTGCGCCGACTCGTTCTGCAAGATGAACATCACCTGAAACAGCGGGTTGCGATTCAGGTGGCGCTCGGGCGCTAATTCTTCGACGACCTTCTCAAAAGGCACTTCCTGATGCGCGTATGCGCCGAGGCAGACTTCTCTCACGCGCTTCAACAACTCTCTGAACGTCGGGTTCCCGCCGAGGTCACTTCTCAACACGAGTGTGTTGACGAAGAAGCCTATAAGCGACTCGGTCTCCGCCGTCGTCCTGCCCGCGACGGGCGAGCCGACGACGACATCCTCCTGTCCGGTGTGCCGCATCAGGAGCGTCTGCCACGCCGCGAGCAGGAGCATGTAGAGCGTCACGCCTTCGCGACGCGCAAGCTCACGAAGCTTCCCGCTCAACTCCTCCGGCAGCGACATAGACTCCAACGCACCTTCATAAGTCGGCGCGGTCAGGCGCGCGTGGTCTCCGGCCACTTCTAATAACTCGGGCGCGCCCGCCAGCGTCTCCCGCCAGTATGAGAGTTGGCGTTCCAACACCTCGCCCTGCAACCAACCCCTCTGCCACGCGGCGTAATCCGCATACTGGATCGGCAACTCCTGAAACGGTGACGCCTGCCCGGCCGAGTAAGCCTCGTAGAGAGCACGCAGCTCACTCACCAGCACGCCCATAGACCAGCCGTCCGAGACTATGTGGTGCATCGTCGTGAGCAGCACGTGCTCCTCGTCGGAGAGGCGCAGGAGTGTCGCGCGTATCAGCGGCGCGCGCGTCAAGTCGAAGGGGCGTCGCGCCTCTTCGCGCGCCAACTCTTCAACTCGCCCGCCGCGCTCGGCCTCGGATAGCGTCGAGAGGTCAACGGTCTGCACCTCCAACTCCACATCCTGCTCGACGACCTGCGCGGGCCTCCCTTCATGAGACACGAAGCGCGTGCGCAGAGACTCGTGCCGACGAACTATCTCTCTGAGGGCCGCGGCGAGCGCCTCCGCGTCGAGCCGCCCCCTGAGAGCTACGGCCGAGGGGATGTGATAGGCGGCCGCGCCGGGCTCTATCTGTTCGATGAGCCACAGACGCTGCTGCGCGTACGACAACTCAAGATCTCTATCGCGCCCGACGCGCGTCACCGCCGCGGGCGATTGCGTCGAGCCCGTTCCCTTTGCTGCCGCGACGTGACGTGCCAGCGCCGCCACCGTCGGCTCCTCGAACATCAGACGCAGAGGCATCTCCACCCCCATCAACTGGCGCACGCGCGAGACGACCTGCGTCGCGAGCAGCGAGTGGCCGCCGAGGTCGAAGAAGTTATCCTCAACTCCCACGCGCTCGACCTTCAAGACCTCGGCCCATGCCGCGCACAGCGCCACTTCCACGGCGTCACGAGGCTCCACGTAAGAGCCCGTAGACGAAGCCATTGACGAGTCGGGCGCGGGCAACGCTCTCCTGTCCACCTTTCCGTTGCCCGTCAGAGGCAGTTCAGGGAGCAGGACGAACGCCTGCGGCATCATGTACTCGGGCAGACGCTCCTTGAGGTGCGCGCGCAGTTCTCCGGCCGACAACTCCACCCCATCCGTGACGAGGTAAGCGACGAGCCGCTTGTCTCCCGGCTCGTCCTCTCTCGCCAACACCGCGCAATGGTTCACAGCCTCGTGCGAAGAGAGCGCCGCCTCTATCTCACCCAACTCGATGCGGTAGCCACGCACCTTCACCTGATTGTCGGCGCGGCCTATGAACTCGATGCTGCCGTCGGCGAGCCACCTCGCCAAGTCGCCCGTCTTGTAGAGTCGCGCGCCCCGCTCCGCAGAGAACGGGTGCGGCACGAACCTCTCCGCCGTCAGCGCAGCGCGCCCGACGTAACCACGAGCCAGCCCCTCGCCTCCGACGTACAACTCTCCCGGCGTTCCCACGGGCACCGGCATCATCCGCGAGTCGAGCACGTACGCTGTCGAGTTCGCGATGGGTCTACCGATGGGCACACGCTCTCCAACCTCGTCGCCCGCAGCCATCCGTTGGCAGCAGCTAAAGGTCGTGTTCTCCGTCGGCCCGTACCCGTTGACGAGCACGCCCCCGTCCGGCCTCGTGGAGAGCACTCTCCGCACGGCCGCCGCCGAGAGCACGTCGCCGCCCGCTACTATCTGACGCACGCGGCCGAGCGACTCCGCCTGCGACTCCGCCATCTGGTGGAAGAGCCCGGCCGTCAGCCACAGCGTCGTCACCTGATAACTGTCGAGCGCCGCGCCCAACTCTTCGAGCGAGGGGCGGCGCGTGGGGAAGACGGCGAGGCGCGCGCCGCTCGTGAGCGCGCCCCACAACTCGAAGGTCGAGGCGTCGAAGGAGAGCGGCGCGAGCAGCAGGAAGACCTCCGACGGCGAGAAGCTGACGTAGGTCTGCGAGAGGACGAGGCGTGTTACAGAGCGGTGAGTGACGAGCACGCCCTTCGGTCTGCCCGTCGAGCCGGAGGTGTAGATGACGTACGCGGCCGAGTCGGGAGTGGTGACGCACGAGAGGTCTTCGCACGACTCATGCGCAAGCTCTTCGGCTACGTCGTCGAGGTCTATCACCTCGACGCCTTCACATTCACCGAGCAGCGAGCCGAGCCCCGCGTTAGTTAGCACGAGCCGCACTCCCGAGTCTTCGAGCATGAAGCGAAGGCGCTCGCGAGGATACTCGGGGTCGAGCGGGACGTATGCCCCGCCCGCCTTCAGGATGGCGAGCAGCGAGACGACGGCCGTGGCGCTGCGATCCATCAAGACGCCGATGCGCGACTCTTCGCCGACGCCTCGCCAACGCAGCAGGTGCGCGAGGCGGTTCGCCCTCTCGTTCAACTCGCCGTAGCTCAACTCCTCGCCGCCGTAGACTAAGGCGACGGCTTCGGGGGCGGAATCGGCGCGGCGCTCGAACAGCTCATGCAGGCAGAGCGTGGGGAGTTCGGCGCGCGTCTCGTTCCATCCCTCTACTAGATGCCGCCGCTCTTCCGCGTCTATCAGTTCGTACTCCGAGAGCCGCCGCGTTGCGTCCGTGGCTATCCCTTCGAGCAGCGAGCGGAAGTGGCGCATCATCCTCAAGACCCACTCTCGCCCGTAGAGGTCTGTGCTGTACTGCACCAGCGCGCTCAAGCCCCGCGCGCCCTCCTGCATCATCAGCGTCAGGTCGAAGACCGAGTTACGGCTGTCCACGACGCCCGCCGACTGCATGCGCAGGCCCGGAAGTTCTTCGCCGTCGCCGCCGCCCGGCGCGTTCTGCAATGCGAAGACGACCTGGAAGAGAGGGTTACGCGAAAGGCTGCGCTCGGGCGCTAACTCCTCGACGACCTTCTCAAAAGGCACGTCCTGATGCGCGTATGCCCCGAGGCAGACTTCTCTCACGCGTCCCAACAACTCTCTGAAGGTCGGGTCTCCTGAGAGGTCTGTCCGAAGCACGAGAGTGTTGACGAAGAAGCCTATGAGGGCTTCGGTCTCGGCGCGCGTGCGGCCCGCGACAGGCGAGCCGACGACGATATCCTCCTGTCCCGTGTATCGTGCGAGCAGCGTCTGCCACGCCGCGAGCAGAAGCATGTAGAGCGTCACGCCCTCGCGCTGACACAGTGCTTTTAGCTGTTGGCTGAGTTCGGATGAGAGGGAGAATATCTCCAACCCGCCGCGGTATGTCCTGACGGCGGGCCGCGCGTAGTCCGTCGGCAGTTCCAGCGTGGGCGTGCCCGTCAGATGCTTTCGCCAATATGAGAGCTGGCGCTCCAACACCTCTCCCTCCAAACGGGCGCGCTGCCAGACGGCATAGTCCGCATACTGTATCGGCAGCTCTTCGAGCGGCGAGTTCCGCCCGGCCGTGTAAGCCTCGTAGAGGGCGCGCAGCTCGCGGAAGAAGATGCCTGTAGACCAGTCGTCGCTGGCGATGTGATGCACCGTGAGCAGAAGCGTGTGCTCGTCTTCCGAGAGACGCAGAAGGGTCGCGCGCATGAGCGGCGCGCGGGTCAGGTCGAAGGGCTTCTGCCCCTCCTCCCTCGCGTGGCGTTTCACTTCGGCCTCGCGCTCGTCCACGTGCAGATGCGTCAGGTCTATGACGGGCAGCGTGAAGTCAAGCTCGTCGAGCGGGGCCACCGTCTGCGCGGGCTGTCCGTCCAAGACCTGAAAGCTTGTGCGCAGCACTTCGTGCCGACGCACTATCTCTTGCAGGCTCCGCTCCAACGCCGACACGTCGAGCGGCCCCGAAAGGGCGACCGCCGTTGGGACGTTGTAGAACGCGCTCTCCTGCTCCAACTGGTTGAGGAACCATAGGCGCTGTTGAGCGAAGGAGAGCGCGCACGCCCCGCCGTCGCCTTCGCGCCGTTTGATAGCGCCCGCGCCCGCGCCGCCGCCCGCGCCCTCGGCTCCCAACATCGCGCCGAGCAGCGCACGCCGCTTCGCGTTCATCCCCGCCCTCTTCGCCTTCGCCTCTCCCGTGCTCATCTTTAGAACCCCTCCGCGGCCAACTGCCGCTCGCCAAGCATGCTGTCCATCTCTTCCTCGGAGAGTCCCGAGAGCTGCGCAAGCAGCGCGGCAGCCCTCAAAGCCTTCTCCCCGACCTCCGGGTCTGAGGCGAGCGCCGCCGCGAGCCCCGCCACCGTCGGCTCCTCGAACATCAGACGCAGAGGCATCTCCACCTGAAGCACCTCAAGCACACGCGACGCGACCATCATCGCAAGCAGCGAGTGCCCCCCTATCTCGAAGAAGTTGTCGTGCGCCCCGACCTGTTCGAGGTCGAGCACTTCGGCCCAGATATCAGCCAACACCTCTTCCAGAGGATTGCGCGGCTCGACGTAACCGCCCGCCGCGTCCGAGCCCGTCCACTCCGGCTCGGGCAGAGCCTTTCGGTCAACCTTGCCGTTCGGTGTCAGCGGCAACTCGTCCAGCGTGACGAAGGCCGAAGGCACCATGTAGTCCGGCAGACGCTCCTTCAAATAGCCGCGCAGCTCCTCTTCGGATATTTTCCGACCCGGCTCTGCCACGACGTACGCCGCCAGTCGCGCCTGCGTGTGCGCGTCCTCCCTCACCAAGACGACCGCCACGCGCACCGAAGGGTGACGGCCGAGCACGGCCTCAATCTCACCCAACTCTATTCGGAAGCCACGCACCTTCACCTGATGGTCAATGCGGCCCAAAAACTCCAACTCTCCTCCCGCGAGCCATCTCGCGAGGTCGCCCGTGCGGTAGAGCCTCGCGCCGTGTTCATCCGAGAACGAATCGGGGACGAAGACGGCGGCCGTGCGCGAAGGGTCTCGGAAGTACCCGCGCCCTACTCCGTCGCCCCCGACGTATAGCTCTCCCGCGACGCCGACGGGCACCGGGCTCATGTGCGAGTCCAGCACGTAGAGCCTCGTGTTCATCAGAGCCTTCCCGATGGGGACGCGCACGGCCTCGGCCTGCGGGCTTTGAGCGATGACGTGGTGCGTCACGTCGTCGGAGCATTCGGTCGGCCCGTATGCGTTCAGCAGCGGCACGTTCGGGTGACGCTCCAACCACTGACGGCAGACGCCCGGCGGCAGCGCCTCGCCCGTCGCAATCATCCAGCGCAACGAACTCAACTCCTCGCCCGAATCGCCCGCCGTCAACGCGCTCAACAGCGACGGCACCGTCTCAAGAATCGTGACGCCGCGCGCGGCCGACTCTCTCAACAGCAGACGCGGGTCGCGCGCGGCCTCGTCATTAAAGATGTGAACGCGCCCGCCCACCATGAGAGGAGAGAGGAACTGCCAGACCGAGATGTCGAAGCACTGCGAGGCCGTCTGCGCCACCACATCGCCTTCAGTCAACTCCAAGTCGTCAACCTTCGCGCAGAGGTGATTGAGCATCCCTTGGTGCTCGACCATCGCTCCCTTCGGCTGTCCCGTCGAGCCCGACGTGTAGATGACGTACGCGAGGTTACGCGGCCCGACGCGCGCGTGCAGGTTCTCTTCGACGCGCTCCGACCCGACGAGCGATTCGATGGCGAAGACCTCGGGCCTCTCCCCTTCATCCAACTGTCCCGCCAGCTCACGCATCGCCCCATCGAATTCGCCGGACGTTACCAGAAGCCGCGTGCGGCTCCGGCCGACGACCTGAAGCAGGCGGTTGGAAGGGTGATGCGGGTCAAGCGGCAGGTATGCGCCGCCCGCCTTGAAGACGGCGAGCATCGCGGTAAGAAACTCTATGCCGCGTTCCGACAACAGCCCGACGACTGAATCGGCACCGACCCCGCGTGCGACGAGCGCCCTCGCGAGCCTGTTAGCGCGCGCGTTCAGCTCGCCGTAAGTTATCTCCCCGCCTTCGTCCGAGGCCGCGACCGACTCGGGCGCGCGCGCGGCCTGACGCTCGAACAACTCGTGCGCGAGGGAGTCGCGCGGGTACTCGCGCCGTGTGTCGTTCCAGTCTTCGAGCAACTGCCGCCGCTCTGTCTCCTCCAACAGCGACAGGGACGAGAGCCGCCGCCGCGGGTCTGCGGCGACGCCTTCGAGCAGCGCGCGGAAGTGCGCGAGCATTCGCCTGACGGTCGCCGCGTCGTAGAGGTCTGTGCTGTAGCCTATCGTTCCGCCTATCTCCCGGCCGTCGTCGCCCATCCCGAGCGAGAGGTCGAACTGCGCGGTCGCGCCGAACGTCCTGAACGGGCTCAAGCTCACGCCCGATAGCTCAAGGGCTTCGCGCGGCGCGTTCTGCAAAATGAACTCGATCTGGAAGAGAGGGTTACGCGAAAGGCTGCGCTCGGGCGCTAACTCCTCGACGACCTTCTCGAACGGAACTTCCTGATGCGCGTATGCGCCGAGGCACACTTCCCTGGCTCGACCTAACAACTCCTTGAACGTCGGGTCGCCCGAGAGGTCTGTCCGAAGCACGAGAGTATTGACGAAGAAGCCTATGAGGGCTTCCGTCTCGGCGCGCGTTCTACCCGCGACGGGCGAGCCGACGACGATATCCTCCTGACCCGTGTATCGCGCGAGCAGCGTCTGCCACGCGGCCAAGAGAAGCATGTAGAGCGTCACGCCTTCGCGACGCGCAAGCGCTCGCAGCCGTGCGCTCAACTCCTCCGGCAGCGTGATGGACTCAAGAGCGCCCTCATAAGTGGGAGCCGAAGGCCGCGGGCGGTCGCCCGGCAACTCCAAGACCTCGGGCGCTCCCCCGAGCATCTCCCGCCAGTAGGAGAGCTGCCTGTCAAGCTCGCCGCCTTCGAGCCACTCCCTCTGCCATACAGCGTAGTCCGCGTACTGAATGTGTAGCTCCGCGAGCGGTGAGCCCTGCCCCCCGGCGAAGGCTTCATAGAGAGAGCGCAGTTCGCGCACCAGCACGCCCATAGACCAGCCGTCCGAAACGATGTGGTGCATGGTGAGCAGCAGCACGTGCTCCTCATCAGACAGACGCAACAGCGTCGCGCGTATGAGGGGCGCGCATGATAGGTCGAAGGGGCGTCTCGCCTCTTCGCGTGCCAACTCCTTCGCACGCTCCTCACGCTCCTCTTCTGACATGGCCGTCAGGTCTACGGTCGGCACTTCAAGCTCGACGCCCTGCTCTATGACCTGGACGGGCCGCCCATCCACGGACGTGAAGCGCGTGCGCAGAGACTCGTGCCGCCTGACTATCTCGCGCAGCGCCCCGGCCAACGCCTCCGTGTCGAGTCGCCCGCGCAGCCGCGCCGCGGACGGGACGTTGTAAGCGGCCGAGCCCGGCTCCAACTGCTCTATGAGCCATAGGCGCTGCTGCGCGTAAGAGGCCGGTAGCTCGCCGCCTCGCTCGGCGCCAGTTATGGCGGGCGGCTGAGTTGAGTCTGCCCCGCGCGCTGAAGCGACGTAGCGCGCCAGAGCTTCGACGGTCGGGCTCTCGAAGAAGACACGCAGGGGAAGCTCCACCTGCGTCAGTTGGCGCACGCGCGAGACTACCTGCGTCGCGAGCAAG
>JBJMGR010000389.1:0-12646 GCA_045807805.1 Pyrinomonadaceae bacterium | reverse complement strand
GCCGCTTCATGTCGGTCGTAGGGATGTTCGTGAGCCTGATGTCCGCCATCGTCACCATCGCGCAGTGGATCGCGGTCTTCGTCTACAGCCCGTGCCAGAGAACATGAAGGCAGAAGGCAGAAGGCGGAAGGCAGTAGGCAGTGGGAGCACATCGTGGCGCGCCGCGAGACTCTGCGAGGACGAAAAAAGTGCTGCCCGCCGTCAAAGTCTTAACCGATTGTTTGCCGTTTGCTGCCTACTGCTTTCCGCCTTCTGCTTTCCGCCTTCTGCCTTCTTCACCGTTTCGGCGCACGGCGGGAAGCCTCACGGCCTATCCGATCTGCCTTATACGTGGGCGCGCGACCCTCTGGTCTGGGTATGCCTCGCGCTGTCGGGATTGCTCTACCTGCGCGGCGTGCGGCTGCTGTGGCGCGAGTCCGGAAGGGGTCGTGGTATTCGCTGGTGGGAGGCTTGGGCGTACGCGGGCGGGTGGGCGGCGCTCTTTGTGGCGCTCGTCTCGCCGCTACACCCGTTGGGCGGTGTTCTCTTCTCGGCGCACATGACGCAGCACGAAGTCCTGATGGTGGCCGCCGCCCCGCTCCTCGTTCTGGGGCGTCCGGTGGTCGCGTTCCTTTGGGGACTGCCGATGAGTTGGGCGCGCGAGATTGGCGCGTGGGCGAGAGTGAAGTGGTTCCGGCGCGCGTGGCGTGCGTTGACGAACCCGCTCGCGGCGTGGGCGATTCACGCCGCCGCGCTGTGGATATGGCACATGCCCGTGCTCTTTCAGGCGACGCTCAAGAGCGACTTCGTGCACACGCTCCAGCATCTCTCCTTTCTCGGCTCGGCGCTCCTGTTCTGGTGGGCGCTCATACACGGGCCGCAGGGCTTGATGGGCTACGGCGCGGCGGTGCTCTACCTGTTCACGACCTCCGTGCATAGCGGCGTGCTCGGCGCGTTCATAACCTTCTCGGGCACGCTGCTCTATCCGGCTTACGCCGGTACGACCGCATCGTGGGGTTTGACGCCTCTGGAAGACCAGCAACTCGGAGGGCTCATCATGTGGGTGCCCGCGGGACTCGCCTACGTCGCGGCGGGACTGGCGCTGTGCGCGGGGTGGATGCGCGAGTCGGAGCGGAAGGTTCTACAGAGGGAGGCTCGCACGCTGCGCGCATGAAGCCGCTTCACAATACACGCCGTCTCGTCCTGCTCTCTTCGTGCGTCCTCCTCCATTTTCTGTTCGCGTGCGGCGGCGGCGCGGCCAGACCGCGCGGGACGATGGCCTACGTGTCGAACGAGCGCGACGGCTCGATCACAATCATCGACACGGCGACCGACAAAGTCGTCTCGACGCTTCGAGTCGGGACGCGCCCGCGCGGCGTTCGCGTGAGTGAAGACGGCGCTCTCGTCTACGTCGCGCTCAGTACGCCCTCGGGAAAGGCATACAACCAGAAGGAGAACCACGTCGCGGCCATCGACGCCGCGAGCGGTGAGGTGGTCGCCACATACGAAGTCGGCTCAGACCCGGAGCAACTCGCCGTGAGTCCTGACGGCGCGCGGCTCTACGCCTCGAACGAGGACGCGGGCACGGCATCGGTGACGGACTTGAAGACCGGCAAGACGCTCGCCACGCTCATCGTCGGCACGGAGCCGGAAGGCTGCCGTGCGAGCCCCGACGGGCGTTGGGTCTACATCACCTCGGAGACGAGCAACATCATCTCCGTCATCGACGCGCGAGAGGCCCGCGTGGCGGCGACCTTCATGGTCGATTCGCGTCCGCGCGACGCGGCCTTCTCACCCGACTCGACTCGCGCCTACGTCACGACCGAAATCGGGAGGACGCTCGCAGTCGTAGACACCGCGACGCACAAGGTCATCCATACCGTCCAGCTTCCCCACGGCGACGGTAGCGTCAAGCCGATGGGTGTGGTCGTCTCAGGCGACGGCGCGCGCGTATACGTCTCGACGGGGCACGGCAATACAGTGGACGTGGTCGATGCGAAGAGTTTCGAGGTTGTCGCCGAAATCCCGGTGGGGCAGCGCCCTTGGGGACTAGCCATCACGCCCGACGGTAAAAAAGTATATGCGGCCAACGGGCTCTCGAACGACGTGTCGGTCATCGACACGGCGACGAATCAAGTGGTCGCCAACGTCAAAGCGGGAGAGGGCCCGTGGGGTGTCGCCATCAGTCGTTAGGCGTTTTCGAGAAGGCGGGCGAGTAGCGCCTGCAACTGATTCGAGTCGTCGTCGAAGTAGCAGACCCAGTCGTTCCCGCTCACGTTCACGTCCCGGCCTTCCAACTCCCTCGGCACCTTTTCCGGCACCACGACCAGCGGCGTTCGCCCGTCGTATCCGGCGGCGTTCCTTAACTCGCGCCCGAGCCTCACCACCTCTTCAGGTGTTCTTCTTATGAGGTTCATCAACAACAGGTCGGCGTATATATGCCCTTCGCCGCTCACCCAATCCCGCGCGTCCTCCAGGTCGGCGGCGACGAGCAGGCGGTATCCTCGCTTGCGAAGGTTCCTGGACAGTTGGGGGCGGAGGTCGTTGTCCTCCTCGACGAGGAGGATGGTCGGGCGTCCGGTCGTGTGTGAGTTGATTATTTCGGGCATCAGGCCCCTCTTCGGCTCCGTTCGCGTGTAGGGCACAGCAGACGGCAGGAGAAGAAGGTCGCAAGGCTCCTCCCCGATGTCGAATGATGGATTCTAAAGGAACAGCTTGATAAGCCTATCACGTCAGTGGAACGCCCCTCCGTCCAGTAACGCACGTAGTTGCCGCCGCCTACACTTCCGCTGTCATACAGGCCACGCCTACTCGGTGCAGAGCCTTCTCGCGGAGATGGCGGAGAAGACCGAGGAGTCAGTGTGGAGCGCCGTACGCTCCATCGAGGAGCAGGCCATGCTGATGCGCCGCCTCGCCGACGCCGGGGGCGTAGGTGGTTACGGGGCCTTTCTGATATGCACGAGTAAGGATTTAGTCACGTCGTGCGCCGAACGCTCTTGCGTGCGCGCCAGCAGAACTTTCACCCTCACGGGGCCGTCCTCGTACTGGCATGTGAAGGGGATGCTGGCTACCTGTTGAGAGCTTCGTCTAAAGCAGTCGAGACACTCCCGGAACTCTCCGACGTTAAGGAAGGTTGCGACTTCGCTGTAGAAGTTGCGGCCCGTGACTTCAGGCGCGGAAGAGTGTCCGCCGCCGTCGCTCTCGTTACGTGAATAGAGCACCGTACCGTCGGCGCACAATTCTACAAGGCCGAAGAACTTTTGACTGATGGGTACGGGTGCGCTCATTTCAGAAATACCATCCGGAAGTTGAATCAAAGATTTACGGCCTCGCCGTCTCCGGCCTCCGCCACATCAAACCCTCGCATCGCGAACAGGCAATTGAGCAGGGAGCCGGTCTCATCGTGAGCCCGTCAGGGCTTTACCCCTACCAGAAGCGCGGACGCATGTAACACACGCCTTCTTGTAAGGACTTATCGTTTATCTCACTGGCCGGAAGGGTTCGACTATCGGGAGAGTGGTGATTTTGAGTAGGGATTTTCCTACCCGGATAAAAGAGTTTGTGGGATTTAGCGTGTGAGAGAGACGGAGACGCGGCTTGATGGGATAAATCATCAAGCCGCGTCTCCGTCTCTCTACGATTCAACTGTCCTGTGCGAAAGCTCAAGCCCGGTCGTTTGAAGACTTGCCCACGCTTCACTTCACGTTTACGACCCTGCTCGCCGTGCCGCCGAGGTCACTGGTCACAGTGATGTTCTGCGGCGTCGCGGCCGAGGGGAAAGTGCCCGCGTAGGAGCCTGCCCCCTTGTTCGCCAACACCCCGATAACCTCGCCCGTGGCCGTCGAAGTGACGGTCAGCGTCACTGTCTGGCTGGTGCTCGAAGCCTGCACAGTGAGCTGCTTCTTCGAGACGACGTAATCCGCCTTCTGAATCGAGACTGTGTCAACCAACGTCGGCGGCGGCGCGACAACGAGCCGGGCCGTCTGCGTGGAGGGAATCGTCCCGTATGTGGCCGTCAGCGTCGCCGTGACGAAGGTCGTCACTGTGTTGGTCTGCACGTTGAAGCTCGCCGAGGTCAGCCCCGACGGCACGACCACGCTCGACGGCACGCTTGCCGCCGCGTTGTTGCTCGAAAGCATGACGAGCGCGCCGCCCGCGGGCGCGGGGCCGCTGAGGGTGACCGTCCCCGTCGCGTTCGTCCCGCTCGTCACATTGCCGGGCGCAACACTCATCGACGTGAGCGAGAGCGGCGGGGCGACGGCCAGGAGCGCCGTCTGCATCGTATCTCCGAAGGCCGCCTGTATGTCCAGAAGGGAGGGGCGCGTGAAGCCCACGAGCGTCGTCGCGTTGGTCGAGACAGTGAAGCTCGCAGAGGTGTCGCCCTCGTTCACAGTTACGCTCTGCGGCATCTGGAAGGTCACGGCCGGCGAGTTGACGACGCCCAAGAGGTTGACGACCGCGCCGCCCGCGGGTGCGGGCTGGCTCAAGGTCACCGTCGCCTGCACCGACTCGCCCGCGACGACCGAAGACTGCGAGAGCCCAACGCCCTGCGAGAAGTTCTGAGCGGCGTCGCTCGGCACCCACATCACCGCGTGCGAGTTGGCCGAGCCTTTGGCCGCCCAGCCGACGACATTGCCCGCGGCGTCTATCCCGGTCGCGGCGGCGTCCGTGAAGCCGAGCGGCATGAACTGATTCAAGTCCACGACGCTCGCGGCGCTGCCCGACCAGACGAGCGCGTGCCTGCGCGGGGTTTGCGCGGCGTTGTTGACCCATCCGAAGCCTGCCTGCTGCACGCCGTTGGTCGCGCGGGCCTGGCTCGACTCGTAGCCGGCCGGGTGGAGGTCTACGGCACTCGCCGCCGTGCCCGTCCAGAGCATCGCGTGTTGGAACGAGAAGGCGTAGCCGACCTGCTGGCCGCCCGCGACGGCGTAGGCCGTAGACTCGCCGGAGGTGGGCGGGTTGAGGTTGACGGCGCTGTCGGCCGTGCCCGTCCAGAGCATCGCGTTGGGCGTGCTGTAGGCGCCGAAGCCGACCACCTTCCAGCCGACGCCGACCTGCTGCACGCCGTCGGTGCCGTACGCCTGGCCCGCGCCGAAGCCGAGGCCGAACGGCGTCAGGTTGACGGCGCTCGCGGCCGAGCCCGTCCACAGGAAGGGCTGAAAGACCGTGTACGTCCCGCTGCCGCAGCCCCCCTTCTTCTCGCCGCAGACTCGCTGCTGGTTCGCGACGCCGACCTGCTGGCCGCCGCCGACGCCGCTCGCGGCCGACGTATTCCAGCCGGCCGGGGTGAGGAAGACGCGGCTCTCGGGCGTGCCCGTCCACAGCGCGGCTTGCCCGAAGGCGTCGAAGCCGACCTGCTGGCCGTCGCCGACGGCCGTGGCGGTGCCGACGCCGAGGTCTGTAAAGGCGTCCGCCGCGCCCGACCAGAGGACAACGTGATTCTCGGTCGTCCCCGGCGCGGCGGCGGAGGGGAAGCCTGCGTTGCCGAGTTGCTGTGCGCCCGAGAGGCCGACCGCCGTGGCGTTCGTCGCACCCGCCGGGGTCAAGTCAATCATCGTGTAATGCCGCGCGGGCGGCGTGGCCGTCTGTGCCGCGGCCGTGAACGGCAGGGAACCTAAAGAAAGTAGAAGGGCGATTGCCGAAGCTATAAATCCTGAAAGTTTACGTCTCATCTCCGTCTCCTTGCTCAACTAAGAGTTGGTCGGGTCAATCTCAGACGGCCCCTCGAAGGGGAAGTCGGCCGTGCCGCGCGGGCGGGGGGGCGGCCGTTGCTTGGGTAGTCGAAGACCTACGCAGTCGCGCGTCGCGCCTGCGTTCATAAACATCAGCTTGGTGTTGGTTGCTTGTTAGCTCGACTCTACCCCCGGCTGGACACGCCGGAACAGAGCGCGAGGAGGCGCATAAAATACATGGCGTGAGAAAAATTCTTGGCCCGAGGCTACTTCGACTCAGCGCTTACCTCGATGAGTTATTCACCCCGAGACCCTCTAATATCGCGCCTAACTGCGGCGCGATATGGCGAAGCTCTTCCCGGTGGACGGCCGTTAGTTGTTCGAGCAACTCGGCCCCACGCTCCGTCAGGGTGACGTAAACCTCGCGCCTGTCGCTGTCGCCCTGCTCCCTGACGATCAAGCCCTGCGCCTCAAGGCGATTGACCAGACCGACGACGCTATGATGCTTAATCTGTAGGCGCTCGGCCAGCTCCCCGTTCGTCACGTGTTCGCGACCGGGGAACCCCTTGATCGCCAGGAGCGCCTGATGTTGCCGAGGCGTGATCCCCACGGCCTCGGCCGCATCCTCACTGAACCTGAGGAACCGCCTGAGCGCGTAGCGGAACGCCGACAGCGATTCATAATCTCTCTTACCGAGCCGATTTCGGGATTGAGACTTTTTCACGCTCACCTCTGCTCACCTCCTCTCGCGGCCCGACGCCGAAGCCCCGCCGCTCTTTGATTTATGTCGTACTACGACATATAATTCAATGTTTGATTATACATCCCGGTTTGGAGAATTTAATGAACTCTGCGAGGGTCGAAGACAGGCTGGCGGACTTTACGCGGGACAGGCGCGTGGTCATCCTTTCGCTGATGGCGGTGGCAATTGGGGCTGTGAGCGCGCTCGTCGCGGACGCCCTGGTCTGGCTCATCGCCGTCATCACCAATCTGGCCTTCTACCAGAGCTTCTCATCCGTATTCCGCTCCCCGGAGCAGCACCGCCTCGGGCTTCTGGTCGTCGTCGTGCCAATCGTCGGCGGGCTCGTCATAGGGCTGATGGCGCGATACGGCTCGGAGAAGATACGCGGGCACGGTATTCCGGAAGCATTGGAAGCGATTCTTTTCGGCCGCAGCCGCATGTCTCCGAAGGTGGCCGTGTTGAAGCCGCTCTCGTCGGCCATCTCAATCGGCACGGGCGGGCCGTTCGGGGCCGAGGGGCCGATCATCATGACGGGCGGCGCGGTCGGCTCAATCTTCGCGCAACTCTTTCACCTCTCTTCGGCCGAGCGGAAGACCCTGCTGGTGGCGGGCGCGGCCGGAGGAATGTCGGCCATCTTCGCGTCGCCGGTCGCGGCCGTGTTGCTCGCGGTCGAGCTGCTGCTCTTCGAGTGGAGGCCGCGCTCTTTCATCCCCGTCGCCGTCGCGGCGGCGGTGGCCGGGGCGCTGCGCGTGCCGCTGATGGGCGCGGGCCCGATATTCCCAGTCACGCCCCACGCCGCGCTCGGCGGAGAGGGTCTACTCATCGCCTTCGCGGTCGGCATCGTCGCAGGGCTCGCCTCCGGAGCTTTGACCAGTCTGGTTTACGCCTTTGAAGACCTCTTCGAGCGGCTGCCGTTTCACTGGATGTGGTGGCCCGCCATCGGCGGGCTCTTCATAGGACTCGGCGGGCTGGTCGAGCCGCGCGTGCTCGGCGTAGGTTATGGCACGATTCACGGTCTACTGCGCGGCGAGATCATCGGGGGCGCGCTCATCGGACTCCTGATCGGCAAGTCGCTCGTATGGTCAATCGCGCTCGGGTCGGGAACGTCGGGAGGCGTGCTCGCGCCGCTGCTCATCATGGGCGGCGCGCTCGGGGCCTTAGAGGCGCACTTCATCCCCATCGGCGACGCCGGTCTGTGGGCCATCATCAGCATGGCGGCGATGATGGGCGGCACGATGCGCTCGCCTCTGACGGCGATGGTCTTCACATTGGAGTTGACGCACGACCTCAACCTGCTGCCCGGTCTTCTGGTCGGGAGCATCGCCGCGCATGCGCTGACGGTGCTGCTGCTGCGCCGCTCTATCCTGACGGAGAAGGTGGCGCGCCGCGGCTACCACGTCTCGCGCGAATACAGCATAGACCCTTTGACGGCGCTGCGGGTCGAGGAGGTGATGGACAGGGACGTGCCCACGGTGCCGGACTTGATGAAGGTGTCGGAACTGTCCGACCGCATCGCACGACACGACACGCGGCTCACGAGGCGACAGGGCATTCCAATACTCGACGAAGAAGAGAGACTCGTCGGCATCATCACGCGCGGCGACCTTCTGCGCGCCCTCGAACGGGGCACGGACGGTGACACGACGGTGTTGGAGGCGGGCAGTGATAGTCTGATCGTCACGTATCCGGACGAGGTTTTACAGGAGGCCGTGGTCAAGATGCTGCGCGCCGACATCGGCCGCCTGCCCGTGGTCGAACGAAAAGACCAACGGCGTCTGGTCGGCTACCTCGGCCGGGCGGGCGTGATGGCGGCGCGGGTCAGGCAGCATGAGGAGGAGTACGTGCGCGAGCAGGGGCTTTTCCCGTCCCCGCTTAAAGTTGAAACTCTTATTAAACCGAGCCGTCTTTAAACCGGCCCGAAGCGCTTCCGGCCCGAGCTGAACTCGAAACGCTCCGCGCCGGTGCTCGCCGCTTACGCCTTCGGCGGCGACTGGCGAACCGTCTTCTTCGCCTTCGCCGCGTTGGCGCTTCTCTTAGGGGGTTCGTCTTCTATCTCTCCGCGCGCGACGCGACGACGACGGCCACACCGATACTCCTTTACGACGCGCCGGGTGATGAGTAATCATTCGACCGATGAGCACCGACAAAGTCGCCGCCCTCGGTCGCACCCCACTCTTCAAGGAACTGGACGCCGAACTCCTACGGGCGCTCGCCGCCCGCGCCATCGAGCGCCGCTTCCGGAAGGACGAATTGCTGTTCGTCGCGGGCGATGAGGCGCGCGGCCTCTACGTCATCGTAGAGGGGGCGGTGCGAGCCTTCCGCGAGAGCGCGGAAGGGCGAGAGCAAGTCATCCACGTCGAGCGCGCGGGCGCGACCATCGCCGAGGTGCCTGTCTTCGATGGCGGGACATTCCCCTCCTCGGTCGCCGCCGAAACCGACTCCATACTCCTCTTCATCGACAAGCGGGATGTGAGAGATTTGTGCCGTGAGCATCCGCAGATCGCACTCGCCGCGCTCAAAGTACTCGCCACCAGGCTCAGGCGGTGCGCCGAGTTGGTCGAGACGCTCTCACTGCGCGAGGTCGGGCAGCGGCTCGCGCGTCTGCTGCTGACAGAGGCGCGCGCAAGGGGTGAGCGCACGGAGTCCGGCTTCGACCTTACGCTCACGCTCACCAACCAGCAGATCGCGGCGCGCGTCGGCTCTGTCCGTGAAGTGGTCTCGCGCGCTCTCGCGCGACTCCAACAGGATGGGCTCGTCGCGCTCGAAGGCCGCCGCCTGTCAATCCCCGACGAAGCGGCGCTCGCTTCATACGCTGGCGAGGATTGAGGGCTCGACGGCTTCAGGCCCAGGCGTTGAGCCGAAGCCGCGAGTGAGGCGCGAAATGATGAATAAACTTTCAGAGCAAGGGGGTGAAAAAAAGAGAGATTGGGCGCTTAACCCGCGCGCCTTTCGACGGCTACTCACATGGCTCGACGCGGGCGCAAATTCCGACGGTCAGAAATATCTTGAGATGCGGTGTCGCCTGGCGGCCTACTTCGACCGCAAGAATTGTCCGACGCCCGACGAGCTTGCCGACGAAACTTTGAACCGCGTGGCGCGCAGACTCGAAGAGGAGGGCGTAATCGAAGGCGACACCCCGGCAAGGTATTGCTACATCGTCGCGCGCTTCGTCTTCATGGAGCATCTGCGTGAGATGCGGAAAGAGAGCATGCTGTCGAATCGACAGCGGCAACAGCCGCACGCCGACCGCCTCCTCGTTGCGTCCGAAGAGGATGACGAACAGATGATAAAAGAGCGGCGGTTGAACTGTCTCGGGCAGTGTCTGGACGGGTTGGAATCCGCGAGCCGCGAGGTCATCCTGCGCTACTACGTCGGCAAGGCACGCGTTAAGATCGAGCACCGGCGCGCGCTGGCCGAAGAGTTGGGAGTTACGATGAACGCCCTCAGCATTCGCGCCTGTCGCATCCGCGACAAACTCGAAGCCTGCGTCCGGGAGTGTGTCGGCGCGGGACAAAATACTCTGCCGTGATCGTCTCAATGAAACACTTTTCCTCCACCGTCTTATAGATGTGAGACTGACTTCGTCTCGTCCGTGATAGGAGATGAGTAAACACCCAAGCGACGTTCAGACGCTGACACGATATCTGCTCGGCTCTCTCCCCGCGGCGGAGGCCGAGCGACTCGACGAGTTGAGCGTGACCGATGACGAGGTGGCGGAAGCGTTAAAGTCGGTCGAGAAAGATTTGATTGACGCCTACGTGCAGGACGAGTTGGATGAGGCCGCCCTCGCGCGATTCAAAACTTACTATCTGGCCTCCGCGACGAGGAGCGAGAGGGTGGCATTCGCACAAGCCTTTCACGTGCGAGCCGAGAAGAGTTTGACATCGCGTGCGACAGTAGCGCGTGCGGAAGTTCAGACGGGAGCGCGGACGGAGGCGGCGGCGGAAGCCGCGCCGGGGCGCACAGGCCGTGGAATGTTCTCCGTCCGGCGCGGCCTCAACGTTTCGCGTCCGGGGTGGCGATGGGGCGCGGCTTGCGCGGCGTTGGCCTTGCTCATCGCCGTCGGCTGGCTGACCTTTGAGAACGTCCGCCTGCGCCAGCGTCTCGCTCAGACCGAAGCGCGGCGCGACGCGCCGGAACAACGAGCGCAGGGATTGCAAAATGAGTCGGCAAGTCAACGCGCGCCTTCCGCGCAGCCCGCGGATGAAAGCGCGCACGCCGGGCCTGAACATCCGGCGCAAGAGCAGACGCAGCGCGATAATCAACAACGCAGCGTCGAGCAGCAACACGGCACCGACCGGCAACGCGCCTCCGTTCAACAGTCGTCTTCGACGGGCGCGGGCACTATCGCTTCCTTCATCCTCGCGCCGCAGACGCGCGGCGCGAGCCAGATGCCGACCGTCTCGCTTCCGACCAATGCCGACCGCGTCCTCATGCGTCTGCGACTCGAACCGAATGAGTTTACAACCTACCGCGTAACTCTACTTGACGAGACAGGCTCTCAAATACTTTGGCGCAGCCGCCCTCTCAAGGCGCGCGCGGGTGCCGACGGTAAAATCCTCAGCCTCAATTTTCGCGCGAGCCTGCTCAAGCCGCGGACGCAGTACGTGTTGCGCGCGGCGAGTGACGCGGGCGAAATAGTTGATGATTATCCCTTCCGCGTTGTGAAATAATAGCCCCTCATTCCGACGTTCACAGAGAACCCGCCAAAGCGCAACGGGGGCCAATGTTCAAACAAATACAGGGTCGCCCGCGACCAAGCTCCATTCCACACAGGGGCCTGTGCCTTCCTTCGCTTCTCTTACTGTTGCTCTGGATACACTGCGTTTGCGTCGCGCAGACATGGGCGTCGGGAGAACCTCAAACTTCCCCCCGGTCGCAGCCCCAACAGAGCACGCTTGCGGCACAGAGCACACTCGATGTCACCACACTTGAGTTAGGCAAGCCCGTCGAGCGCGAACTCTCCGGCGGGCAGAGTCACGTCTACCGGATTCCTGTCTCGGAAGGTCAGTATTTGAAAGTTGAGGTTAGGCCGAAGGGCACGGACGTGGGCGTATGGATGCAATCGCCGGGCGGCGAGAAGACTCAACCCTATGTGCCGTTCGGGAACGACCAGGAGGTGCTGGTCATGGGTTGGGTGGCGGAAACCTCCGGCGATTTACGACTCGAAGTTTACACGCGGGCGAAGGCAACGGGCAGATATGAAATCCGTCTCGCCGAACTGCGGGCGGCGACCGAGAACGACCGCGCGTTACATCAGGCTCGGGAATTTTTCCTCGCCTACGCGCGACTGAGGGGTGAGGCGCGGTTTGCGGAAGCACGTGTGCCGCTTGGGCGCGCGCTTGAGATACGCGAGAGGGTGTTGGGGCCGGACGACCTGCTCGTCGCAGAGACGCTGGGTGCTCTGGCGACTGCCTACAAGAGCACGGGCGACTACGCGAGCGCGGAGCCGCTGAAACTTCGCGCCCTGCGGATTATGGAGAAGGCTTTAGGGCCGAATCATCCTCGCGTGGCGCGTGAGCTAACCGGCCTCGGAGGTTTTTACAGGGAGATGGGCGATGAACTCAAGGCGGAAGAGATGTACCGGAGGTCTTTCGCCATCTTCGAGAGGATGGGGCAGACGGAGAACCCGGTCGTCGCCACACTGCTGAGCGACCTCGGAAGCGTCTACTATGCGAGGGGCGATTACCCGAACGCCGAAAAGTATTTCGACCGCTCACGCACTCTCTGGGAGACCCTTCTGGGGCCGGATAGCTTTCACATCGCCGACTCCTACAAGCATCTAGGGCGCGTGGCCTACGACGCGGGGGACTACTCGAAGGCGGAGGCGATGTTTCAGCACGCGCTCGCCCTCGCCGAGAAGGGGCTCGGACAAGAGCACACGAGCGTCACCCCGTACCTCAACGACCTCGCCGACACCTACTGCACCACAGGCGAGTATGAGAAGGGTGAGAGATTGTACGAGCGCGCTCTCGCAGTCCACGAGCGAAAGGCCGCGATGAGCCATCCGGCTGTGCAGGATACGCTGTTCGGACTCGCGCGATGCGCCGAGGCGCAGAGGCGTCTGTCGGATGCGGCGAAGCTGCAAACGCGTGCGAGCGAGTTGGAGGAGCGCTACGTCGCCTTGAACCTCGCCGTCGGCTCCGAGCGCGAGAAACTCGCACTGCTCACGGAACTCTCTTCACGCCTGTCACGCAACGTCTCGCTGCACGTCTCTCACGCGCCACACGACCCGGCGGCGCGTGACCTCGCG
>JBJMGR010000388.1:0-13637 GCA_045807805.1 Pyrinomonadaceae bacterium | reverse complement strand
TGTAGTCTCTGCTACGGTCGGCGCGCGCCGCTATCTGCTCGGTCTGCAACTTCGACGCCGCCTGCCGGAAGGAGAGAATCTTGACCGGCGCTGCTTTATAGGAGCGTCCCTTCGTGTCGCCGTCTTCGCGTCCGGGGTCGGTGTCATAGACGAGCACTTGCCCGCCTTTGATGACGACATGGTCGGGCGTCGTGCCGAACGCTTGCGCGACCTGTTCGACGAGTTGCCGCTTCGCCTTGTGCGCGGCGTTGCGCGCCGGAGGGGTAATCGAGCCGGTCGTCACGCTCCCGCCCGACGCGGGGCCTGCGGGGAACGCCGTGTCGCCTATGCGCACGGTCACGTCCCGCGGGCTTAAGCCCAACTCTTCGGCGACCACCTGCGCGAGTGCCGTGCGTATGCCGCCGCCTATGTCCTGCACGCCCGACATCAGCTCGACCGAGCCGTCGCGTGTGATGCGAACTTCGGCCGACGAGTCCATATCGACGAAGCGATACCAGACCGCCTGCGCCACGCCCATGCCGCGCTTCAACGCACCGGCGTCCGCGCCCGGCGCGTGGCGACGCGGCCAGCCGACTCGCTCCGCGCCGATGCGTCGCTCCTCTCGCCTCGCGTCGCTCTTATCAATCCTGTCACGCAGCGCGAGCGGGTCAACGCTCAACTTCTCCGCCAACTCGTCTATCAACTGCTCTAGAGCGAAGCAGCCCTGCGGATGTCCGGGCGCGCGGAAGGCCGCGGCCGGGCCTGCATGCGTGAACACGTCAGACTCTTCCGTGGCTATCGCGCCGCACGCGTACATGTTCTGCGCGGGCCCCGCGCAGCCCGCGCCCGTGCCCGTCCCGGCCGTGCCGTAGGCTTCGAGGTGAATCGCCGTGAGCGTGCCGTCGCGCTTCGCGCCGATGCGTAGTCGCTGGACTGAGTCGGGGCGATTGCCGACCGAGAGGTGCTCGTCCTTTCGGTCTAACATCAGACGCACGGGCGCGCCAGCCTTCTTCGAGAGGTGCGTCGCGAGCACGCCGAAGTTTCCCGCGCCGAACTTCGCGCCGAAGCCTCCGCCCATGAACTCCGTGACGACGCGCACCTGACTCTTCTTGAGATCGAATATGTCGGCCAGCTCGTCGCGCACGCTCGCAGTCCCTTGCGTCGAGGCGTAGACCGTAAGCCCTTCCGGTTTCCAGTCGGCGACGACGCCGTGAGTCTCAAGCGCCGAGTGAGTCTGCACCTGCGTACGAAACTCGCCTTCGACGATAACGTCCGCCTCCTTGAAGCCCTGCTCAACGTCGCCGGGCTTCTGCCCGCGCGGGCCGCCGCGAACGGGGCCGCGCACGTTGCCATTCTGCTTGACGCCCGAGGGGCCGCCGCCGCCGCCCGCCGTGCCCTCCTGGTCGGCAGCGCCGGGGAAGACCATCGGCGCGTCCTCTTTGCGCGCCTCGTCCTTATCGACGACGAAGGGTAGAGGCTCGTACTCGACTTTGACCAAGCGCGCGGCTTCGTCGGCCGCTGCTTGGGTCGTCGCCGCGACGGCCGCGATGGGCTGGCCCGCGAAGCGCACGACCGGGTACTTCGACGGAAGCTCCTTCGACTTGTCGCGAAGCTTCGCAACACCGCGCACGCCTTCGAGTATGTGAACCGCGCGAACCTGCGTGTGTGCGGCCGCGGCGCTCGTGTCAATCGAGAGGATGCGCGCGTGCGGGTGCGGGCTGGTGACCATGCGCGCGAAGAGCATTCCGGGCAGATGCACGTCGGCCGTGTACTTCGCCGCGCCCGTCACCTTCAAACGCCCGTCAACGCGCGGCGTGCGCTTGCCCACGACCGAAAGCTCCGAGTTGAGTCCGAGCGGTGGCGGCTCATCCGCCGAGACCTCGCGCTCGATCTCCTCGACCTTCGCGCCGACTATCCCCGCCTGCACGCGCACCATGCGCGTCTTCGGCTCCGAGTCTCTCTTCGCGGAGGTCATCAGCCGTCACCCCTTCCCGCTCTCTTCCGTCTAGAGGCGGCGAGCGTCGCCTCGAAGACCTTCGGGTAGGTGCCGCAGCGGCAGAGGTTGCCGCTCACCGCATGCTTCACGTCTTCGAGCGTCAGGTCGCGCTTGCGCTCGACGAGCGCCGCGCAGCTCATGACCATGCCCGGCGTGCAGAAGCCGCACTGTAGCGCGTCGTACTCGACGAAGGCTTCCTGTACCGGATGCAACTCGTCGCCCTTCGCGAGACCTTCTATCGTAGTGACGGCGCGCGAGCCGACATCAACCGCGAGCGTCATGCACGAACATACGGGCGTCGAGTCGAGCCACACTGTACACGCGGAGCACGAGCCACGGTCGCACACGACCTTCGTGCCCGTCAGCCCCAACTCGAACCTGAGAGCTTCGGCGAGCGTCGTGCGAGGCTCGACCTCCACACGCTTCGCTGCTCCATTCACGCGAAGCGCGACGGGCACGCGCCCCGGCCCCACGACGCGCGGCTCGGCCGCAGCCGCAGCCGCAGCCTCCTTCACGCCGAGCAGCCCGCCCTCGACTATGGCCGCGCCCGCTGCCGTCAGCCCCGCGCCCTTCAGGAATCCGCGACGCGTCATAGAGCCCTTCTGACCGTCGCCCTTTTCGTTCTTCGACTCCGAGCCTGCCATTGCCTCAACACTCCTCTTCAGACCGCGCCGCAAGGTCTCTACCGTTCACCTCTTAACCGCGGGCTTCGCGAACTTCGAGTCCTCGACGGTGACGTTATGTTTTATCTTCGTGAACTTTCGCGTCCAACCGACGAACGGGTCAACGAAGGAGGCGCGAATCGTGAACGGCAGATGCACGCCGTCAACGTCGCGGTATTTCTCGAAGACGGTCTCTTCGGGTAGGCGCACGAGCGGCGTTTCGGTAGTGGACGCGATGCGCGGGAGCAGCCCCGTCGCCGCGTCGAAGTAGGGCCGCTCGATTCTCTTTTCCGAGATGCGCGAAACTATAGCATAGGCGTCGCGCTCCACGACCTTCTCTCTGCCGGGCGGCGGCGTCAGCCTGTGAACTTGTAACCGACGCGGTGGACTGTGATGACGTGGTGCGGGTCGGAGGGCGTGTCCTCTATCTTCTGTCGGAGCTTCGCGATGTGCATGTCTACGGTGCGCGTGAGCGGAAGTCCCTCGTAGCCCCAGACGTGGTCGAGTAGCTGGTCGCGCGTGACGACCTCGCCGCGATGCTCTACGAAATACTTCATCATCTTGAACTCGCGCGGGCTCAGCTCCAACGCGCGCCCGCCCTTCGACGCCTCGAAGGTCTTGAAGTTCATCTCCACGTCGCCGAAGCTCACCTGCTCGACCGACTCAAGCGACTTCGACGTGCGGCGCAGAACGGCCTCGACCCTCGCCATCAGTTCGAGGAAGCTGAAGGGCTTCGTGACGTAGTCGTCCGCGCCGGTCTTGAGGCCGAGGACTTTGTCTATCTCCTGCCCGCGCGCGGTGAGCATAATGATGGGCGTGTAGTTACCGGCCGAGCGTAGCTGTCGGCAAACGTCCAGGCCGCTCATGCGCGGGAGCATCACGTCGAGTATGAGGAGGTCATGGCTTCGCTCCTCCGCCATGCGCAGGCCCGCCGCGCCGTCGCGCGCGACGTGAACCGCATAGCCCTCGTACGTGAACCCATCGCGCAACGCGACGGCCATCGCCTGATCGTCTTCTACGATGAGAACTTTTCGCATGTCCATTCGCATGTCCATTTGTTAAGCCTAGTGTTTGAAGGCGAGGCCCGTACCGCCCTCGCCGACGAGCGGCGTCTGCGTCTCGGGGCGGTCGCCCGCGTCGGCCGCGGGGAGCGAGACGGTGAAGGTCGAGCCGCGTCCCGGCGCGCTCTCGACCGAGACGTTGCCGCGGTGCGCTTCGGCGATGTGCTTGACGAGCGAGAGGCCGAGGCCGCTCCCCTTCACGTCGTGCACGAGACCGGTCGAGACGCGGTAGAACTTCTCGAAAATCTTCTTCTGCTCTTCGGGCGGGATGCCTATGCCGTGGTCTGTGACGGAGATGTCTATCGAGCGCCCGCGCTCGGAGACGCGCACGACGACCTCCTTCTTCTCCGCGTGCTCGGAATACTTCACGGCGTTGTCGAGCAGGTTCATGAGCGCCTGCGCGACGGCGTCGCGGTCGAAGACGGCGGGCGGGAGCGGGCGCGTCTGACTCTGGAAGACGAGGCGGTATCCGCTCTGTCGCAGGCGCACCTCGCAGGTCTTCAAGGTCTCGGCGATGACATCCTCCAACTGCGCGCGCTCGAAGCTGTAGGTCTTGCGGCCCGACTCTATCTTCGAGAAGTCGAGTATGTTGTTGATGAGCTGCGTGAGGCGTCGGCTCTCGGTCTCTATGTGCTCGCCGTACTCGCGTATTTTCGAGTCGTCCGTGACGCGACCGAGCTTCATGAACTCGCCGAAGACGCGTATCGAGGCGAGCGGCGTGCGAAGCTCGTGCGAGACGTTCGAGACGAAGTCGGCCTTCATCTGCGACAACCGCATCTCGCGCGAGGCCGTGCGAAGCGCGAGCACGATTCCGCCGATGAGCACGGCCGTCATCAGCAGCGAGAGGCCGAGGCTGTAGTTGAAGTTCCAGTGCGCCCACTGCTCGGGCGTCATGTGGCGGCTGCGTATGCCGACCTTGTAGTAGTACAGGTACGGGAGGTTCGTCTTCACCTCGTCGTCCTGCCCCTTCGCCTCCTGCGTTCTGATGATTGGCCTGTCGTCGTCGTCGTAGGCCGTGACGATGACGTTCGAGTCCGTGCCTTCGGGGAACTGCTTCTTCAGAGTCTCTTCGAGCTTCGACGGCAGCAGCACGTCGCGGAAGTACACGGGGTCGAGAATCATCCCCGCGATGCCGACGACCTTCGCGTCCTCCGTGACCGGGCGGAAGAGCACGAAGTTCTCCATGTCACTGTCTTCGTAATAGTTCATCGTCTGCGGGTAGGGCGTGCCGTTCCTCGCGTGTACGGCGAACGGCGCGGCGGCGACCTGCACCGCGCGCGACTCACGCAGCGGCGCGTTATCCACACGCACGGAGGTGTCGTTCGGGTCGAAGAAGACCGTCTGCGGCGCGCCCGTCGCGTCGAAGGCGGTCAGGAAGACGCGGCGCGCGCCCTCGACCTTGCAGGCCGGGAAGTGCTCGGAGAGCAGGCGCAGGTTGTCGCCCTTCAGGGAGTGCGGCTTGATGACGAACGACGTGTCGGCGGTCGTCTTGTAGAACGCTTTTATCTCGTTCGAGATGCCCGAGAGGTAGTTCTTCATCCCGACGCCGCCCGCGACGATTGAAGTCTTCTCAAGCTTCTGTAGAGAGAGGTATTGCAGCCCCATGATGCTGAGCAGCGGCACGACCACCGCCGCGAGGCCGACGAGGAGTATGTGACGTTTGAAGAACGCGCGAAGCTTCGACATCCAGTTCCGCCTTAAGTGCAGGCCGCCGCCCGAATTTCCGGCGCTTAACATACAACGGAACGCGCCCCCGCGTCCCGCCTCGCGCCGCCGCTTTTACATGACCTTTACATCTTTTACTACTCTTTACCCACGCTTGATGACATTTACGCCAGACGAGTCTACATTGATGCCCAGTGGGCAGAGGTGAAGCGGTGAACGCGCAGTGCGGAATGACTAATTTGAGAGAAGCGAGGCTCTCTTTTCGTCACTCATCATTCCGCGTTCACCGTTTTACGAAAGCGAGGTCGCGTTGAAGACGAGGGCTTGGAAGAGTGCTGCACGCGCGGCGTGTTTCATAGTCGCGGCGGTGCTCGCGTGCCACATGATCGCGGCGGTCGGCGCACGCACGACGCGCGCGGCCAGAGGCCCGAGGCCGTGCGTGCGGGAGACCGTCGTGCGCGGGCGCGGACTCCTAACCTTCGGCGGCTACGAACTCAACATCACCTTCACGACCGAGGGCCGACTCGTCTGCTTCGACATCACCGACGCACCGCCAGCATAAATTTCAGAACCGCGAACGGTAGTGAGCGGGTCGCGTGTTACATCACGCGTCCGTTCGTCAGAGCTTGAAACCCGCTCGCTACCGTTCGCGGTTCTGTCTTCAAGGTATAAGAACTATCTTCCCGAGCGCGCCCGGCTTCAAGACCTCTTCATGAGCGCGCGCGGCCTCGGCGAGTGGCATCTCGCGCCCGACGACGGGCCGAAGCGTCCCCGACTCCAACCCCGCGGCTAGCGCCGCGTGTATGCTCGCAAGCTCCTGCGGCGTAGTGTTGAAGAGAGTCATGCCGAGTATGGCCGCGTCGCGCGCCATCGCGAGCCTCGGATTTATCTCGACTGGGCCGCGCGAGCCTATCACGACCACGCGCCCGCCCTTCGCCACGACGCCGAGGTCTCGATTCAAGTTCACGTTCGCCAACATCTCAAGTATCACGTCCGGCCCGCGCCCGCCCGTCAACTCCGTCAACTCTTCGAGGTACCTTTCGGCGTGATGGTCGAGCACGTGATGCGCGCCCTGCTCCGACGCGAGCCTTCTCCCCTCATCCGTCCCGGCCGTCCCGATGACTTTGAGACCGGCGGCGCGCGCCAACTGCAAAGCGGCCGTACCCACTCCGCCGCTCGCGCCGTGTACGAAGACTGTCTCGCCCGGTACTCCGCGAGCGCGTTGAAAGAGCGCGCGGTATGCGGTCGTGTAAGGCGTGAAGACGCCCGCGCCTTCGGAGAAGGAGACACGCGCCGCGAGTTTGTGAACCTGCGCCTCGTCGCACACCACGAGTTCCGCGTACGTGCCCGTCAAACTTCCGGCAATGTAGACGCGATCTCCGGCGGCGACGCGCGTGACGCCACTGCCTACGGCCTCCACCGTTCCCGCCGCGTCGAGCCCCGGCGTGTATGGAAGCTTCGGCTTGACGGCGTGCGCGCCCGTACGTATGTATGTGTCTACGGGGTTGACCCCGACCGCGCCGACCCGTACGAGAACCTGCCCCGCCGAGGGCTTCGGGTCTTCCACCTCTTCAAAACTCAGAACCTCCGGCCCGCCGAACTCGTGAACGCGTATCGCTTTCATCAAACCCTCCTCATAAGAAGATACAGACCTAACACCCGGAACCCTGTTCCGACATCTTCAGCGCGAAGGCGGGAGGCTGAAGAGCGTCCTGACTACAGTCGTGTCGCTCGTGCGGTAAGAGGGCACGGGCATCGAGTCGTCCGCGCGCGGGCGCACGTTTAAGCCCGGCGCTTCCGGTAGTCCGTACGAAAGGTCTTCGACGCCGAGCTTGAACGGCGCGGCGGCGTCCGTCTCGACGGTCAACTCCAAGCCTTCGGCGGGCGGCGCGACGAAGGAGACGCGCAGCGGCGCGCCGTCCCGCATGTTCGAGTCCGCGCCGTAGAGCGGCTTGCCGTCGAGCGACGCGCGGCGCACGCGTGTCTCCGCGTCCGAGTAGAAGATGAGCATCGGCGCGAGACGCGTCGAGCGCAGGCGAAGGCGCAGCGTGCGCACGTCGCCTTCGGTTCGGTCTTCGACGACCTCGACGGCGGGCACTGGCAACGAAGCGGCGGGCGCGTCCGCCTGCCAGGTGGACTGCTTCGTCCAGGGGAAGACCGACGCGAGATTGTCTGTGCGCGCGCCCTCGCCGAAGAACTGCGAAGTCCAGGAGTCGAGCGTGGCGTCAGTGCTCACCCAACGCGCGCGGCCCTCGCCCGCGTCGAGGAAGTAGAAGACGCTGTCAGTCCTGCGGTGCCGCGAGTCGAAGCCCGCGCGCGCGAGCCCGACCGAGACGCAGCCAACTCCGATGAGCGCGGCCAGCGCGGGGAGCAGTAGACGCCTGCGCAACGTGAGCGCGCGGAAGTGCGTCGCGAGAAGGCTCGCGGGCAGTACGACCATCACGACGAAGAAGCCGCCGAGGTCGAGCCCGAGCATCATAAAGAACATGTATAAGAGAGGCGCGAAGAGCGCGACGCACGGCACACCGAACAGGGCCGACACCATGAGCGCCGTCGCCGTCAACTCTTCGGCTTCGTCGCGCGCGATGGTGAGCGCGAGCCCCACAATCGCGAAGAGCATGGGCCACGCGAACAGGAAGCTCCCGAGCGGTAGAAGCGCGGTCGTCAACACGAGCAGCACGGCCCAGCACGCGAGCGCGCCCGCGAGCAGGCTCGACGCGTTCACCTTCCGAAACAGAAGCGCGCAGACGAGCGCGAACGCCGCGAACGCGAGGAAGACGAAGCCGAGCACGTAAGGCCAAACGTCGTAGGGCGTGCGCCAGGGTAGAGACGCGTAGCTCTCATGCGAGCCCCGCGCGACGCGCCACGCGCCCGCCGCCGCGAGCCCCGCGAGCGCCGACGCCAAGACGAGATTGACCGCGCCCGCCGCCATCCCGCCGAGCGTGAGCCTTCGACGCTTCAGGCCGTAGAGCACGACCGCGACAAAGAGGACGCAGACCAGCGCGGTTAAGGGCCAAACCCACACTTCTGAGTAGTGTATGAAGACGGGGCCGAGCGCGTTGAAGTAGACCGCGTCCGGCGAGCGCAAGGAGGAGAGGTCTGTCTGCCCGAAGCGGCGCGCGAGCGCTACGGCGTAGGAGCCGTGGTGTTGAAGGCTGCGCTCGTCCATGACATCGGGCGAGTCGAGCATCGTGTGATAGCTCGTGATGCGGTCGGCGTATGCGAAGTTCAGACCCGAAGCGCCCGCGCGCTTGTAGACGGTCATGTCTGTGTCGTTCGGCAGGCGCTTGTAGACGGCGTACATCAGCGAGTTGGCGACCGTGTGCGGCGCGGCTTCGGCCATCCCGTCGATGAGTGCGCCGTTGCCGTCGCTCGTCTCGAACATGAGCGAGGGGCCGCCCGCGCCGCGCGCCTCGAAGTTGAGCACGAGGCCCACGTCCTTCATCCACGGGTGCGCGTCGGCGAAGGCGCGCGCGCCGATGAGCCCGAGTTCTTCCGCGTCGGAGAAGACGAGTATGAGGTCGTTCCTCAGCGGCGGGCCGGACTTCAGAGCGCGCATCGTCTCAAGGAGCGTCGCGACGCCCGCGCCGTCGTCGGACGCGCCCGGCCCCGTAGGCACTGAGTCATAGTGTGCGGCGAGCATGAGTGCGCGGCTGTTTGAAGTACCCGCGACGCGCGCGACGATGTTACGAACGCGCGCGGCTGGCGCGGGCCATCCCGCGCGGGCCTGAGTCGGCACGACCTCGGCCTCCTGAATCTCCGCGCGCACGCCCAGAGCCGCGAGTTCGCCGACGATGTAGCGGCGCACCTGCTCTATCTCTTCGGAGCCGGTCGGGTGCGGCCTCTGCGCGAAGGCGCGCACGTGCCGCATCGCGCGGCCCGAAGAGAACTCCGCGGGCGGCGCGTCAAACGGCACGGCCTCCGGTGGCTGAACGAGCCGCACGGAGACGTAGATAAGCGCCGCCAGAAACAGAAATGCCGCCAACGCCGTGGCGGCACTCCTCTTCACGTAGGGGGAGTTGTTCATGATGGTTAGGGGCTAGAGATGTTCGATGAAAGTTTTTCGAGTTGCGTCCAGCTTTAGCTGGAGGTAACGGGGTCAAAAGGGAGTCGGCTTTAGCCGAACCTTATCTTTCGGCTAAAGCCGATAAATTTTCCGCCACCCTTCCCACTAGCTTTAGCTAGTGGCGAGCTACCAGCCCCTAGTTCCTAAACCCTAACCAATCAGAGGCTCGCCGTCGTAGACGACCGACCAGCCGTTGCGTCGGCTCTTGGCGAGGCTGCGGCGGAACCACTTGAGCGCTTCCGTCTCGCTGTCGTAGCGCTGAATCGCCGGGAGCGGCTCGCGCGGGTCGAAGCGAACTATCTGCCCGCCCTCGTCCGACGACTTGAGCGAGAGGAGCGCGAGCATGTCGTCCTTCGTGAGCACAGCCGTGCGCACGACCAGCGCGTCATCGTCGTCGTCATCGTCTCCGTCGTCGAAATCCTCGCCCTCGTCAGAATATTCAACCGGCTCGGTCTCGGCCTCGTCGTCAACGTCAATCATCTCGTCAAAAAAGTCGTTGTAATCTTTCATAACTTTAAACCCTTCGTAAAACTGCCTTCATACGCTTTGTTGAGGTCGGCGGGTCGTGTCGCCCGCCCGAAACATGTTGAGTGTATATTACACTCTCGCGGGACGCCGGACAAAGGAGCATGGCGAAAATGTCGGACGGGCTTGTGCTCTCGATTGATCAGGGGACGACGGGCACGACCGCGCTCGTTTTCGACCGCGCGGGCCGCGTGCGCGGGCGCGGATATTCGGAGTTTGCGCAGCACTACCCGCGCCCCGGATGGGTCGAGCACGACGCCGAAGAGATCTGGCGCGTGAGCCTCGGCACGGTGCGCGACGCGCTCTCTTCAGCCGACGCGGACGCGCGCGAGCTTCGCGCCGTGGGCGTGACAAACCAGCGCGAAACGGTCATCGCGTGGGAGCGCAAGACGGGTCGGCCCGTGTCGCGCGCGATTGTGTGGCAGGACAGGCGTACGGCCGCGCGCTGCGACGAGCTTCGCGCGCGAGGGCTCGAAGATTTGATTCGAGCGAGGACGGGCCTCGTCCTCGACCCGTACTTTTCGGGCACGAAGATAGAGTGGCTGTTAGAGAACGTCGAAGGAGTTCGCGGGCGAGCCGAGCGGGGCGAGGTCGCATTCGGCACGGTTGACTCCTGGCTCGTCTGGAAGCTCACGGGCGGGCGCGTGCATTCGACCGACGTGTCGAACGCGTCGCGCACGCTCCTCTTCGACATCCGAAAGCTCAGTTGGGACGAAGAGCTGCTCGCGCTCTTCGGCGTACCACGGCGCTCGCTTCCGGAAGTCACGCCTTCGTCATTCGTCCTAGGCTACACGGAGCCCTCGGAGTTCTTCGGCGCGAGCGTCCGCGTAGCGGGCGTCGCGGGCGACCAGCAGGCCGCGCTCTTCGGGCAGGGCTGCTTCGAGCCGGGCATGGTCAAGAACACGTACGGCACGGGCTCGTTCCTTCTCGCGAACACGGGCCGCGTGCCCGTCCCGAGCAGCGCGGGACTTCTGACTACGGTCGCGTGGCAGTTGGGCGACGAGACGGCGGAGTACGCGCTCGAAGGCTCTATCTTCGTCACGGGCGCGGCCGTGCAGTGGCTCCGCGACGGCCTTCAAATCATCTCGCGCGCCGAAGAGACAGAGACGCTCGCGCGCTCGCTCGACTCGAACGAAGGCGTCTACTTCGTGCCCGCGCTCGCAGGGCTCGGAGCGCCGCACTGGGACGCGTACGCGCGCGGCGCAATCGTCGGGCTGACGCGCGGCACAACGCGCGCGCACATCGTACGCGCGGCGCTCGAAAGTATCTGCTACCAGACGCGCGACGTGGTCTCGGCGATGGAGCGCGACTCGGGCGTCCGGCTCAAAGAGGTTCGCGTTGACGGCGGCGCGGTCGGCAACTCTTTCCTGATGCAGTTTCAGTCCGACATTCTCGGCGCGGCCGTAGTCGTCCCCGAAGTGACGGAGACGACCGCGGCGGGCGCGGCCTATCTCGCGGGCCTCGCCGTGGGCTTCTGGCGAGACCGCGCCGAGATAGCCACGCGCCTACGCGCCGCGCGCCGCTACGAGCCGCTGATGGACGCGCCCGAACGCGAACGCCTACACCGCCGCTGGCTCCGCGCCGTCGAGCGCGCGAAGGCTTGGGAACGCGTAGAGGAATGACGCGGGTTCCTCAGGGCATCGCAGAGACGGCGTTCGACGTGATTGTCGTCGGCGCGGGCGTGAACGGGTGCGGCATCGCGCGCGATGCGGCGATGCGCGGTCTGCGCGTGCTTCTGCTCGACAAGTCGGACGTGTCGGCGGGAACGACCGCGTGGTCAACGCGGCTGATTCACGGGGGCTTGCGCTATCTCGAACACGGCGAGTTGGGGCTCGTGCGCGAGTCTCTGCGCGAGCGCGAGACGCTTCTGCGCCGCGTCGCGCCGCACCTCGTTCGGCCGCTGCCGATGCTCGTGCCGCTCTACGCAGGTCGCAGGCGCGGGCCTCTGACGATACGCGCGGGGATGCTCGCGTACGACCTTCTCTCTACGGGCAAGTCTCTGCCGCGACACCGCATGCTCTCGCACGCGGAGGCGCTCGCGCGCGCGCCGGGCCTTGAGCGCGAAGGTTTGAAGGGCGCGGCGCTCTTCTACGACGCGCAGGTCGAGTACGCCGAAAGGCTCGCGGTCGAGAACGCCCTCTCGGCGCGCGCGCACGGCACGACGGTCATAACGTACGCGCGCGTCACACGCCTTCTAATCGAAGAGAGCGGCGCGCGCGGCGTCGAGTTCGAGGACGTACTCGGCGGCACGATGCACCAGGCGCGCGCGGCCGTAGTTCTTAACGTCGCTGGCCCGTGGGTTGACGAACTGCTCGGGGTTGCGTCGGGCGAGAAGTTGATAGGCGGGACGAAGGGCAGCCACATAGTCGTGCGCCCGTTCGAGGGCGCGCCGACGGCGGCCGTGTACACGGAGGCGTTGGAGGACGGCCGCCCCTTCTTCGTCGTCCCGTGGGACGAGAAGCTTTTGATTGGGACGACCGACGAGCGCTACGAGGGCGACCTCGAACGCGTCGAGGCTTCCGTGCGCGAAGTCGAATACCTTCTGCGCGAGACGAACCGCGTGCTGCCGCGCGCACGCCTCACGCGCGCCGAAGTGCTCTACACGTACTCGGGCGTGCGCCCGCTCCCGCGCGTCGGCGAGGGCAAAGAGGCATCTATCACGCGACGCCACTTCATAAAGCCTTCGCGCGTCGATGGGCTCTACTCAATCGTCGGCGGCAAGCTCACTACCTATCGCGCGCTCGCGGAGGAGGCCGTCAACCTTCTCTTCAAACTCAGGGGCGAGACTTCCCCGCCCTGCGAGACGGCCAACGTCCCTCTGCCCGGCGCGTTTGATGAAGGCTTCGATTCGTCTAATGAAGGCTTCGCTTCATCAAACTTCGACGCGCTGCGCGAGTCCGTCACTTCGCGCGAAGGGCTCTCGCCGCGCACCGCCGCGAGGCTCTTGAAGGTCTACGGCACGCGCGCCGTGGAGGTCGCGCGGCTGGCTACGGATGAGCCGGAACTGCTCGAAGTTATAAGTGAAGAGACAGGGAGCATCGCGGCCGAGGTCGTCTACGCCTTCCGCGAAGAGATGGCCGAGACGCTCGCGGACTGTCTGTTGAGGCGCACGATGGTCGGGCTCAACGGTCAACTAGGACTCGACGCGCTCGAAGCCGCCGCACGCGTCGCGCATAGGTTTCTCGGGTGGGATGAAGAACGCGCTGCGTCTGAAGTGGAGGATTATCAGCGCTACGTCGAGCGCTTCAAACAGAACCGGGAGCGGTAGCGACCGGGTATCGGCTTCGATATGAGTATGTATCTCGAAGCCGCTACCCGGTCGCTACCGCTCCCGGTTCTGACGTTGAGTTTAGGCCACGAGGCCGTGCGGCTGTGTGACGCGGCGCAGGAGCGTCGCGGTCGAGGTCTGCGACGTGCGCGTGTGGCGCGGGAGGCGTACGTTCTCGAAGTAGTCGATGGCTGCGACGCGGAGGCCGATGTCGCGGCCCAGTCGCTCGCTCACGAACCACTTGTGTTCGAGCACGCGCGGCCACTCGGCCTGCGCTTCGGCGGGCGCGAGCCGCACGCCCGCGAGTTCGCGCAGAAGGTTCTGCTCCTCGCAGCGTCCGGCCTGAAGCGTCCGCTCTATCACGTAGTCCAGTTTGAATGGAATCATCTTAAATCTCCTTTATGTAAGTGCGGCC
>JBJMGR010000387.1:0-5030 GCA_045807805.1 Pyrinomonadaceae bacterium | reverse complement strand
GCGACCGCGGGCGTCTCCTTCGCCGCGAGGAGAGGTTCGAGGCGCGTGCCGTCGCGCGCGTCGAGGTAGGAGGCCGGGAAGGAGATCTCCTTCGGCGCGGCGGCGCGGTTGATTGCGACGACGACCGTCTCGCCCGCGTCGCGTCGCGCATAGGCGTAAGAGTCTTCGTCGAAGGCGAGGTCTATAAGCGAGCCGCGGCGTATTGAAGAGTGCTCGCGGCGCAGGCGAAGGAGGTCGCGCGTCCACTCGTACATGCGCTGCTCCGTCGCGTTGCGTCCCGCCTTTGTGAAGGCGTTGTGCGCGTCGCCCGCGAAGCCTCCGGGGAAGTCGCGCCGGTTGTCCGGGTCGTCGCCGCCCTCCATCGCTATCTCTTCGCCCGTGTATAGCTGCGGCGTGCCGCGTATGGTCGTGACGAAGGCGAGGTGGAGCATCGCGCCTTCGAGCGTCGCGCCTTCCATAGACATGAAGCGTCGCGTGTCGTGGTTGTTCGCCATCGTGACGAGGCGCGAAGGGTCTGCGTAGAGCGAGTCGTTGCGGAGTATGTAGCGGAGGGCGTTCGCCGGAAGCTTACCCGTGAAGACCTTGCGCGAGATGTCCCAGACGGGGAAGTCGAAGACGGCATCCATCTTCGTGTCTATGCCGTCCCATCCCGCGCGTCCGCCGATGAAGTAGCTCGTGTGGACGGGGTCTGTGTCCCAAGCCTCGCCCACCATCCACATCGAAGGGTACTGCCGGTCGAGCGCAAGGTTCAGGTCTCGTATGAAGAGGCGCGGCATGTACTGAACAGTATCCTGACGTACGCCGTCAATGCCCGTCACGCCGACCCACCAGAGCGAGTTCTGTATCTCATAGCGCGCGACCTCGGGCTCTTCTTGATTCATGTCGGGCAGGTCGTCCGAGAACCAGCCGTCGAGCGTCTTGCGCCGCTCCTCGGCGGGCGCGTGCGGCGACAGAAGCATGTCGCCTCGGAAGGGGTTTCGCGCGTGACTCGCGAGCGTGCCGTGGAACCAGTCGTCGAGCGGCGGGTCTTTGACCCAGGGGTTTTGAGAGCCGACGTGATTCGCCACCTGGTCTTGAATGACCTTGATGCCGAGCGCGTGCGCACGCTCCACAAGCTCGCGCAGCGTCTCAAGCGTTCCGAAGCGATCTTCGACCGAGTAGTAATCAATCGCGTGATAGCCGTGATAGTAGGTGTTCGGGCACCAGGGCTTGTCGCAGCGGTTGACGCCGTTCCAGTTGTCGTACCAGGGCGTCATCCATATAGCCGTCACGCCCAACTCTTTGAGGTAAGGCAGCCGCTCTATGACGCCGCGAAAGTCGCCGCCGTGCCACGCGCGAGGGTTCTTGCGGTCGTTCGCTTCGGGCGGCGAGTCTGTGGGCGCGTTCAGACGCGCGTCGCCGTCACTGAAGCGGTCGGTCATGATGAGGTAGATAACGTCGTCGGTCGTTATCCCTTTAAAGTGTGTCGCGGTGTCGAGCGGCGCGTTGAGGTGGAAGGGTATCGTCGCGCGGCCCAAGGGGGTTTCAAGCGCGAGCGGGTATTCGCCGGGGCGCGCCGCCGGGCTTATGCGAACGTTGACGAAGAGGTACGTGCCCGAGGCGTTCGCGACCGCGTCGAAGGCTTCCGTTTCGGGGCGCGTCGCGTTGACGCGCGCGCCCTGTAGGTTGCGACCGCGCACGAGCAGGCGCACCGGGTTTATCGAATGACCGGCCCACCACGAAGGCGGCTCAATCTTCGATACCAGCGGCGCGCGCTCCTGCGCACTCGCGGACACAGACGCACACACTACGAGCGCGCACGCCGTGAAGAGTCTCGGGAGAAGTCCTTCTGCTCGCAGTTTCATCTTGATTCGTAGCCGTCCTCTCGCGGAAAGAGAGTCAGGGCGCGGGCGGCGTGCGCATAGACCGCGCCGCCGCTCGTGCCCGTAGGAAGCGCGAACGAGACTTGAAGAACGTGCTGCTAAGACTAAAGCGAGAGAGTGAACTTCTCGCGGGGCGGCGCGGCGTCTAACGCTTGAGCGTGCGTATGTACGCGACCGCGTCCGTGATGTCCTGCCGCGAGAGCTTCTTCTTGAATGAAGGCATCTGGCCGCGCCCGTTCGAGACGGCGGCGACCATGCGCGCGCTCGACTTGCCCCTCTGCCACGCGGCGTCGGTCAGGTTCGGAGCCTCCGTCATCTGGCCCATCGTCGTCTGGCTCGTGCCATCGCCGCCGTGACAGCGCGCGCAGTTGTTTGCGTAGACCGTTCGGCCGCGCTCTGCCGCGGACTGCTTCGGCTTCTTGGAGTCTGGGTCGCCCGACTCCGCGATTGCGGCGAGCGACGAGAAGGAGAGAATGATTGCGCAGAGCAGTAGAGCTTTGAATCTATTCATGCGAGGAAACTATAAACCCCTTGCGTGTGATTTTTGAAGAACTCCCCTCACCTCTCCTCTTCAGCTCCGGCCACTTCGCCCGCGCCCTTTGAAAGGTCGTGGACGTGGAAGGGCACGCTCTCGCCCTTCATCTCGGGGTGGCGGCGCAAAAACTCGCTCGCGACGGGCAGCGCGCCGGGGTCGTCCTTGAGATCTGAGAAGATTTTGGCCTCGGCCTTCGCCTCGTCGTTCATCCCGAGCTTGCGGTAGATGAGCATGAGGTTGTAGTGCGACGACGCATCCTCCGGGTCAATCTGTAGTATTCGCTCGAAGGCTTCGCGCGCGCCCGCGAAGTCGCGCTTAATCTTCGATAGCTCGCCTAGCTGCTGCAAGCTCAGGCGGTCGCGCGGGAAGGCTTCGAGGACGCGGCGAATGTCGGCCTCGGCTTCGGCGAGTTGGCCCCGCTGTCGGCGTATGCGCGCGCGCTGGAAGAGTGCGCGGTGCAGATTCGGGTTGAGTTCGAGCGCGGCGTCAACTAGCTTCGAGGCGTCGTCCCAGCGGTCAATCTCGATGAGCGCGAGCGCGCGATTCGTGAACGCCATCGGGCGATAGGTCTCGTCGAGTTCCGCGACGCGCGCGAACACGTCTGAGGCGAGCGCGAACTGTCGATTGTCGAAGAGCGCGATGCCGTAGTTGTTCCAGCGACGCCAGTCGGGCATCGCACCTTTAACGGGCGCGAGCGCGTCGTTGTCGCCGAGGCGCATCGTGTATTCGGCCGTCGCCATCGTGACGACGGGGAAGTCAACAGACTTGCCGAGCGCGTAGTCGCTGAAGACGCGCGTGAAGCGGCGATACTTGAGGCGCGCGGTAATCTTGACCGAGTCGCTCAAGTCCTTCGGAAGCTGGAAGCGGTAGCGCGCGATGTCGGAGCGGCCCGAGCCGATCATGTTGTTCTGCGCGATGACGCGCGTCTTCCAGATAAAGTGCTTGTCGTTGAAGTTACCGTCGGGCATCACGAGATAGGTCTTGTAGTTGTGCGCCGACTCGTCCAGATAACCGTCGGGCTTGATGAAGCCCGAGCGGAAGAGAGTCTTGCCGGTCGCGGCGTCCGAGACGATGAACTCGACGTGCGCCTCGTAGAAGTCGCGTAGCTCGGGCGGGAACGAGTGGCCGATGTTCTTGTTCGTGATGACCACGTCGGCCGTCAAGGTGTCGCCGCGCTCAATCTTAAAGCTGCTTCGATTCAGCGGCGCGATGAGTTCCTCTTTACTCACACCCTTCGGCTGGCGGTGTAGGGCGAAGATGTCTATGCCCATCACGTCGCCTTCGAGCGTCTTCGTGACGGCGTCGAGCTGCTCCGAGAATTTGTAGAAGGCAGGGATGGCCGTGTTCGCGGCGGCCCAGCGGTGCGACTTTATCTTTCCCTCTTTGGCCGACACGTCGAAGAGCGGCGCGGCCTCCGCCTTCATGTGGCAGGTGTTGCACGTCTCCTTGTCGCGCACGTAGAAAGGGTGCGGCGACTCCTTCGAGAACGAAGACATCTGCAACTCGTCGGCGACCATGAAGGCGCGAAGGAACTTGTAGTCGTTAAGCTCGCGGGGCACCTGCGACTTGTGGCACGCGCCGCAGAACTCGGGCGACTTCAGGACGGGTCTCATCATCGCGCGGCGGTGCGAGGGTATGTCGTCGAGTATCTGCTGGTCTGTGACGCCTTCGAGCAGGCGCGCGCCGTCCTCTTTAACGAGGAGCGCGGGCTCGCCCATCACGTAGCCGCCGATGCCTCGGCGGTTCACGTCCTGAATCGAGTGGCAGGCGATGCAGGAGACGCCGTCTTCGTCGAAGGGGCGCTGCTTGAATGAAGGCTTCTCCGTGAGCGCGCCCGAGAAGAGCGCGGCAGGGTTGTGACACGACTCGCAGTGTCGCGTGTGCGCGATGTTGCGCTGCGAGATGATGTCCTTGACGTTCTTCTGGTAGAAGGGCTCGCGGAAGGCGTTGCCGTGAGCGGACTGACGCCACTGCGCGTGCGTGTCCGTGTGGCACTGTGCGCAGCGCGCGGCGGGGAGGAACTTCGAGCCGGGGATGAAGGTGCCCGTCGCGGAGTAGGCGTTGGAAGGCGCGAAAGGATTCTGGCCGAAGCGTAGGTCGTAGCTCTTCGCAACCATCTCCTGATAGTGCGTCGGCGACTCGGCCCTCTTGTCGTCCTTCTTCTTCTCGTCCTTCTTCTCTTCGGACTTAACCGCCTCAGCCTTCTTCTTGTCCCCGGCCTTGCGCCCGCCGCTGAAGGCGTTCGCGCGAGTGAGGGAGAAGCAGAGGGCGACCGCGGCGGTAAGCGCGACCAGCGCGAGTTTCAGGGCCGCGCGGCGACCGACAAGGGGGTGTGCCTTACTCATCTTTGACCTTTATAACTTTTTCTTAAGACCACAGCGGCCGGGCGGGGACGCCTTTCGCGGCGCGCGTCGGGTATGCCGGGGGCGCTTTACTCTTTTGAAACCGGGTAAATTTATCACACGAAAACGCGCGGGCGAAACCAACTTTAGTTGGAGGCGTGCGTGTTAAAAGTCATCCCCCATCGGCCCCGCGCGTCAACGTTCGGGTGGCTTGCCCGAAGCGTTCGACCCCGGCAGTGTGACCGAAGGTTCTGGGAGCGGAGGCTCCTCGGGCGGTCGCGGCTCTTTGTC
>JBJMGR010000386.1:0-10319 GCA_045807805.1 Pyrinomonadaceae bacterium | reverse complement strand
GACGAGGCGAAGGCGCGCGGCAACGTCGCGTCGCTCCTCGATCAGGAGCGCCCGAACATCTTCACGCAGTCGGTCGCAAACATACTGCCCGGCCAGTCGGTCAAGGTCGTCATCAGCTACGTCGAGACGCTCAAGTACGAAGACGGCAGATACGAGTGGTCTTTCCCGATGGTCGTCGGCGAGCGTTATATCCCTTCGGGCTCGAAGGGAGGGGAAGAGTCGGCCGCCCCTCAACCGACAGCCGCCGCGCCTACGGAAACCTCGGACGCGAAACAGCAAGACACATCCGACTCACAGACCGACTCACAGGCAGACAACGCGCGTGTGCCGGACGCTGCGCGCATCAACCCCGCGCGCGTGGCGAAGGGGATGCGGGCGGGTCACGACATCTCAATCGAAGTCTCGGTTGACGCGGGCGTGCCGCTGGAAGCAGTCGCGTCGGCCACGCACGAGGTCGAGGTCGAGAGGCCGGACGCACACCGCGCCGTCGTACGCCTGAAGGACGAGGACGCCATCCCGAACAGGGACTTCGTGCTGAAGTACGACGTAGCGGGCGGGCGCATCGAAGACGCCTTGCTCACGCACGCCTCCGCGCGCGGCAACTACTTCACACTCATCCTACAACCGCCCGACCGCGTTACGGTCGAGGACGTGACGCCGAAGGAGTTGGTCTTCGTGCTCGACACGTCGGGGTCGATGTCGGGCTTCCCCATCGAGAAGGCGAAGGAGACGATGAAGCTCGCGCTCGAAGGGCTCCACCCGCAGGACACCTTCAACCTCATCACGTTTGCGGGCGACACGCACATCCTCTTCGACGAGCCAGTCCCCGCGACGCCCGAGAACCTTGAGAAGGCGAAGAAGTTTCTCGCCTCGCGTAAAGGCGACGGCGGCACGGAGATGATGAAGGCCATACGCGCCGCGCTCAAGCCTTCCGACTCGGCCGACCACGTGCGCGTCGTCTGCTTCATGACCGACGGTGATGTCGGCGACGACATGGAGATAATCTCAGAGGTGCAGAAGCACCCGAACGCGCGCGTCTTCTCGATGGGCTTCAGCGACGCGCCGAACCGCTTCCTCCTCGACAAGATGGCCGAGTACGGCCGAGGCGAGGTCGAGTACGTGGCCGACGGCGACGACGGCTCGGCCGCCGCGCGACGCTTCCACGAGCGCGTGCGCAACCCTCTACTCACAGACATCTCAATCGAGTGGAATGGGCTTCCGGTGTCGGACGTTTACCCGAAGCTCATCCCAGACCTCTTCAGCGCACGGCCCGTCATCCTCTTCGGCCGCTACGCTCGCGCTTCGCGCGCCGTGATACGTCTGAAGGGCAGGGCCGCGGGGCGTGAGTTCGTGCGCGAGATTCCCGTCGAGCTTCCACAGGCCGAGCCACAGCACGACGTGCTCGCAACTCTCTGGGCGCGACGCCGCGTTGACGAGCTGATGGGGCAGGATATGGCGGGCATGCAGTCTGGTGAGCCCGCCGACACAGTGCGCGAGGAGATAACGCGGCTAGGGCTCGACTACAGATTGATGACGCAGTTCACTTCATTCGTCGCGGTCGAAGACCGCGTAGTCACCGACGGCGGCGAGCCTCGACGCGTTGACGTGCCCGCCGAGACGCCCGCAAACGGCCCCGCCGGAACGCCCGTCGCGGACGCCTCCGCGCAGAACTCATTGGGCGCAGCGGCCTCGCCGCAAGTGGCAGGCGCGGGCGGCGGTCTCTACGAGATGGTCACGGTCGTCGCGAATGTTTCGCAGGTTGATGTCACCTTAAACAGCGAGTCAACGACTATCCAGACCAACTCCATCACGAACCTGCCTCTCAACGGCCGTAACATTCATTCGCTCGCACTGCTCGCGCCGGGTGCGGTCGCGTCGGGCGCGCCCGCGCAGGGCGGCATCTCCTTCAACGGTCAGAGGCCGAACTCGAACAGCTTCGAGATTGACGGCGTGAGTGCCAACGTCGGCATCACGCCCGGCGGCCAGAGCCCCGGCGCTACACTTTCGGGCGCTTCGCCGGGGCTGACGGCGGGCGGAGGCGCGAACGGACTCGCCCCGGCCGCCGCCACGCAGGAGTTGACGGTGAGCACAGAGCACTTCGGGGCCGAGTTCGGCCGCTCGTCCGGCGCGCAGGTCTCCGTCGTCACGAAGTCGGGGACGAACGAATACAGCGGCTCGCTCTTCGGCTACTTCGGCAACGACAGGCTCGACGCCAACGACTGGTTCGCAAACAACCGCGGCCAGTCGAGGCAGGCGCGCCGCTTCGCGGACTACGGCGGCACGCTCGGCGGCCCGCTCAAGCGCGACGAGACCTTCTTCTTCGCCTCGTACGAAGGGCAGCGCCAGCGCCGTCCCGCGTTCGCGATCACGGAGGTGCCCAACGTAGCGGCCCGACTCGCAGCGCCCGCCTCCCTGCGCCCCTTCCTCGACGCATTCCCGCTGCCTACGACCGACGCGCGCGGCGACGGCTTCGCCGAGTTCGCCGAGGGCTTCTCGACCCACGCGCGCCTCGACTCCTTCACCTTCCGCCTCGACCAAAAGATGGGCGATAAGCTGTCGCTCAACGCGCGCTACGCACTCGCGGACTCCGCGGCCGACGGGCGCGGCGCGGGCGGCTCGTCGCTCAACACCTTGAGTCGCGCGCGTACTTTCGCGCAGACTTTAACGGCCGGGTTCACTTACTCCATCTCGCCTTCAATGTTGTTGGACGTGCGCGCGAACTACAGTCGCGTCGCCGCGCGAGGCTCACGACTGCTCGACTCGTTCGGCGGCGCGTCCGTGCCCGGCGGCGACACGGAGGCGGGCGCGCTTCTGACGAGGCCAGGCGGCTCCTTCGTCTTCGACCTCAGCGGCCGAGGCGCGGCGCTCGGGTCTGAGGACGAAGCCGTCAACCTTCAACGCCAGCTCAACCTCGTCGGCTCGTTCAACTACGTCGCGGGCGAGCACAACTTCAAGCTCGGCGCGGACTACAGAAGACTCACGCCCTTCGTCGGCCTGCACGCGACGGAGCGCGACCTATACTTCAATGGAGTCGCGGGGGCTCTCGGCGGCACGGTCGCGCGCGACGGCGCTTTCACGCGCGCGGCTGACGCTCGCCCCGTCTTCGACGACTTCGCGGCTTACGCGCAGGACGAGTGGCGGAAGACGAAGCGCCTGACGCTCACATACGGCCTGCGCTGGGAGTTGAGTCCCGCGCCGCACGCGTCGGGCGGCACGAGCCCCGCCGCGATCACGCGGATCGAAGACCCTTCGCGGCTCGCGCTCAGCGCGTCTGACGCGCCACTTTGGGAGACGACCTTCTTCAACTTCGCGCCGCGCTTCGGCCTCGCCTACCAACTGTCGGACGACTCGGGTCGAGAGCTTGTCGTGCGCGCGGGTCTCGCGCTCTTCTACGATAAGGGCAACGAAGAGGCGGGCTACGCCTTCTCCGACTCTTACCCCTTCCTCAGAGGCGGCGCTCTCTTCGGCGTCCCATACACGGCCACGGGCACAACGGCATCGGCCGCGCAACCCGGCGCGCCTCTCTCAGCCTTCGACCCGCGATTGAAGTTGCCTTACACGCTACGTTGGCACGCCTCAATCGAACGCGGCCTCGGTTCGGCGCAGAGCATCTCGGCGTCATACGTAGGCGCGGCCGGGCGGAGGCTTTTGCTCACGCGCACGCTGCTCGACCCGTCGCCCGACTTCTCGCTCGTGCGTCTGACGACGAACGATGCGCAGTCCGACTATCACTCGGCGCGCATCCAGTTCACGCGTCGCCTCGCGCGCGGCCTACAATCGCTCGCCTCCTACACGTGGGCCAAGTCGCTCGACGACCTCTCGGCGGACGCGCCCGCACGCGCTCTGCTGAGAGGCGACGCAATAGGCTCAGAGCATGGCCCGTCAGACTTCGACGTGCGCCACACCGTTTCGGGGTTCGTTACATACTCGCTTCCCGTTCCATTCGACGGAGGCATGTGGCGTTCTCTTTCGCGCAACTGGACGCTCGACGCGGTCTTCAACGCGCGCTCGGCAAAGCCTTTGAACGTGGTCTACGGCTTCCCCGTAGCCTACGGCTTCGCGTTCCTGCGCCCAGACCTACGGGGCGGAGCGCCCCTCTACTTCGCGGACGAGTCAGCGCCGGGCGGCAGGCGCTTGAACCCTGCCGCCTTCACGTTGCCCGGCGCGCTCCGACAGGGGACGCTCGGGCGCAACGCGCTGCGCGGTCTCCCGTTCTACCAACTCGACATGGCGCTCCACCGTCAATTCAACTTCAACGAACGCGTCAACCTGCAATTGAGGGCAGAGGCTTTCAATCTTCTCAACCACCCGAACTTCGACGACCCCGTCGCGACGCTGGCCGCACTCGGCGCAGCGCCCGGCGGTTCGGCGGCCTTCAGGCTCGACCCGTACTTCGGCCGCTCGCTCTCTGCGCGCGGCGGCAACGCCTGGACGGGCGAGGCGGACGGCAACGGCCCTCTCTACTCTGCGGGCGGGCCGCGCACAATTCAGTTCTCAATCAAGCTCTCCTTCTAGTCCGTCCCTCACCAAAGGGAAAGGCCGAACGAGGTAACTCACTCTCGTTCGGCCTTCGTCTTCGAGGCGGGCGCGTCGTTACTGCCCGAAGCGTTGACGGTATTCGTCGGAAGTTAGGAACGCCTTGACCATCTCGGCTGTGACGAAGTTGCCGCCAAACTGATTCAGCTTATCCAGCCAGAACTTCCAGCCCGCGAAGTTTAGACTCAAACGCCGAACACATCGAGTCCGATAATCAATGTTATGTCCTAGATTTTGTCCAAAATAATTGATACATGCTGCGGCAACAGCAAGGCCCGCAAGGCGTTTAGAAAACCGCTCGCTAAAGGCGCGGCGCAGTTCAGGACGATGCGCTTGATTGAGAACTTCCTCGGCTCCACTTCGATCATGCCGCTGACACTCATCAGGTCGCGGACTAGGCGTAGGATGCCGTAGCGCGCGAGATTAGGCGCGGTTGCGGTCAACCAACCGCGCGCCCACATCAAGACGTTGTGCGCCAGTTGGTTGAGTAAGACAAGCATATCTTGCGCCTCAGCTTTTCGCTTCTGTCGTTTCACCATCCCGAAGCCTTGCTTGTCTTCTTTGATCTCGATCTCTACTGCGCCGCCGCGTTTATCATAGAGTTGCGCGTAAGCGCGACACAGCTTCTCCGGGTGGCATGCATCACTGGCAGACTGCCCAAGTAGATGAAGCACGTCGCGCGGCGCAAGCGTCGAGATCAACATGCCATAGCTGGTCTGTCCGTTGCGCTTGTGCCAGCGAATGACGAGCCGCCTAACCGGTCTGACGTAATCGGGTGTCGTCTCCGGCTCGGCCCAGCCGACCTGACGGCCCGGGTGCTGCGGGTCGTCGTACCACTGCTTGACGGTGTAGGCCCACGCTTCGGCGCGCTTGGCTGAGATGTCTTTCCCGTGAAGTTGATAACCTCTTGCCAAAAGCCAGTTTACTTCATCAAGTGAGCCACCTCCGGCATCAATGCGCAGGATGGTTCGACTCCGCCGGTACTCGTTGAGGTCTAGCGTCTCTTCTGCCAGAGCGACTAGCTGGCGCAAGCTCTTCGAGAGTTGGACGTTGCCCGGATAGAGGCGGTCGGTGACGATCTCCTGATAATGCGTGGCGACGACGCGACCGAGTTGCCGACCGTAGCGAATGCCCTTCGTCGAGAAGTAGCCCTTCGCCGATAGCTCGGCTCGCTTACTGCACGGCATGCCGGTCATATCGAGGTCGAGGAGTTGCCACCGTCGCCGGTAGTCGTGACGGTACGCTTTACTATGTTGGCGGAAGATGAGGTCAACGGCGTGATGCATCTCGGCGACGTTGCGCGGGGTGCAGGCGTTCAAGGTCTGTTGAACGACCGACTGCTCGGCGCAGGACGAGCGACCGAAAGCACGTTGCAAAGACTCATCGCTGCGCAGGCGCGTGTTGATCTCGCACAGCCCGTGCGCTCCGGCGAGGATGGCGATGAATGCGTCGTGGAGCTTCTCGATGGGGGTATGACGAATGGTCTTCTGCTTGATGTGGACGTGTTCCCGGATGGTGTCAAAGAGCTTGAGCGAGCGAATCTTTATTCCGATGGCAGCGAGCGTGGCGTGCGGCGTGTAGTGCTGCGTCGTCTCCTGAGAGCGCGTCATGATGTTCCTCCTGAAAATGAGGAACACTATAAATCTCTCGCTTGCTCAGCTACTTATGGCAGTAGGCCGTCGCTATTTTGCGCAAAACTTAGGTATGTACCTTTGGGGGCTCTGCACAAATATTCAGGTGGAATGAGTATTTGTGCAAAGCTTGTACATTGCAGCGCTCAACTAGCGTCGCTCAGTCATGACCGAACCTCTGGCGGTACTCGCCGGATGAGATGAACGCCTTGACCATCTCGGCCGAGACGAAGTTGCCGCCGAACTGGTTGAGCTTCGAGAGCCAGAAGTCGTAGCCGGACAGATTGCCGTCGGGCGGGTCGTCGGGGCCGCGCTGTAGGTAGCCGAAGTACTGCATCAGGACGAACGCCCTGTTCGACTCCTTCCTCGCGAGTGTCTGGTTCTCGACGACCTTGCGGAGGGCGGTGGCGCGTGTCTCCGTTCCGCCGGAGAGCCCGCCGATGAGAGCGGCGCGCTCGGCCTGCGTGGGCTCGACGCCCGCGTTGGCGTAGAGCGCGTCCACGTACTCGGCGTCTGTCTTCGAGTCGTAGATCGCTCGGAAGTCCGCGCGCTGCGCCCAGGCTTCGACGAGCGCGGCCTTGTTCGCTTCGAGCTTCTGCTGCCAGCCGTCCGAGTTGACAACGATGCCCTGACCGACGACCACCGTGTCAGGCGAGAACTCTCGTAAGCTTGGCATCCGCGCGAACGAGGTGCGGTGGAGGCGGTAGACGAGGTAGCCGGTCTCCTGAAATTCGATCGACAGGAAGAAGGCTGCGGAGACGTTGACGCGCTTCACCTCGCGACACGCTGTGTCCGTGCCGCAGTGCTCTATCTCATTCGTCCAGAACTGTAGGCCCGCGTCGTCTGGCTCGCGGTTGAGGAAGTCTCTGTACTGCTGTCGCACGAACTTCCGCGAGTCCTCGATGGGGTTGGGCAGCGCGGCCGTCGCCTCGTTCTTACGCGTCGAGGCCGTCAACGCGTCGAAGCCGTTCACGCCCGACGCGCCGCCCGAGGCGAAGCTCGAAGGGTTGTCGATTCTGGCGACGAAGGAGTCGGCCGTGCCGTTTGAGCTGCTCCTGACGGCGTTGGCGGTCGTCGGGAAGTTGGTCGAGAAGGTGTCGCCGCCCGAGACGTACGCGTTGCCCTTAGCGTCGAGCACGATGTGGGAAGCCGCGTCGCCGCCCTCGCCGCCGAGATACGTGAAGTAGACGAGCGCGGTGCCCGCCGCGTTGAGCTTCGCGGCGAAGGCGTCGCCGCCAGGGGCCGAGAAGATATCGCTGACGCCGCCGATGGCAGACTGGAACGCGCCCGCCGTGATGGGCAGGTCGGTCGAGCGCGTCTCGCCTGTGACGTACGCGTTGCCGATTGCGTCCACAGCGATGTCCCATCCCACGTCCTCCGCGCCGCCGCCGACGAGCGTCGAGTAGACGAGCGCCGCCGAGCCAGACTTTTTTATGTCGAGCTTCGATACGAAGAAGTCGCGGCCACCCGCGGGCTTCGACTGTAGCGCGCTCTTCGTCGTAGGGAAGTCGTTGGAGGCCGTGTAGCCCGTGACGTAGACGGCGCCGTCCTTACCGAGAGCGAGGGCGATGCCGCGGTCATCGCCCTGTCCACCTAAGAAGGTCGAGTAGATGAGGTCGGCCGTCCCCTTACCTTCCGGTCTCAGCTTCGTGATGAAGACATCGTTGCCACCCGACTTCGTGAGCTGGAACGCGCCCTGCGTGACGGGGAAGGCAGCGGAGCTAGTCCTGCCCGTTAGGTAGAGAGCGCCCGACGCATCCACCTCGATAGAGAATCCGCCGAACTCGTTGCCGCTGCCGCCGAGATAAGACGCGTATAGAAGGCTCGCCGCGCCGCCCGAGGCCGACGGGTTGATCTTCGTGACGAAGAGGTCGCCATCGCTGTCGCCGGCCATGAAGACCGACTGGAGCGCTCCCGTAGTCGTCTGCATGTTGTCGGAGTACGTGTGGCCTACGGTGTAGATGTTACCCGCTGCGTCCACGGCGACGCCCTTGCAGCCGTCGCTGCCCCGGCCGCCGACGTAGGTCGAGTAGAGTAGCGCGTCGCCGTTCGGGCTCAGCTTGAAGACGAAGCCGTCGTCAGCGCCCCCCGAGTTCGGCTGGAAGGCGTTGGCGGTGACAGGGAAGTTGGTCGAGTCCGTCCCGCCTGCGACGTAGATGTTACCCGCGGGGTCGAGGGCGATGTCCATCGGCTGCTCGTTGTTTCCGCCGCCGACGTAGGTGGAGAAGACGATGCCCGAGGCCCCCGTCGCCTTCGGGTTCAGCTTCATGACGAACGCGTCCCATGCCGTGGAGGCGTGCGTCTGCTGGTAGACGCCGGGCGTGGTCGGGAAGTCAACGGAGGAGCTGAGCCCGGCGACGTAGATGTTACCCGAAGGGTCTACGGCGATGCCGCCCCCGATGTCGAAGCCCGAGCCGCCGATGTAAGTCGAGTAGCTCAAGACCGGATCAATGACGAGCGGTGCAGACCTGTCGTAATCGCCGACGCTCATGCCGAACGTGGCCGCGCCCAGACGCACGTAGCGGGCGGGGACTTCGCGCCTCATGTCGCCGACCTCCTGATATGCGAAGGGCCGCTTCTGTCGAACCTCGCGCCCGCGGACGTTGAGCACGAGGTCGCCTGTGCGCCCGTCGAGCGTGACCTTGTCGGCCCCGTCGAACTTAAGCTTGACGGCGCGCGGGTCGCCACCCGGCGCTATACGGAAGTCGTACTCAAGCTCGCTCTGCCTCCCGTAATAGATCACGTCCACGCCCTCGTAGACGGACGCGTAGCGCACTTCCGCATAGGCTTGGATGCCGACGCGTTTGTCAGACGAGCCGCGCGCGAAGTAGTTGACGCGGCCCTGCGCAGGCCCTTGCACCGACGGCTTCGCCTCGGCGTTCGCGCCCAGAAGCTTCATCCCTATGACGCTCAGGGTCTGCGCGTCGCGGCGTCTTCCGTCACCCCTTCCGTCGCGGGCGGCGAAGATGGCCTCGGCCGGTGAGAGCAGCACGTCGTAGCCCGCCCCGCGCGACACGAAGTCGAAGCGCCGGTCGGCCTGACCCCTGTTGACTTCAAACTGGAGCGGGAGTTTCCCGTAGACCTCCTCGAAGCGCGCGCCCGTCGCACGTACGTCCGTGGGTACGGCCATGCCTCGACGACCGTTGGACTCGGATGGCGCGTGTGAGCCGACGGAGCCCGAAGCCGCCGCCGCCCTAAAAGCATTCGGGAAGTTCGTGGTCAAAAGCCCACATAGAAGGAGGCCGAACGTCAGTCGAGCGACGACCCCGCGCGAGGTGTTTTGAATGTAAGACATATATAAGTTCTTGCTGCTGCACGGTGAAGAGACAAGGATGAATAAGTGCCGCGTCGGGGTTGTAAGGTAACAGAGAAGACTTCGGCTATCCAGTGACGAAAATCACTCCCCTTCCTCTGTGTCTGTGAATGGGTACATGACCCTGCACCAGACTTCGGAGTGCATCGCCTCGGTTATCCGGATGGGTTTGTACACTGCGTTATCAGACACAAGCCGTATGCTACCCTCTTCCTCCGTGTGTAGACGCTTGACCGTGAACTCGTAACCTTGGATTGAACTTTGTCTAGCGGCAGAACGCCAGCAGCAGGAAGGCCGCCGCCGTAAGGCTCGCCGCACTCTTCGTTCTTTGTCTCGTCGTCTTCATATTCGTCTCCTCGTTTGAATGAGCGCGCGGCCGGGTCGCTCGCGGCCTCTACGTCGTTCGACCCTCCTCACACGACCTTCTGGGGCATGGCTCGGGCTATATGCAGCCCTGACCGGCGAAGACCTCACCGCCCGCCCGTGCGGAAACACTTCAGTGGTTTAGTCGAAGTCGGTGCGGTGTGGCCCGTCGAAGCTCTTGACCTCCGGGCATACGCTCTTATGCATCGGGATGTGGAGCTGCCGTTCACACTTCGTAGCCCAGTTCACTTAACAGGTCTCCCGCTACGAGCCGGAATCGCTCCTCCTCCTCCGCGCTCATCGCCGACCTCCACGCGAAGACGCAGGCCGGGTCGGGCGGCTCCATCGTGCGATTCTGCTGGCCGAGCCTTTGCTCTTGTGAGCGGAGCACTGTGCCGTCGGGGAGGAACCGTCCTTTGTGTTCTTTGAGGCGCTCCGGGGTGCGCGTGTAATATCTCAACATCACGTCGTCGTAG
>JBJMGR010000385.1:0-20622 GCA_045807805.1 Pyrinomonadaceae bacterium | reverse complement strand
GCGCAGTCGGAACAAGTTAATCAGCGCGCACCAGAACCGGCGTTGGGACGGCGACTTTATGACGGTCAGGAAGATTCTCGAAGGCGGGCTTCTGGGCCGTCTCGTCGAGTACGAGTCGCACTACGACCGATACCGTAACGAGCCGCGACCCGGCGCGTGGCGCGATGATGTGGGGCCGGGGTGCGGGATTCTCTACGACCTCGGCGCGCACCTGATAGACCACGCGCTCGTCCTGTTCGGGCTGCCCGTCGAAGTCGCGGCCGACGTTCGGACGCAGAGAGAGTTCGCGAAGGCCGCCGACAGTTTTGACGTGGTGCTCCGTTACGACGAATTGAAGGTGACTCTCAAGGCGACGATGCTCGCGCGCGAGCCGGGGCCGCGTTTCCTGCTTCACGGCACCGAAGGCTCGTTCGTCAAGCACGGCCTTGATCCGCAGGAGGACGCTCTGAAGCTCGGGCGAAGTCCCGCGTCCGAAGGCTGGGGCAAAGAGCCCGAGGAGCGTTGGGGCACAATCAACACGCAGGCGGGCGGGCTTCACCTGCGCGGGCGCGTCGAGACGTGCGCGGGCCGCTATACGGACTACTACCACAACGTCGCCGACGCGATACGCGGCCGCGCGGAGTTGATAGTCAAGCCCGAAGAGGCCGCGAACACGATACGCGTCATCGAGCTTGCGCTTGCGAGCAGCGCGCGCGGGTGCGCCGTGCCCTTCTCGCCGTAGAGGCGCGGCTACTCCTACGTTGAAGAGCGCCGCTCTTCCAGCCCGAATCGTACTGTGCGCGTGTCGCGCTCGTTGCCGGTGGGGACGCAGAGGGGCGAATAGAGTTCGGGGCGTCGAACCGTCAGCCAGCGCCGACCTGACGAAGTCGGGATGACTTCGGCGTCCAAATCCGCAACGACCATGTCGTCGTCGGCCCTGCAAGTCTCCGCGAGAATCTCTCCGTACGGGTCGAGTATCATCGCGTTACCCGTGCGAACCTCGTCGTCGTCCGCGCCCACGCCGTTGCTGAAGACGAGGAACATGCCGTTGTCGTGCGCGCGCGAGGGAAGCCAGCGCATGAGCCACCCGCGACCTTTGGGCCCGCGAAACTCCGCCTCTATCGCGGCCGGGTCTTCCTTTCGACGCTCCCAGAGCGCGAGGTCAATCGCGCCCATCGCGCGCGGGCTGCGCGAGCGACACCCGCCGGTCTGGTGCGGCGCGAGAAGAACTTCAGCGCCCATCAACGCCGTGATGCGAGCGTTCTCGATGATGTTGTTGTCGTAGCAGATGAGCACGCCGACGCGCCAGCCCCGCGGAGTGTCGAAGACCGTGTAGGCGTCGCCGGATTTCATGTACGGGCCTTCAAAGGCGTGGAGCTTGCGGTGTCGCTCGACGCGCCCGTCGGGCATCGCGACGACGTAGGCGTTGTAGAGCGAGCCGTCTTCACCGCGCTCGACGAGCCCCGCGCCTATCGTCATCGCGTGCTCTTTCGAGAGCGACCGGAGCGCCTCTGTCGAAGGGCCGGAAGGGAAGGGCTCGGCCAACTCTTCGACGGCCTCGCGCGAAAGGTTGCGCACGTGCCAGTAGCCCGTGATGCACATCTCCGGGAACGCGATAAGCTCGACGCGTTCAAGGGCCGCTCTCTCTACGAACCCGCGAATCTTTTCGAGGTTCGCGGTCTTATCGCCCGCCTCGTGCTGGAACTGCACCGACGCCACCCGAAGGCTCTTCTTCATCATCGTGGCACGAGTATAGAAGCTGTCGGCCCGCGCGCGGAAGCGGCGCGCGCGTGAAGTGCCGTTTGTGTCGGCGCGCGCACACAAGTATTGACTGCCCGAGTGCGGCGGGCATAACATTCGGCTTCCCTCATTTGAACGGCCGCGACCGACGAACGAGTTGACGAACGAGTTCAGGCCACGCCCAACCCTTCGGAGCTTTGTGGAGGGCACATGCGAGACAACACACGCCGCCCCGGAATCTACGCGCCCGCCGCGCTTGCCGCCGCTGCCTTCGTCTTCATACTCTTCTCACCCTCCGCTCTCTGTGCGCAGACCTCGCGCACCGAGCGCGAGACGAGAAGAACCGAGATGCAGATGCGCCAGTGGGCGCTTCGTAACCTTGAGAAGCTCAAGGACGCGCCGCCCGAGATGAGGCACGACACGCGCCCCGCATACACGGACGTGGAGCAGGACTTCGAGCAGTTGCAACTCGTCAACTACACGCTCGCGGGTGCGGCCGCCGAAGGGGTCGCGCTCGACTACGACCTTATAAAGAAGCACGCCGCGGAGGTCTCGAAGCGCGCCTCGCGTCTGAAGACATACCTGTCGCTACCGGAAGTCGAAGGATCGAAGACGCAGGCCGGGGCCGCCAACATGCAGACTCCCGAAGGCTTGAGGACTGCGGTCGCGTCGCTCGACGCGCTGGTCAACAGCTTCGCCTGGAACCCCGTCTTCCGGCAGCCGAACGTCGTAGACCTTGAACAGTCGTCCAAAGCGAGCCGCGACCTCGCGGGGATAATCGCCTTGAGCGAGCAGATACGAAAGGGCGCGGCCGAGTTGTTCAAGAGCACGAAGCGGGAGGCGAAGAAGTAAGGCGTTAGAAATGCGGCAGGAGATACGCGAGCACGCGTCGAAGCTCTGGCACTATCACCGATTGAATCACGAGCTTGAGAGGGCGGACGCAATCCTCGTCCTCTGTAGCTACGACACGTCGGTCGCGGAGCGCGGGGCGCGGCTCTACCTTGAGGGCTGGGCTCCGCTTCTAATCTACTCGGGCGGGCTCGGGACAATCACGAAGAACCTTTGGAGCGAGCCGGAGGCCGAGCTGTTCGCGGCAGTCGCGAGGGGCATGGGCGTCCCCGCCGAGCGCATCATCGTCGAGAGTCTCTCGACGAACACGGGCGAGAACGTCCGCTTCACGCGGAAGCTCCTTGCCGGGCGCGGGCTCGACCCCGAGAGCTTCATACTCGTGCAGAAGCCTTACATGGAGCGAAGGGCATACGCGACGTTCAAGCGTTACTGGCCCGAGAAGCGCGCCGTCGTCACCTCGCCGCAGTTCTCCTTCGACGAATATCTGAAGAGTCACTCCAACCGCGCGCTCTCCGAAGACGAGGTCGTCGGCATAATGGTCGGCGACCTACAGCGCATAAGGCTCTACCCCGAGAGGGGCTTTCAAATCCCGCAGGAGATACCCGAAGACGTTTGGGCCGCCTACGAAGAGTTGGTCGCGGCCGGCTACGACACGCACCTGATATGAGAGCTTCCAGCGCTCAGCTTTCAGCCTTCAGCCAGACCCTCTTCGCCTTCTCTGCGTCTTCTTTGCGCTCTCCGGCGTTTAAGCTCAGACTCTCCAACCGCAAAGAACGCGCGCGGGGGCGCGAAAAGGATTAAAGCTGAATGCCGAAGGCTTCGCTCTTATCCATCTCACGCTCTCGCGTTGAAGCGGCGCGACGTTTGACGCGCGGCGCGGTTTCGTTTAGAAGTTGACGTAGAGGCGGCCCGCGTCGTCTGTTCTTGCCGTAATCTTCAAAGGCAAATCTTAGAATTCAACCGTCAACCGGAACGCGAAAGGTACGCGGAGGTGCGTATGCGCTCAAGACGTAAACGGTTACTCGCGCTGTTGCTGTCGTCTCTCGCCGCTTTCGGCGTCGCGACGGCGCAGACCACACAGACGCGGCCCGCGCCGGATTTGACGAAGCAGCCGACGCTCTACGTCGTCGGCTACGCGCACCTCGACACGCAGTGGCGCTGGGAGTATCCGCAGGTCATCAACGAGTATCTGCCCGCGACGATGCGCGACAACTTCGCTCTCTTCGAGAAGTATCCGAACTACGTCTTCAACTTCACGGGCGCGAACCGCTACCGGATGATGAAGGAGTATTGGCCGGAGGACTACGCGCGCCTCAAGGCTTACGTCGCGGCGGGGCGCTGGTTCCCGGCGGGCTCTTCGATGGAGGAGGGCGACCCGAACTCAGCCTCGGCCGAGTCTATCATCCGACAGATTCTCTACGGCTCGCAGTTCTTCCGGCGCGACTTCGGGCGCGCGAGCGCCGAGTACATGCTGCCCGACAGCTTCGGCTTTCCCGCGTCGCTGCCGAGCATACTCGCGCACCTTGGTCTCAAAGGCTTCTCGACGCAGAAGCTCTACTGGAGATCGGCCGCGCGGACGGGCGGCCCGCAGTCTTCGGAGCAGACCCCCGACGGCATCCCCTTCAACGTCGGCGTGTGGACGGGGCCGGACGGGCGCGGCGTCATCGCCGCCTTCAACCCGCGCGACTACACCTCGAACGTGCGCGAGGACTACAGCAAGAGCCCGCCCGCCTCGGCCGCGAACGCCGCCATCAGCTACAAGCCCGTTGACTGGCCCGCGCGCATTCAACGCAACGGCGAGGCGAGCGGACTCTTCACGGACTACACATACTTCGGCACGGGCGACACGGGCGGCGCGCCGCGCGAGTTCTCCGTGAAGCTCCTGGACGCGGTCGTCGGCAGGAAGATGACAGTGCTTCCGCCGCCGCCGCCCGTCATCCCCGAGGTTGATTTGAAGGGCACGCCCGTTCAGGTCGGCGACGGCCCCGTGCGCGTGCTCTCGGCGACGGCCGAGCAGATGTTCTTAGACATCAAGCCCGAGCAGGTCGCGCGTCTTCCGCGCTACAGCGGCGACCTCCTGTTGAGCGACCACTCGGCGGGCTCGACTTCGTCAGAGACCTATCAGAAGCGTTGGAACCGGAGGAACGAGCTGCTCGCGGACGCGTCGGAGCGCGCGTCGATCGCGGCCGAGTGGATGGGCGGGCGGGAGTACCCGCGCGAGCGTCTGAACCGTGCGTGGACGCTCGTGATGGGCGGACAGTTCCACGACGTGCTGCCGGGGACTGCGACGCCGAAGGCTTTCGAGTTCTCTTGGAACGACGACGTGATAGCCGCGAACCAGTTCGCGGGGGTGCTTACGAGCGCGACCGAGTCAATCGCCGGCGGGATGGATACGTCAGGGTTCGGGAGACCAATCGTCGTCTACAACCCTCTGAACGTCGAGCGCGAGGACGTGGTCGAGGCGACGGTGTCGCTCACGGCAACGCACAGCGTGCAGGTCTACGACCCGCGAAACAGGGAAGTGCCTACGCAGGTCATCGAGAAGGGGCGCGGGTGGATGAAGATTCTGTTCCTCGCTAAAGTTCCCCCGGTCGGCTTCGCGGTCTACAATGTGCGAATCTCGCCCTTTACGACCCGCCCCAATCCCGCGTTAAAGGTGGACGAGTCTTCGCTTGAGAACGCGCGCTACCGCGTACGGCTCAACGACGACGGCGACGTGTCGAGCATCTTCGACAAGTCAGTCAACAGAGAGTTGCTCGACGCGCCCGCGCGCCTCGCATTTCAGACCGAGCGGCCGAAGGACTGGCCCGCTTGGAACATGGACTGGGCCGACCAGCAGAAGCCTCCGCGCGGCTACGTCTCCGGGCCGACGAAGATTCGCGTCGTGGAGAACGGCCCCGTGAGAGTCGCCGTCGAGGTCGAGCGCGAGAGCGAAGGCTCGAAGTTCGTCCAGACGATAAGACTCTCGGCGGGCGGCGCGGGCGAGCGCGTCGAGTTCGCGAACGTGATTGACTGGAAGTCGGAGGCCGCCGCGCTCAAGGCCACGTTCCCTCTCACGGCCGCGAACCCCGAGGCGACTTACAACTGGGACGTTGGCACCATCAAGCGCGGCAACAACGACGAGCGCAAGTACGAAGTCCCTTCACACCAGTGGTTCGACCTCACGGACAAGAGCGGCGCTTACGGCGTGACCGTGCTCTCTGATTGTAAGTACGGCTCCGACAAGCCCGACGACAAGACGCTGCGCCTGACGCTTCTCTTCACGCCGGGCCTGGGGACGGGCAACGGCTGGGAGTTTCACGACCAGACGACGCAGGACTGGGGACATCACGAGTTCACATACGGCCTCGCGGGCCATGCGGGCGACTGGCGCTCGGCGCAGACCGACTGGCAGGCGCTGGCGCTCAACCAGCCGCTCATAGCCTTCGAGAGCCCGAGCCACGCGGGCGCGCTCGGAAAGAGTTTCTCGCTGCTGAATGTGAGCAACAGCCGCGTGCGCGTGCTCGCGTTGAAGAAGGCGGAGGAGACGGACGAGGTCGTCGTGCGTCTCGTGGAGCTGGACGGCCGTGAAGAGAAGAGCGTGCGCCTGCGTTTCGCGGCGCCCGTCACGTCGGCGCGCGAAGTGACGGGGCAGGAGCAGCCGCTCGGCCCCGCGAACGTCTCGAAGGGCGAGCTTGTGACGGACTTCGGCCCTTATCAACTACGCACCTTCGTGCTGAAGCTCGCGCCCTCGCGCGTTAAGTTGAGCGAGCCGCGCTCCGTCCCCGTCAGTATCACTTACGACCTCGATGCATCGGGGCCGCACGCGGAGAAGTCGCGTGCGGACTTCGACGGCGCGGGGCGCAGCCTGCCTTCGGAGATGCTGCCGCGCGAGATTCCATTCGGCGGCGTGCGCTTCCAACTCGCCTCGGGCACGGGCGCGAACGCTCTGGTCGCGCGCGGCCAGAGCGTCAACCTCCCGAAAGGAAAGTTCACGCGGCTCTACATCCTCGCGGCATCGGCCGACGGCGACCGTCGCGCGACCTTCCGCGTCGGCGAGCGCGCCTTCGACCTTAACGTTGAGGACTGGGGCGGCTTCGTAGGGCAGTGGGACGCGCGGCAGTGGCGCGCGGGCGAGCGGCAGGTTCCGCCCGGCGCTTCCGCAGAGACGGCCGCGCGCATACGCGAGCCGTACTACCGCAACGACCCTTACGCGGAGATGACGGGCATCAGGCCCGCCTTCATCAAGCCCGCGCCCATCGCCTGGTTCGCCTCGCACCGCCACAACGCGCAGGGTGCGAGCGAGGCTTACTCCTACTCATACCTCTTCGCGTACGCGCTCGACATACCGCCCGGCGCGCGGTCTTTCACCCTCCCCGTTGACGACCGTGTTCGCGTCATGGCCGTCACGGCGTCGGACGAAGGCGGACGTGTGCGACCGTTGCAGCCCTTGTTCGACCTGTTTGAGCGCGCGACGCCGTAGGCTCACTATAAAAAGTTTCGGAGACGTTTGATTGATGCGGCGACGTTACCTGTCGGCATTGGTTCTGACCTTCGCGTTCGCGCTCGGCGCGCGCGCGCAAGACCGCGCGGTCTGGCAGATAGGCGAGTTCAATAGCTCTTCCGACGAGTTCGGCACACAGGCCGCCGGTGCGTTCGACGCGGCTTCGGGTCAGGCTAAGAGTTGGGGCGCGACGCAGCAGGCCGTCGTCGAGTCCAAAGCGGACGCGTCGGCCGCACGAATGATTCGCTTTGAGTTGACTGACGCGCCGCGCGGAGTCTACACGTTGAAGCTCGGGCTCATACTGAACTCGCCGCGCGTGCCCGTCGTGCAGGTGGACGTGAACGGGCACAGGGGGTGGTTCTATCAGCGGCCCGAGAGTGATTTCAAAGAGGGCAACCTCGAAGCGAACATCTTCCCGCAGTACGCCGTCGGCTCTCTTAAGGCCGAGATACCCGCCGAGTTTTTGAGGCAGGGCGCGAACGAGATAGCGATAACGGCCGTGGCGGACCCGCTCTCGACCGCGCTCCCCGGCGGCGAAGACACTTCCGACGCGCTGCTCCGCTACGACGCGCTCGCGCTCTACGCGCCGCGGGGCAAAGGCGCGCCGCGCGTGTTTCTGTTCGCGGAGGCGACCCCGACCGTCTTGTACAAGAGCGAAGGCGGGAGGCTCCGCGAGGTCGTCCACGTTACGGTGCGCTGGCGCGGGCGGACGCCGCGCGGCTCCGTCATGCTCTCGCTCGGCGATTGGCGCGAGACGCAGCAGCGCGCGGGCGTGCGTGAGTTCGGCGAGGAGCGCTTCGAGTTTCTCGTCCCCGAGTTTAAGGCGGTCGCGCGCGGCCTTGTCGCGGTGCTCGTCGAAGACGGCGGCATGGGCGAGGGCTTCCCGCAGACGCTCACGCCGAAGAGGAAGTGGACTGTCTATCTCGTCCCGCACGAGCACCTCGACGTTGGCTACTCCGACTTTCAGACGAAGCTCGCCGAGCTTCATAGCCGCGTCATCGATGAGGCTCTTGAGTTGACGACGAAGCGGCCCGAGTTTCGCTTCAGCCTCGACGGCTACTGGCAGGCCCGGCAGTTCCTCGAAGGGCGCTCAGAAGAGGAGACGCGAAAGTTCTACGGGGCCGTGCGCGAGCATAAAATCTTCGTGCCCGCGCAGCATTCGGTGATGCTGACGGGCGCGGGCACGGCCGAAGTGCTGCTGCGCTCCTTCTACGCTTCGCACAAGTTCAACCGGGAGCACGGCGGGCCCTGGGACTACGTCAACATCACGGACGTGCCTTCGTACACCTGGTCTTACGCCTCGATACTCTCGGCCGCCGGTCTGAAATATTTCTCGGCCGCCGCGAACGCGGACAGAGGGCCGACGCTCATGCTCGGCGACCTTCACCGGCGCTCGCCCTTCTGGTGGGAAGGGCCTGACGGCTCGCGCGTGCTCGTCTGGTACGCGCGGCACTATCACCAGATTGGGAGCGAGTTCGGCTTCCCGCCGAAGGTCGCCGTCGGGTACGAGGGCTTGCAGACCTTCCTCGACGTTTACGAGCGGCCCGACTACGCGGCTTCGTCCGTGCTTCTGCACGGCAGCCAGTGGGAGAACACTTCGCTCCACGCGCCGCAGGCCGACATCATGCGCGACTGGAACGCAAGGTTCGCATATCCTCATCTCGAATTCTCGGGCTTCGGCGAGGCATTAGCCAAAATAGAGTCGGAGGCGAAAGAGAGAATTCCGGTCGTGCGCGGAGACGGCGGGCCGTTCTGGGAGGACGGCATCGCGTCCGACGCGGCGGGCGCCGCCACCGAGCGCGAGAACGAGCGGCGCGCCGTCTCCGCGGAGAAGCTCGCGACCATCGCCTCGCTCGTGGACGAGCGCACAAGGCCGCCGCGCGCGGCGCTCGATTCGATGTGGGAGAGCATCTTCCTCATGAACGAGCACACGTGGGGCTGGGGCCGAAGCGTCACGGAGCCGCACAGCGAAGACTCGGAGAGGGAACTCGCGTACAAGCGCCTGCGCGCTGTCGTGGCGCGCGACGAGGTTGAATACATTCTCGACCGCGCGATGACCGCAATCGCCGGGAGCGTCGAGACGCCCGAGCGCGCGCTCGTCGTCTTCAACACGCTCAACTGGCGCCGCGACGGCTGGGTCGAGTTCGACTTACAGAAGACGCGCGAGCTTGTCGATCTTGAGACGAAGCAGGTCGTCCCCTTCGAGGTGCTCCGAGACGAGCCCGCATACCAGCGCATACGCTTCATGGCTCGCGGCGTCCCGGCCGTTGGCTATCGCACGTATCAGGTGAGCGACAAGGCGGCGGGCATGTCGTCTCTTTCAGCTTCGTCTTCGTCAACCCCTTCAGCGTCCGCCACGCAGTCTCGGCCGGACACGTTCGAGAACAACTTCTATCGCGTGCGACTCGACGCCGCGAGCGGCGCGATTCGGAGCATCTACGACAAGCAGCTCGGGCGCGAGCTTGTGGACGAGTCGAGCCCGTACCGCTTCAACCAGTACGTCTACGTCACGGGCGGCGACGCTTTTCCCAATCAGATGCTTACCTACCGCAAGACCTCGCCCGTCGCACGGCTCGACATACATAAAGGCGCGGGCGGGCGCATCGTCTCCGTCGAGAAGACGCCGACGGGCACAATCGCTCGCCTTGAGAGCAGCGCGCCGAACACGCCGCGCGTCGCGACGGAGATAACGCTCTTCGACGACGCGAAGAAGATCGAGATTACCAACCGCGTGCGCAAGGATGAGGTCTACAAGAAGGAGGGCGTCTACTTCGCTTTTCCGGTCGCCGTCAGCTCCCCGCGTTTCAACTTCGACGTGCAGAGCGCCGTGGTCAATCCCGCGTCGGACATGATGCCGGGCGCGGGGCTCGAATGGTTCTCTTCGCAGAACTGGGCTTCCATAGGCGACGACGCTCTGACCGTCGCCTTAGTCAACCGCGATTCATTCCTCTGGACGTTCGGTGATATCGTACGCGGCACCTGGCCGAAGGAGTTCGGGCGTCGCGCGCCCGTGCTCTTCTCATACGTGATGAACAACTACTGGAACACGAACTACGTCGCGGTCCAAGGCGGCGAGTTCACGTTCCGCTACGTTCTGACGAGCGCGCGCACGCTCGACCAGGCGGCGCTTGCGCGCATGGGCTGGGAGGAGACGACGCCGCTCGAACGGACGTTGGTTAAGTCGCAGGATCAGACCTACCCCGCGCGAAAGAGTCTGCCCGCCGCGCAGTCGAGCTTCCTCTCCGTGGACAATCCTTCGGTGCTTCTGAGCGCATGGAAGCGCGCGGAGGATGGCGGCGGCACAGTCATGCGCTTCATAGAGCTTTCGGGCAAGGCTCAGGCGGTCAAGCTCACAGGCGCGCCCGTGAGCGGGGTCGCGGTCGAAGCCTGCAACGCCGTCGAGGATTGCGCGCGGACAATCGGCGGCCCGGTCGGGGGCGCGGACGGGCTGAGGTTCGATATAGGCCCGAGGCGGATTTTCACGCTGCGCGTGAGGCCGTACGTGACCGAGCGTTAGCTCGCGGCGCGAGAGCGAGACCAGCCTGTAAAGAGAGGCCCGCTAATTATGCAAGTCAGCGAAGCGAAGAGCGACGCATTCGTCAAAGAGTCGGCGTGGACGGCCGCGCCGACGAACGCGCGCTACAAGGTTCTGACGCTGCTCGTGGCGCTGGCCTCGCTCACATACCTCGACCGCCTGTGCATCTCGATTGCCGGGCCGTCCATCATGAAGGAGTTCGACTTCAACGCAGAGACGATGGGCTACATCTACAGCGCGTTCACCTTCGCCTACGCGCTTTTGGAAATCCCGAGCGGCTGGCTCGGCGACCGCTTCGGCACGCGCCGCGCTCTGACGCGAATCGTGCTCTGGTGGTCGTCCTTCACGATGTTGACGGCCGCGACCGTGGGCTTCTACTCGCTCTTCTTCATACGACTCCTCTTCGGCGCGGGCGAGGCGGGCGCGATACCGAACAGCGCCTCGACCGTCTCGCGCTGGTTCCCCGCGTCGCAGCGCGGGCGCGCGATGAGCGCCGTCTGCATCGGCCACGCCATCGGCGCGACGGCCACGCCCTTCATCGTCTTCCGGTTGATAGGCTGGCAGGGCTGGCGTCTGCCCTTCGTAGAGTTTGGCGTTCTCGGCGCAATCTGGTGCGTCATCTGGTACCGTTGGTTCCGCGACACGCCCGAAGAGCACACTTCGGTGAACGAGGCCGAAGTCGAAGTGATAAGGTCGGGGCTTCCGGTCGTCGCGTCGCGCTCGCACAAAGTTCCCTGGGCCGTCTTCCTTCGGAGTCGAAACATCTTCTTCCTGTGCGCGATGTACTTCTGCTACGGCTACGGGCTCTACTTCTACATCACCTGGCTCCCGACCTATCTCATCAAGGCGCGCGGCTTTGATACTGATTGGGCGAGCATCTTCTCTTCGCTGCCGTGGCTGTGCGGCGCGTTGGCGTTCCTCTGCGGTGGCTGGCTCACGGACACGCTCGTACGCCGCGGCCGACACAAGCTCGCGCGCTGCGGGCTAGGCGCGTTCGGCCTGACGATGAGCGCGCTGATGCTCGTCTTCGTCGGGCTCGCACAGGATCGCTTCGTCGCGGCGTCGCTCATCTCCGTGGCGCTCTTCTTTCAGTTTTTGACGACGCCCGCCGTGTGGGCGACCTGCATGGACATCGGGCGGAGCCGCGCGGGCGTGGTGAGCGGGATGACGAACACCTTCGGCAATCTCGCGGGCACGGCCGCGCCGATTGTCTTCGGCTTCGTCGTGCAGCGTCTGGGCTCCTGGACTCTGCCCTTCTACATCGCGGCGGCGGTGATGGCGTGCGGCGTCGTCATGTGGCTCTTCATAGACCCGCGCCGCCCGCTCGAAGAGGCAGCGTAGAAGAGCTAACAGCTACAGCTTCAGAAAAAGGGACGGGGAAGATAACAGGGATGGAGCGTGAGTACGACTTGCTTGCGATGGGCCGCAGCTCGATAGACCTCTACGCGAACGAGGTGGGCGCGCCCTTCACGGAGATTAAGAGCTTCGCCGCCTACGTCGGAGGCTCGCCGACGAACATAAGCGTCTGCGCGCGACGCCTCGGCCTTCGCACCGCTCTGCTCAACGCCGTCGGCGACGACCTGGTCGGCGACTTCGTCACCAACTTTCTTAACAGGGAGGGCGTCGAGACGCGCTTCGGCGTACGCAAGCCGGGCCGACGTACGAGCGCCTTCCTGCTCGGCATCGAGCCGCCCGACCGCTTTCCCATCGTCCCTTACCGAGACAACTGCGCAGACCTCGAACTGGAGATGGACGACGTGATTGCAGCGCCCGTCGCGGAGAGCCGCGCGCTGCTCCTGACGGGCACCGGACTGAGCCGACAGCCGAGCCGCGACGCGACGCTCTTCGCCGCCGCGCGCGCGCACAGTTGCGGCACGAAGGTCGTACTCGACCTGGACTTTCGACCCGAACTCTGGCCCGACGTGCGCGCGTACGGCGTCGCCTTCCGCTCTATAATTCCGCTCGTCAACGTCGTCATCGGCACGACGCAGGAGGTCAGGTCGGCGATCCTCTCGGGCCGCGCGGGCGTGGGTGCGGACATACACGTGACCGACGGGAACACGGGCGGCCCCCCCGCCGACGTGATAGAGGCCGCGCTTTCGTCGGGGCCGGAGGCGCTCATCATCAAGCGCGGCGCGGACAGCACTTTCGTCTACGCGCGCGGCGGCGAGGTCTCGGAAGTCCCGACCTTCGAGGTCGAAGTCTTGAACGTGCTCGGCGCGGGCGACGCCTTCGCGGCCGGGTTCCTCTACGGCTACCTGAAGGGCTGGGACTTGTACCGCTCGGCGCGTATGGGGAACGCGTGCGGCGCGATAGTCGTCACGCGCCACGGCTGCGCCAACTTCATGCCTTACGAAGAAGAGGCTCTTGCATTCATAGAAGAAAGAGGAGGGTTCTAAAGTTTGAGTTTCAGCGCGAAAGATTTTCTTCCATCGACGCTTCTGGCGAAGGTGACGGACGTGAGAGTAACAGACCCCTTGCGCTCTCTGCGCGCGGCGCGCGCGCGCGTGCGGCGCGAGAGTCTGACCATAGACGGCAAACTGAACATACTCGCCGCGGATCATCCCGCGCGCCGCGTCACGCGCGTGGGCGACGACCCGCTGCGCATGGCCGACAGGCGCGAATACATGGCGCGCATACTTCGCGTCCTGATGAGCGAGACGGTTGACGGGCTCCTCGCGACGATGGACATCATCGAAGACCTTCTAATCATTCACGACCTCATGCGCGAGTCGGGCGGGCAGGGGTTTCTGGACGACAAGCTGCTCATCGTGAGCTTCAATCGCGCGGGGCTGCTCGGCAGCAGTTGGGAGATTGATGACCCCGTCTCCGGGCCTACCGCCGCGTCCTGCAAAGAGTGGGGTCTGGACGGCGCGAAGATACTTCTTCGACTCTGCGACGCGGAGCCCGACTCCTTAAAGACTCTGCTCGCGACGGTGCGCGCGATCACGGAGCTTAACGCCGTCGGGCTGCCGATGTTCCTGGAGTCTCTGCCGGTCGTGAAGGTGGATGACGGGGCACACGGGGCTTACAAAGTCTTGAAGAACGCGGAGGAGCTTGCGCGGACTGCGGGCGCGGCGGCGGCGCTCGGCGACAGCGCGCGCTATCTTTGGCTGAAGCTGCCCTACTGCGAGAACTACGAGCTGGTCGCGAGCGCGACGACGCTCCCGATACTTCTGCTCGGCGGCGAGCCGGTGGGCGACGCGACGCCATTCCTTCGAGAGCTTGTCGCGGGGCTCAAGGCCGGGCCGAACGTACGCGGCGCGCTCGTCGGGCGAAACATACTCTACCCCGGCGACGACGACCCTCTCGCCGTCATCGAATCCGTCGGCGGAATCATCCACCACGGCTGGACAATCGAACAGGCGCTCGACAAGCAGTCAACGCACAGGGGCCGCGACACGGACTGGCTCTCTCGCATCGCCTGATACGAAAGCAATTCAAACAGGGATGGACACGATGAGCAGGATAGGAGCATTTAAGATTTGAACTCTTTAATTCCTATCCCGTCTATCCCGTCCATCCCTGTTAATTATTCCTTCTCTCAGCCGAACGTCCTCTTCAAATCTTCGACCTCGTCGGGCGTAAGATGCCGGACGCTCTCGCCGCGCAGGATGAAGTGGAGGCGCGCGGTCTGCTCAAGCTCTTCAGTGCGGTCTACCGCCTCAGAGAGAGTCGAGCCAGCGCAGACGACGCCGTGGTTTCGCAGCAGCATGCAGTTGTGTCGCGCGGCCGCGTCGCCGACCGCGACGGCAAGACCTTCGGAGCCGGGGCGGAAGTATGGGAGCACGGCCAGCGGCGCGACGCGCATGAAGTAGTAGGGCGTGAGCGGCGGCAGAGGGTTTTCGGGGTCGAACGAGTCCAGGCACGAGAGCGCGACGGAGTAGACGGTGTGCAGGTGTACGACCGCGCGCACGTCATCCCTTCGCGCGTAGACCGCGAGGTGGAAGGGAAACTCCTTCGAGGGCCGGTTCTCGTTCAGGCTCTCGCCTTCGAGACTCACGCACGCGAGCTGTTCGCGGCTCAAGCCCTTCAGAGACTTTCCCGTCGGCGTTATCCAGACGCGCCCGCCCTCGCGCACAGAGATGTTGCCCGTCGAGCCGAACGCATGCCCGCGACTGTAGAAGCTCTCGGCTGCCTCGCACAGATTTTCCAACTCGGCTTCGCTCATGCCCCCGTCACTCTCTAATCCCGCTCGGAGAGATAGGCCGACAGCGGCCTTTTCTACATGCCTTGATTCTACACGAGTCGGCCGTGAGTGGAAGCATCAACGCCTTCGCGACAGATCTCTTTATAGCAGTTTGCGTTTGAGCAGATATGAAGCGGGGATTAGCCACCGCAGACACGGAGACACGGCTAAAAGCATATAGCTGTGCCTCCGTGCCTGCGGTGGTTAACAGCCCTTGCCGACACTCGACTGAAGGTGGGTTGCGCCGGACTTCTGTCCGTGAGTCTCTCTTTTTTCAGGACGCGAACGTGAGGCAGATGTAGCCCTTCTGCCAGAGGAACTGTATTACGCGCGGGAAGTCGCCCTTGAGGAGCGCTTCGAGTACGTCCTGCGGCGCTTCGTAGGTCTCTTTGAGACTCTTGTACGCGGTGGCCGTGGCTTTATTGTCGGCACTGCCTTCGATCATCGCCGTCCAAATCCTCCCGGCGTCGGCGTATGCCTGAACGCAACGGTGCAGTGCGGTCTTCTTCTGACAGTTGGGGAGGCCGACCAGCGCGCGGTTCACGTGCGGCAGCGCGAGCAGGAGCTTGGCTTTGTACTCGCGCAGGCTCAAGAGAGTCTCCGCGTCCTCGCCCGCCTGTCTCCTGACCGCCGCCTCGTCGAGTCTCTTCAGCGCGGCGACCGCCGCCTGAATCAGTCTGGTCTGACCCAATGTGATGGCGAGCCTCTGCGAGCCGTCTTCGTCGTCAACCTCCGTGTACATGACGCCGAAGCCGACGGGCGGGAAGTAGTTCGAGACTTCGCCCCAGACCTTCATCCACTCGCCTGTGTGTAGCTGGATTTCGAGCCTTAAGAGTTCCCTGAGCGCGACCTTTTCGTCGGCGAGTATGAAGCAGCCGCCCGCGCTTATGTCGCTCAGCATCCCTTCGTATGAGCCGAAGAGCCCCTCCCAACGCACCTTGAGGTAGACGGTCAGACGCTCGTGCCGCCTGCGCTCGACGGGCATGATACTTTCGGGGTCGACCATCACCGCCTCCTCGCCGTCACGCGTCTCCGGTATCGTTGACATCTTACCTCTGTTCCTTAAGCGGAGGGCTGTGCGTGCAGCGGGTCGCGCGCGTCGTCCGCGGAGGCGCGCGGCGCTGCCGACGCGGGACTCTGAGCCTGACGGACGCTGAGCACCTCGCGCATCCCCACGTGATGTATCAGCGTCGAGAGGTACTGCGCGAAGCCGTGCAGCACGCAGTCGAACTCTTCCATCTCCTCGAAGGCGCGCTTAACGTCGTCCACGAAGCGCCCGAACTCGCCCCAGTCTTTGTACATGAGGAAGTGCATCGTCTCCTCGCGGAAGTGTTCGAGGTGACGGACGAGCGAATGCTTGAGGAGAATGCCGTTGGCCTTCTGCGCCGTCTTCACCTTCTGCAAGAGCAACTGCATCTCGCGGTAGAGCGTGAGCGAGTTCTCGGTCTTGCTCCTGTAGTCCTCGAAGAGCTGCTGGCCCGTGGCCGTGGGCTCTATCGTACGCGCGAGCGTGATGGCGGTCTGCTGAAGGCAGTTGTGCAGGAGCCCCCACGCGCGCGTCAACTCCGCACGCGTGAAGGTCGAGGGGCCTTCGTCGGTGAGACCCGGAAACTCGTAGCTGAAGACCTTCCCCATCTCGTGCGCCATGACGAAGCGTATGCCGTCGAGCACTTCGCGGAACTCTTCGTCGAGTCCCTCGCCGCGCACGACTGCCTCGGTCAGATATGAGAGAAGAGAGGTGGCCTGCACGCGCACGCCCGCGAAGAGCGCGCCCACCGTTAAGACCTTATGCCGCGTCAGCGCCTCCTCGACCGCTCGCAGCGCGTCGAGCAACTTCATGATTCTTACGAGGGTCGAGGCCGAGAGAGAGCGCAACCTGTCGTCCGAGACCTTCGCGACTATCTCCGCGAACGGGGAGGGAAGCTCGGGGAGCGGCGGCCTCTTCGTCGCCGTCGGGCGGTAAGCGGGAGGGGCCGCGTATGTGTTGGAAGGAGGGACGGCGGGAGGGGCAACGGGTTCGGCCCGCGGCGTGGGTTCGGCCTGCGGCGTGGGCGCGGATTCGGCCTCCGACAGGCGGAGGGGTTCGACCCGAGGCGGGGGCTCGGAGGCGAGTTCGTCGAGGTCAAGCTCGAATTCGAGTGTGTCGGAAGGGGGAAGGTCGTTCAAGATGTTTCGGTGCCTCTTTCAGTTCAATGTGCGGCACGTATGAGGGTGCGGCCGCGGGCGCGTGGCGCGAAGAGCTTCCCCCAAAGCCTTCGGCGCGCGCGTCCGCGGCCGCCCTGATAGTTTTGCCTCGCGGCCTACTTCGCCTCGGCCAGCGCGGCGATATAGCAGCCGTGCGCCGTGGTCGTGAGCGGGTCTTTCGCCATCCTCACGCTTGAGATGTCGATGGGGAAGTCCGACTCGGCACGAAGCATCCCCTCGAACTTCTCAAGGAAGCCCTTGGGCATCGCGGTGCCGCCCGCGAGCACGACCGAGAGCGGGCGGTCGAGCTTCGGCAGTTGGCTTGAGCGCGAGAACTCCGAGCGCAGACGCTCGATGAGGGTCTTCATCAAGTCGTCGTAGAAGATGTGGAAGGCGCTCATCATCTCGTCCTTCGGCGGGCGCGAGAGGTCGAGCTTCTCCTCCTTGAAGAGGCGAACCTTCGTCGTGTTCTTCTCGCCCATCACCTCGGCGACGTTGCGGTCAATGTAGTCGCCGCCCTTGGGCACGCTGAAGGTGATCATCGGCATGGACATGAAGGAGACGGAGACGTTGCACATGCCGCCGCCGAAAGATATGCCAATGCCCGTGAAGCTCTCGTCCTGAAGCTCGGAGAAGACGACGGCCTGACCCTCGTTAATCGGCTTGGCGTTGTAGCCGAGCGACTGTAGGAACTGCTTGAGCACGGCCTCGTGGTAGACGAGGTTTCCGTTGACGCCCTCGCCCTTGCCCGGCACGCTGAAGCAGAGCACCTCGCCCTTGCGCGCGCGCGGAATCATCAACTGGATGATGTTCTGAATCATCTTCTGGCTGTTCTCTTCGCGCGGGTTCAGCAGCCCGAAGCTCATGGGGCGGCGCGCGTCCGTGTCGAGGAAGCTCGCGAAGAAGTCGGAGTCGTTGCCGTAGACGTAGAGGTTCTTGCAGTTTCGCTCGTAGATCATGTTCCTCTGCTTGAGCATGTTCTCGGCCATCTCCGAGCAGGCCACTGGGACGAAGGCATTTAGCTGCGCGCGCCTGCGGCTACCTTCGGGGCCGTCGGACACGACGATTCGGCTCGTGCCGATGTCGAGCCCGATGGCGGTCGCCCTGCCCTCGGTCGCTTCCGTCTTCTGTGCCGCGGGGGCCTGGTTTTTCTCTTCCATCTTTTATCTCCTCGGTGGTCTGCTAATTTTTTATCGGGACGGTCTCTAGAAGGACTATCCGGCGGGTTTAACGTGACGGCAGGGGGCTGCCGCCTCGTCGTTTGACTTGCAATGCGTGTGCCTTTCTGGAACTGGGGGGAGAGGCTTCCAGAAATGTCGGCGGGTCGGTTGTCAGGACTCAGGGCCGCCCTCGTCCGAGGCGGCGCGGCCTTCCAGATTCTCCGGGCGCAGTAAGGCGCGCTGCGCGTCCATCCTCTCTCGGTAGAGCGCGCGCATGCGCCCGCGCAACTCGTCGGGCCGAGAGCCCTGCTCCGAGGCGCGGCGCGCGAACTCCGTTTCGGCCGCCTCGACTCCCGGCCAGACCCGCCCGCCAATCTGCGCGACGATCTCCGAGTCGTAGACGAAACCCATCTCGGCGACGCTCGCGGGCGCGACCGCGTACTTGTCGGAGACTCCCATCGCCTCGAACGGGAACCCCTGGGCCCAGTCGTGGTGGAACAGGATGCGCCCGTTAGAAGGGTTGATTGAGACGAGCCCGTGCGTGACGCAGTTCGAGTCCTTTATCTGATAGCGGCTGCGCAAGACCTGCGTGAGAAGACGGCCCGAGAGCACCTGCGCCTCGGTCAGACGCTCGCCGCCCTCGCCAACGTCCGCCTTCGTCTCGAAGCAGACGCCGAGGAAGCTCTCGTTCAGCCCGACGAACGTCTCGTCGCCGTCCGACCAGACGGAGTTGCCCGCGTGATACGCGGCGTCCGTATCGCGCACGACGCGGTAAATCTGGCCGAAGCGGTCTATGAGGTAGTTGTAAGATTTGTGGTCGCGTATGTATGCGAGCAGGTTCTTCGAGTGGTTTTCAATGGAGTCGCTGTTGCCCTCGACGAAGGGCAGCATGTCGTTCTCCGAAGTGTGATAGACGATACCGACGGGGTCGCTCCGCGGCTCGCCCAAGACGGCGGCGACGCCGCGCTTGAATGCTAGATAACGGCGCTCGTGGTTCTCTGTCTCGAAGGCGTTGAGTATGCGCGCGCCGTTGCTGTAGCGCTCGAAGCCTCCGCCCTGCTCGACCATCCAGACCTTCGCGGGCTCGTAGGTCGGCAACTGACCCGCGAGCTTCTGTGAAGAGGCGTCCTGTCCGGCGACGTAGACACGCTCGACGCGCTCGTAGCGGCTCGCGAGGTAGCTCTTGACTTGGCCCGCGGACCAGACGAGGCCGCGGTACGCGAAGGCCGTGAATCCGACCATCAGGAGGAGCGCGACGGCGTAGAGCGGGCGGCGATACTTGTAGCAGTTGAAGAAGACTCGCGCCGAGAGCGGGGCCTGTTTGTTAAGGCCGAGGATGCCGCGCTTCCCGCCCGAATCGTGCGGCAAAAGCTTGCTGATTTCGCGGAAGATGAGGCCGTACAGCGAAAGTCGCAGCAGCTTTGCGTAGAGCTTCGAGCGCCTTACGGACTCCCACTTTCCGAGCGAAGCGTTCAGACGCTCGCCGCACTTCGCCTGAAGCGAGAGCGTGTTGTTGAGGAAGCGAAGGCGCACGTCGGGTTTGGCGAACAGGAGGGCGTAAGCTTCGACGACGCCATAATGAGACCGCGGCATCTCGAACCCGGCCTGCTCGTAAACCTCTGCGTCTTGAAACACTGTTGCCATGCGAGTGAAGGAGGGGGCGTTTGAAGACTTAACTCACTCTTGAATGGCGACGACCATAGAGCCTGCGGCCGCGCCCTTTTCGCGCAACTGCGCTGCGACCTTCGACGCCTCTTCGCGCGCGCCGAAGCGTCCTACGTGAACCCTGTACCACTTGCCTCGCCCCTGTATCTCGACCGCGGTCGAGCGCGCGTCGAAGCCCGCTGCGCGCAGAGATGAGATGCGCTCGTTCGCCTGCGACTCGACGCTGAACGAGGCCACCTGAACGGTGAACTTTCCGCCCGCGTCGTTCGACGAAGTTACGACGCTCGCGGGCTCTTTATGCTCTACGGCGGGCGCTGCTGCGGGAGTCGAAGGCGTCGCGTTCGCAGCCTGAACCGGCTCCGCTTCGTGCGTCTCCGGAACGACCCCGGCCCGCTCGACCTTCGCGGGCGCTTCCGGGTACTGCACTACGACGGCCTTCGCGTCGTTGGGGATTGACGCCGCGTTCGCCTCGCCTCCGGCCGGTCTGATCCAACTGAGCACGAGGAGCAGAAGCGCGAAGCCGCCCGTGGCCGTTAGAAGCCAGACGGGCGACATCTTTATCAGGCGGACGCCGACCGCGTAGAAGTCGGGCGCGTTCACGTTCGCGTTCGCGACAGCGATGGCGACGGGCGCGGGCTCTTCTACGACGGCGTCCACAAAATGAGGCGCTTGACTGTCGGGGGCGTGGTCGTCAAGCTCTACGCCGGCCCCGTCAAAATTTTCTTCATGGGCCATGACGATTCATTCTCCGCGAGGGGCAATCGTAGTTCGGGGGAAGCAGGGGCCGCGCGAGTGCGGTCGCCCAACGCAAGCGGCTACAAGTTTCATACCAGCCGTG
>JBJMGR010000384.1:0-3790 GCA_045807805.1 Pyrinomonadaceae bacterium | reverse complement strand
CTTCGCTGACGCCTTCGGTGAATATGGCGTCGGCCTGCACGCCGAGCGGGTTGAAGATGAACTCGTAGGAGCGGCGGCCGTCGTTGAAGGTGTCGAGCCAGATGCCTACCCAGTCGTCCTCGAAGACCGCGTCGCGCTTGGCGATGGTCGCGCGAACCTTGCCCGCCTCGTCGAAGGCGTGGAAGGCGACGTAGAGAAACTTCGAGTCGTAGCCGATACGAACCTCGGTCGGCTGCGAGGGTGGCACGAGGTCAACGGGTCGGAACTGCGCGAAGTCCTTGAAGACCGCCGCCGTCTTCCAAACGTCCTCGTCCATCTTGCCGTCGATGACGGGCGGCTTGTCGAAGCGCACGAGGCGCGTGGGCGCGACCTTCTCGGGCGTGAGCAGCGCGGCGAGTCTCGCGGCGGAAGTGCCGGGCGCGGACGTAGCACCGGAAGAGGTCGCGGCCGGAGCCGCGCCCTTAGAGGTTGCGGGCGCGCTCGTCGAATCGGACGCCTTAGAGTCGGCGGGCGTTGACGCGGGCGTCGGCGTGGGCGTCGGAGAACTCGCGGCAACGTCCGCGCCGCCCGAAGACTTCTGCGCGGCGAAGAGGATTTCGAGACGGTTGAACGCTGCGCGCACGTGAGGCGCGTAGCCGGCGCGCGGAGTGAAGGAGATGAGCGCGTCGTCGCCGCTCTGCTCGACGTTGAAGCCCACGAAGCCCTCGCCCTTCGGCGCGCGGCCCGCGAGCGTCGCCGCGTCGGCCACGGGGACCAGGACGAAGAGGCGTCCGCCCTCCGTGTATGCACGGAAGCCTTCGACCGACGCGTCAGAAGTGAGACGCACGCGCGAGCCCTCGGCCGTCTCCGTGACGCCGAGCGCGAGGCGCTTGAGCAGGCGCGCGGGCGACGACGCGGAGGACGCTACGCGGCGCTCGGGCGTCGAGTTCGACGCGAGCTGCTGCGCGCCCACGGGCGCGGCCGAGTTGAGGCACAGCGCTGCGAGGGCAAGTGCGTACAGAGTTCGGGCGTGCGGAAGTTTTCTCGTCATTGCTTCCCCTTGAGCGACCGCCCTCCGAAACTATCTCGGGCGTCCGAGCGGATGGAATTTTTTATCGTTTGATGGACGCACACTCTTCGCGCGTCTTGGTACCAAGCTTCGAGAACATAGACCTCTTGCGGCGACCTGTTAGACGAGAGCCGGGTTACGAAGGTTTCAATTGATTTCGCGCCGCGCGAAACTTTTACAGGCGATTTACAACGGCCGTCTTCGGGCGTACATGCGTGTACGGTAAGCGCCGCGCCTTCGCTTTGAAAGACGCGGCGCGGGGGCCGCATGTTAACCGAGGGCGCGCCCTCGGTTAACGTCTGCGTATGATGATGCGTCCGTCGCCGGTGCTGAGCGTCAAGACCTGCCCGCCGCCGCCGATGCGCCAGCGGCGCACGCGGTTCTCCGTGTCGGGCGTCTCGGAGACGGCGACGCCGTCGTTGAAGACCGACTCGGCGTTGGTCTCGACGGTCGCGTTCGAGCCCTCGGGCACGGAGAGCGAGATGGTGCCGTCGCCCGTGCGCGCAGAGAGGCTCTTGAAGTTTCCGTCGAGCGAGATGCGGCCGTCGCCCGTGCGCGCATCCGCGTCGCCGTCGAAGCCCTCGACGCGTATGCGGCCGTCGCCAGTCTCCGCGCGCAGACGCCCGCGCGAGCCCGTCACGTCAATCGTCCCGTCGCCCGTGTGCAATTCGACCTCGCCGTTCACGCCATCCACGCGTAGACGGCCGTCGCCCGAAGAGACGAACAGGGTCGCGTTGCGCGGGACGTACACGTCGAACTCCGCGGAGGCGTCGGAAGAGTAGGAGGTGACGCGCCCTTCGTGCTCGTGGTAGGAGTGCGCGAACGACTTGTCGAAGGCGGAGCGCAGCGTGACTTCCGCGCCGCCGCCCTGCGCCTGTATGGTAATGCCCTTCATCTCGCGCTCGTCCCACGCGCGCTTGACGGCCGTGTAGCTCACTTCGTTCTTGTCCCACGCGTGGATTGTAACCGCGCCGTCGAAGGTCTCGACGCGCACGCGCGGCGAGCCGGAGACCTGAAAGCTGTTCGACTCGCGCGCGGTTATGCGGCGCGTGTCGTCGCCGAAGCCGCGTCCGAAGTCGCCCTTCGATAAAGACTTCGCCACCTCCCCCCCGACCTTCGCGGCCTCGCGCGCGGCCGCGTCGGCCTCGCGAGCCGCGTCGCGCGTGGCGCGGTCTAACTCTCGCTGCGAGTCGCGCAGGTCTCGTGCCTTGTCGCGCTCGGCCTCTCGCTGCGCGTCGCGGCGCTCGTGCTCCGCATCTCTCTCGGTGTCGCGCGCGTCGCGCGCGGCGTCGCGCACGCCTTCCTCAACGTCGTCGTCGAAGTCTTCGCTGTCGCGCGTCTCGGAGAGAAGGTTCGTGACGGCCGCGGGCGAGCGCCCGTCGGAGGCGCGCTTAATCTGTATCGAGCCGTTGACGTTGCTGAGGCTCACGCGCGTGCCGCCCTGACCCAAGCGGCCCGCCAACTCTCGGCCCACGTACTCGCCCACGCGCACGGGAAGATTGAAGTCGTTGCTTATCGGGCCGTGGACTGTGTCGGCATGGACGGTCGCGTTCGAGTCCGAAGGAATCGTCGCGATGAGCGGGCCGTTGACCGCGGAGAGGTTGACCGAGCCCGCTCCGTTCAGCCCGTCGAGTGCCGCTTCGAGCCGACCGTTGACGACGGAGAGGTTGACCGGGCCTGAGAGGTTGCGCGCCGCGACGCGGCCGTTGACCGAAGACGCGTGGACGGGGCCGCTCAAGCCTTCGATGTCGAGCCCGCCGTTGACGAGATTCACCTCCTCGATGCGCGCGCCGCGCGGGACTGTGAGCGTGTACTCGACCGTCGCGGGGTTCTCGTGGCGCTCGGTGTCGCGGTCAGTCCAGCGGTATTCGGGGTACTCGGTCTCAATCTCTATCGCGCCCGAGTTCGCGTCAACCTTTATCTGCGCCTCGCGCAGACGCTCAGGCGTGCGTGCGCGCTTGACGGCGTCAACCTTGACCTCGTTGCGATCCCACCCGGAGATCTTCACCGAGCCGTTGATGTTCGAGAGCGCCACGCGCCCCTGCGCGGAGAGCGGGTAGGTCTGGTGGAACTCTTCGGTAAGGTCGGCGCGCGTCGCGGTCTGTGCGCGCCCCGAGTCTGCGGCCGTCAGCGACAGCGCCGCGAGCGTCATTAGTCCGAGTATGAAACGTATGCTCTTCATCTTACTTTTCCTCTTTGCACTACGCGCGACGTTTGTCTCGCTTCGCGTCCTTAGCGCCTTCTTCGAGTGCTCTGCGTTCAGGCCCACTATCCGAAACGCAAAGGTCGCCGAGTAGTCGCTAAGGACGCAAAAGGTTTTCGTTCAGTTCTTACGAAGCGCGACGAATGTTAACGCTGCCGTTGACGGTTTCGAGTTGGAGGCTGCGTCCGCCGCCGCCGATGGTTCCGCTCATGTGACGGCGGCTGAAGGTGCCGCGAACGGTGAGCGGGAAGTCGGAAGAGATTTCGCCGTTGAGCGTCTTCACTTCGACTTCGGCGCTGAGGCTCGCGGGCATGCTCACGTCAATGCTTCCGTTGACGGTCTTGAACACAAGCTCGTCCGACCAGTCGGCGTGGCCCATGACGGCCGTGATGGAGCCGTTGACCGTCTTCGCGCGCGCGAGGCCCGTGGTCGTGACTTCAACGTCGCCGTTGACCGTCGCCGCGTCAACGTCGGCCGTCAGGTTGTTCGCCTCGACGCGGCCGTTCACGGTGCGGCCGTTGAAGCGCACGCCCGTGGGG
>JBJMGR010000383.1:0-33833 GCA_045807805.1 Pyrinomonadaceae bacterium | reverse complement strand
GGTCAGCACTCAGCTTTCGGCTTTCAGCCAGACGAAGCGCATCCGATACAGATCAACTCGCGTCTTCCGCCAACGGTTTGGCTGAACGCTGAACGCTCAGTGCTGACCGCTCCTAGACGAATTCAAGGCGGCTGAAGAAGTATGCCAGCTCAATCTGCGCGTTCTCTTCGGAGTCGGAGCCGTGGACTGCGTTCTCGCCGATGGAGTTCGCGAACTCCTTGCGCAGCGTGCCCTCGTCCGCCTTCGCGGGGTCGGTCGCGCCCATCAAATCGCGCCAGGCCTTGACCGCGTTCTCCTTCTCCAAAGCCATCACGACGCACGGCGCGGACGACATGAACGCCGTCAGCTCGCCGAAGAAGGGCCGCTCGCGATGTACCGCGTAGAAGCCTTCCGCCTCGGGCGTCGTCATGTGTATGAGCTTCAACGCGCGCAAGCGGAAGCCCGCGTCGAGCGTGCGCTGCAAAATCGCGCCCGTCTTCCCCGAGCGCACGGCGTCGGGCTTAATGATTCCGAAAGTTAAGTTTCCCGTCTGCTCTGCCATGCTTATGAAAGGTTACCTTTCTCTGAATTCAAGATTATTGAGGCGAGCCGCCTTGCCGCATCTCGCGCACGATGTCTATCAAGGCGTCCAAGCGTTGGTCGGTGTGCGTCTGCGCTACGGCCAACTCCCTCATCTGCTCGCCGAGTGCGGAGACTACGACTTCAGTCCTTATCTGCGCATCCGCGAGGGCGGCTATTCTAGCTTCAGAGTTCGCTTGGGCTGCGCTCAACTCGTCCATCCTCTCCTCGGCCCGCCGCGCCCACTGCGCCATCAACCCAGCGAACTCTTCGAGGTTGACGAGACGTTGTTCGTCGCTCATTTAAGTCATCCCCGCTAATAACTCTTTAAGCCGTCGCGACTGAGCCGAGCGCGTCCTTCATCGCCTGCCCGATATCCGCGGGCGAGTGGACGACGCGTATGCCCGCCTCTTCGAGCGCCTTCATCTTCTCGGCGGCCGTGCCTTTGCCTCCCGCGATGATGGCTCCGGCGTGGCCCATGCGTCGGCCCGGTGGCGCGGTCTGTCCCGCGATGAAGGCGACGATGGGCTTCGTCACGTTCTCTTTAGCGAAGGCCGCGGCCTCCTCTTCGTTCGTGCCGCCTATCTCGCCGATCATGACGATGCCGTCGGTCTCGGGATCGTCCTGAAAGAGCGCGAGCGCTTGCAGGTGCGTCGTGCCGATGATGGGGTCGCCGCCGATTCCGATGGCTGTGGACTGACCGAGGCCGAGCGCGGTCAACTGTCCGACCGCCTCATAGGTCAGCGTGCCCGAGCGCGAGACGACGCCGACGCGCCCCTCCTTGTGTATGTGGCCGGGCATGATTCCTATCTTGCACTTGCCGGGCGAGATGATGCCGGGGCAGTTCGGGCCGATGAGGCGCGTCTGCTTGCCGTTGAGGTACGCCTTGACCTTCACCATGTCGAGCGCGGGTATGCCCTCCGTGATGCAGACGACGAGAGCGAGCCCCGCGTCGGCGGCCTCCATGATCGCGTCGGCGGCGAAGGGCGGCGGCACGTATATGACGGAGGCGTTAGCGCCCGCGTCTCGTACCGCATCGGCGACTGTGTTGAAGACGGGAACGCCCTCGTGTGTCGTTCCACCCTTTCCGGGCGTGACGCCGCCGACGACCTGCGTTCCGTACTCGACCATCTGCTTCGTGTGGAACGTGCCCTCTTTGCCCGTGATGCCCTGCACTACGAGCCGCGTGCTCTTATCAACCAGAACGCTCAACGTTTTCGCTCCTCAAGTTTCGGCCCCGTCGGCCCGCGCGCAAGCATCCCTGTAGGGCCGAACCGCCGTCGAATATGTGCTGCTTTGTAGGCCGTGGAGTATAGCACAACGCGCGCGGCGTCCGCGAAAGGCGGTCGGGGCGGCGAGAGGAGAGGCCGCACGGAGATGAGGCCCGCGCGATACACGTCAAACCTTCCGAAGCCTACTGTAATCTGCTAACCTTCGGCGCGCCCTCGCTCGGAACATACGCGCCGCTCTATCAACAAACGTCGAGGAACAGAAGATGAAAAGAATGCTTCCGCTTATCCCCCTCCTTCTTCTCTTACTGTCGGCCGACTGCTTCGCGCAGGCGAGCGGCAACGTAGGCTATTCGCAGGGCGGATCGGGCCGCGCGCGCGCCGACGCCAACGAGCGCAACAAGCGCACGGTACAGAAGGAAGACCAGCCGCCCACGGCGACCTCCATGTTCGTCGATGCGAGCGTGCTTATGAACGTGAAGGCCGACCAGTTCGTCGCCGTCTTCGGGCTTTTGCAGGAGTGCGCGACCGTGGCCGAGTGCAATCAGAAGATGGACGCGACCGTCGCGGGGTTCAAGTCGGGACTGAAGGGCTTAGGCATAGCCGAGGCGGACGTGTATGTGGACTTCGCTTCGCAGAACAAGATTTACGGATACGAGTTGGTGGGCAACCGCGCGATTGAGAGGCTCGTCGGCTTCGAGCTGAAGAAGAACGTCTCCGTCCACTATCGCGACCGGGACATGCTCGACCGCCTGACCGTGCTCGCGTCGCAGTCGAAGATTTACGACCTGATAAAGGTTGACTACGTCGTCGGCGACACCGCGCCCGTTCAGAACCGTCTGATGGAGGAGGCCGCGAAGATAATCGAGCAGAAGACCGCGCGCTACCAGCGCCTGCTCGGGATACGCCTGCGTCCGCCCGCACAGATTTACGCGGAGAGGCCGAGCGTATATTTTCCGACGGAGATGTACGACTCCTACTCGGCCTACGAGTCGGAAGACATAGAGCAGAACAGCGACGAGATGAAGCAGAAGTACACCGTCAAGAATGCGCGCAAGAGCCGAACCTTCTTCTTCAATCCGCTCGACGCCGACGGCTTCGACCTCGTAGTCAACCCCGTCGTCATCGAGCCGGTCGTGCAGTTCACCCTCTACCTCAAAGTCAAGTACGAGATAGAGCAGCCCGCGAACAAGTAGTCACGCGCGGTTTCAGGATTAACCACCGCGGACACAGAGACACGGCCTTGAAATCTAAGCTGTGCCTCCGTGTCCGCGGTGGTTAATCCTTAGCGTGTTTTTATTCAAGCTCGACGCTCTGGCCGTACGCGGGAACGTCCACGCGCCAGCCGAAGCGCTCCCGTATGTGCGCGGCCATCGCGGCTGCCGCCTCCGGCTCGCCGTGCGTCGTGAAGACACGGCGCGGCGCGTGCTCTAACGGCGCGAGCCAGCGAAGGACTTCGGCCCAGTCCGCGTGCGCCGAGAGCCCACCGATGCGCTCGACGTGGCAACGAACGGCCACGTCCTCCTTCATGATTCGCACCGTACGCGAGCCTTCGAGAATCTTCCGCCCCGTCGTGCCCGCGGCCTGGAAGCCTACGAATAGCACGGTCGCGTGCGCGTCCGGCAGAATCCTTCGCGCGTGATGTAGCACGCGCCCGCCCGTCATCATCCCCGACGCGGAGATGATTATGCGCGCGCCGCGCTCCTCGTTCAGGCGCTTCGACTCGTCGCGCGTCGCGGCCGTCAACATCGAGCGCGTGCGTAAGGGGTGACGGTGCTGCTCTAACAGCGCCTCATACTCCTCGTCGTGCTCGTCGCGGTTGCGCTGATAGATTTGCGTCGCCGCAGCGGCCATCGGCGAGTCAACCCGCACGGGCAGGATGGGTATGCGCCCCTCGTCCTCAAGCTCGCGTATGTAATAGACCATCTCCTGCGTGCGGCCGACGGCGAAGGCGGGCACGAGCAGAGGGCCGCCTCGCTCCGCAGCCTCGTTGATAACGCGGGCGAGCGCGTCCTTCGGGTCTTCGGCCTCGTGCAGGCGGTCGCCGTATGTTGACTCGACGAGCATGTAGTCGCACGCGGGCGGCGCGACGGGGTCGGGTATGATGGGCTGGTCGTAATGGCCGAGGTCGCCCGAGAAGAGCACGCGTCTCCCCTGCCCGTCCGCGCCCGCGCCTTCGAGTTCCAGCAGTACGAGGCTCGACCCGAGTATGTGCCCCGCGATGTGAAAGCTCGCCCTCACGCCCGGCGCAATCTCGGTCGGCTCGCCCGTGTTCGGACAGGTCTGAATCAACTTCAGAGCGGCGCGCGCGTCCGCCTCGGTGTAGAGCGGGAGCGCGGGAGCGTGTCGCGAAAGATTGTGACGGTTGCGATACTCCGCCTCCTCCTCCTGCAAACGCGCGGCATCCGGCAGCAACAACTTCAGAAGGTCTGCCGTCCCCTTCGAGCAGTAGACAGGCCCCCTGTACCCGCGCCCCACGAGCCTCGGCAGATACCCCGTATGGTCAACGTGCGCGTGCGTTATCACGACCGCGTCGAGCTTACTGGCATCGAACGGCGGCTCCTCCCAATTCCTCTCCCTCAACTCCCTCAACCCCTGAAACAGCCCGCAGTCCACAAGCACCCGGCTCTCCCCACTCTCCACCAGATACTTCGACCCCGTAACCGTCCCCACCCCGCCCCAGAAAGTAATAGTAGCCATCACGCCTCCCGGACTAACGCCGCCGTCAAATAGAGCTTCGCGATTTTACACTCAGGGTTTATGACGGGCGAACTCAGACGACGAAACTCGCCCGCCCCTTTTCTGAGCAGGCGTCGGATGCGCGGCGGCGACGGCGTTCAGGAGTTGTCCGTGTCTTGGAGTTTGGGGGCGGGGACTTTGAGGTGGCGTGTGGTGCTGTCGGTGACGCTGAAGTCGGGGGGGATGATTTCGGAGGTGTCCGCGGGGCGGAGTGCGTGGGGCTGTGCCGTTTTGAGAGAGTCGGGTGTTTCGTTTATGGAATCGGGCGCGGCGTTGAGGGATGAGCGGCGCGCGGCCTCCGCCTGGCGCTTGCTGACGAAGAGGCCGTTGATGATGAGTGCGAGGCCGACGAAGAAGGGTATGATTCCGGCTATCCAGATACGGCTCAGGATTTCGTTGTCGCCCGGCGAATTCTGGCCGCTGCGGACGATGCCATCCATGAAGATGTTCAGGAAGATCATCACGCCGATGCCGACACAGGCGACGATGACGCCTGCCTTAATCTCGTTGTAGCGCTTCACCTCGGGCGTGATGCCGCGCTCGCGCTCTATCGACTCGTTGCGGCGCTTGCGCTCGGCCTCGGAGAGGAACATCTCCGCGACCCACGTCTTGCTCCAGTCGAACTTGTCGGCGTCTTCGCCGCGTGCGGCGGCGGCCAGACGCACGGCACGAAGGTTCGCGCCGCAGGTCTTGCAGAATTTCAACTCGTCGCTCTGGCTTGAGCCGCACTGAGGGCAGAACATCGGGTTCGCTCCTTATCAAGTGTCCGGCTAGAGGTACGTTGAATCGGTCACGGAGGTTTCGTCGCACGCGCGTCGAGCACGCGCGTGCCTTTGAAAGAATCAGGCCCGCGCGTGCTCGTGCTTGAATACCGTCGAAGCTTATGCGGCGGCCTGTTGATCCGCGAGCGCGACGACCTTCTCGGCGGCGTCCTTCATGCCCTGTGCGACAGTGAAGTTCATCTCGGATTCGGCGATGAGGCGTCGGCCCTCTTCGACGTTGGTGCCTTCGAGACGTACGACGATGGGGACTTTAACGCCGATTGACTTCGCGGCCTCGATGACTCCGCGCGCGACCATGTCCGTGCGTACGATGCCGCCGAAGATGTTTATGAGGACGGCGCGTACGTTCGTGTCCGCGAGCAGAATTCGGAACGCAGCCTCGACGCGCTCCTGCGACGCGCCGCCGCCCACGTCGAGGAAGTTTGCGGGCTCGCCGCCGGCGAGCTTGATGATGTCCATCGTCGCCATCGCGAGGCCAGCGCCGTTGACCATACAGGCGATGTTGCCGTCGAGCTTGATGTAGTTGAGGTCGTACTTTGAAGCCTCTATCTCAAGCGGCTCCTCTTCGTTCAAGTCGCGCAGAGAGTGGAAGTCCGTGTGTCGGAACATCGCGTTGTCGTCGAAGGTTATCTTCGCGTCGAGCGCGAAGAGTCGCCCGTCCTTCGTCAGCAGGAACGGGTTTATCTCGACGAGCGACGCGTCGGTCTGCTCGTAAGCGTTGTAGAGCGCCTGCATGAACTTCGCGGCCTGATTGACCAGCGGCGCGGGAAGGCCGAGGCCGAAGGCGAGCTTGCGCGCCTGAAACGGGCGGAAGCCGACCGAAGGGTCTATCGTCTCCCTTAGAATCAGCTCGGGCGTCGAAGCCGCGACCTCTTCGATGTCCATGCCGCCCGCGGACGAAGCCATGAAGACGGTGCGGCCCGTCGCGCGGTCGAGCACGATGCTGAGGTAGAACTCTTTGTCAATCGGCAGTCCCTCTTCGATGAGCAGCGTGCGCACCTCTCGGCCTTCGGGGCCGGTCTGGTGCGTGATGAGGTTCATGCCTAGAATCTTCGACGCCAACTCGCGCGCCTCTTCGGCGCTCTTCGCCAGACGGACGCCGCCGCCCTTGCCGCGCCCGCCCGCGTGTATCTGCGCCTTGACGACGACGACCTCCGTGCCCAACTCCTTCGCGGCGTGGTAAGCCTCCTCGGGCGAGCGCGCGACCAGCCCTCGCGGCACCGCCACGCCGTACCTGCTCAAAAGCTCCTTCGCCTGATACTCGTGAATCTTCATACTCGACCTCTACGCGGCTTTGCCTTAACACGTCCGCGCCGTTCGACCTATTTTATGTTGGAACGTACACGAGTGTACCGGCACGCCCCGGCCGCCGCAAGCGTCGGAGTTGACTGCTGAAAGCTTTCTGGAATCCTCCGTGCATTCGCAGTCTGTTTCTGTCATCAAGACGGGCGAGGTGAAGCGATGACGTTGGCGCTGACATTGATTTTCGCGGTCAACCTTTATGCGAGAACTTCGAGGTCTAGATAGTCCGGGAGTTCGGTTGTAAGTTTGCATCCTTTCGAGTGAAGAGTTCGGGGGGCCGGCACGCGTCGGCCCCCCGGCTTTTTTGTCTCTGTCTATTGCCGCACGGACACGGGGCGCGTTAACCTTCACGGCGCGCTTACGTTCTTTCGGAGTCCCACATTTACGGAGAGACGCGATGGGCGAAGTGATTGTGGAGAGCCTCTCGGGCCTACGCAACGAGGTGAGCTACGGCGCGGGGCAGACGTTTGTGACGGACGAGCCGGTTGAGGTCGGCGGCGAGGGCGCGGGGCCAGACCCCTACACGCTCCTGCTCGCGGCGCTCGGCAGTTGCGTCTCGATGACGGTCACGCTCTACGCGCGCCGCAAAGGCTGGCCCGTCGAGCGCGTCCGTGTGCGTCTGCGCATGAGCCGGCAGCACGCGCAGGACTGCGCGGAGTGCGTGACGAAGGGCGACGCCTTCATACATCGCGTCGAGCGCTCCGTGGCAATCGAGGGCGAGCTAAGCGACGAGCAGCACGCGCGCCTTCAGGAGATAGCGCACAAGTGCCCCATGCATCGCACGCTGACGGGCGAGATAGTCGTAAGCGAAATCGCCGACGACGCGGAGTGAGCGCGGCCGTCGCTTGCCCGCACGCGCGCGTCGCTGTTTAAATGGCCCGCGCGCGACTCTTCGAGACGTTCACGCTTCGCATATGAACTTGATGAAACGAACGCTCCCGCTCCTTCTACTCTTAGCCCTCTTCCCTCTCTTCACTTCATGCAGGTCTGCGAGCAAGCCCGACGCTTCGGCAAGCTCTACGCCTTCCGCGACCGCGCCGACGCCACCGCCCGGCATGGTTGAAGTCTCGACGGATACGTTTAAGAAGGACGTTGAGCGGAACCCGGACGACCCCGTGTCGCACTACAACCTCGGCACCGCGTACCTCGCCGAGGGTAAGTTCGACGCCGCCGCGGAGGAGTTCAAGTTCGTCGTCTCGAAGAGCCCGAAGGACTCGGACGCGCTCGCAAAGCTCGGCATCTCTTACGCGTCGGCAGGTAGGCCCGAAGAGGCCGCCGACGCCTTCAAGCGCGCGCTCGCACTCACGCCGAACAGCGCGGAACTTCACCAGCGCCTCGCCGAACTCTACGAGAGGTCAGGCAAGACCGCCGACGCCGCGAAGGAGCGCGCGCAATTACAGAGACTCCGGCCGAACGACCACGCAACGGAGCTATACAAACAGGGCAGGTACGAGGAGACCGTCGGCGAGCTACAGAGGAGCGCCGACAAGAACGCGGAGAGCTACGCCCTCATGGGCTTCGCGCTCCTCAAGCTCAATCAGGCGAAGGATGCAGCCTCCGCCCTACGTCAGGCCGTCAAGTTGAACCCCGACTACGCGGACGCATACTTCCAGCTCGGCAACGCGTACGACCGTCTCAACCGGCAGGATGACGCGGCCGACGCTTTCCGCGAGGCGGCACGCATCAACCCCTACGACGCCGACGCCCTCTTCAACCTCGGCAACACCTTCGACAAGCTCGGGCGCTACGGCGACGCGGCCGACGCATTCGCGCGGGCGGTCAGACTCAAGCCAGACGACGCCGATGCACGCTACCGTCTCGGCCTCGCCCACCTCAAGAACGGCAACGTCGCCGCCGCCACCGAGCAACTCGACGCGCTCAAGACTCTCAACCCCGACGCCGCCGCCCGGCTCCAACAGCAGATTGAGATTAGGCAAAAGTAAAGAGCCCTCGACCCGAAGGTCGAAGGCTCTTTACTTATCGGGATGCCGAGATTTGAACTCGGGACCTCTCGCACCCCAAGCGAGCGCGCTACCAGGCTGCGCCACATCCCGTGCGGGTTAGTATCACCGGAAATTTGTGTTTGGTCAAATGAGGCGCGGGCGCGTTGTCGGATGAAAGAAAGAGGAGGAAGTTGACTTCTACGGGCGCGGGAGCGTGCCTATGTGCGAGTCTCCTGATTCGAGGAGGACTAGAAGCTCGCGTAGTTGGTCGCGCAGGTTTCTGAGGGCGTCGCGGCGGTCTTCGGTCAACTCGACTTCGGGCATGTGCTCGACGGCGGCGGCGTTGTGTTCGTGAGTATCGGCGTAAGCGTGGGGCTCGTCTTCGGTCGAAGGCGTGGGCGCGGGGACGAGTTGCGGCGCGGGCTGCGCCGCTTGCGCCTGCGCGCTCATCTCTGGCGTGACGACCTTGAGCTTGCTCGCGCCGCGAAGCTCGTTCGTCAGACGCTTCTTCGCGCCCGCTATCGTGTACTGGTCTTCGTAGAGCAGCTCCTTGATTCGCAGCACCATCTCCACGTCGCGCTTGCGGTAGGTGCGCTGCCCCGCGCGATTCTTCTGCGGCGCGAGCATCGGGAACTCAGACTCCCAGTAGCGCAGCACGTGCGCCTGTATGCCCGTGATGTCGCACACCTCTCCAATCTTGAAGAAGAGTTTCTCGGGGATGGATACGGCTGCCCGGTTCATAACTTACTCGAAGTCGCTCCCGCGACAGAGGTCGAACCGAATAAACGGGACGTGTTTGATGTTTGGACTGTTGGCCGTGCCCCTCGGCCGCGGGCGCACGGCACGGCGTCGTGCGAATCGGCCCAATGTTAACCGCCGCGCAAAACCCCTGTCAATGCTGTTTTTAGCTTATCGCTGCTCCGAACTCGCATTAGGGTTGAGCATGATGAGGCGGCTCAAGGGGTCGAAGGTGAGTCTGAAGGGACGTAGCGCGTCGCGGCCGAGTATGACGGGCGCGCCCTTCTGCGCGCGCGTGAGCAGGTCTGTGGGGACGCCGCGTAGGACGAGCGGGCCGACGCTTACGGTCGCGGCACGAATGCGGCTCGAATGTACTTCACCGCCCGCGATGTCGCGCGTGCCAGTGCGTCCACGGCCTTCGGACTGGATTATGCCGAGTGCGCGCGCGGCGGCTTCGTCAACCGCGAGTCCGAAGCCTGAGCCCGTGTCGAGCAGGGCGCGCCTTCCTTCGCCGAGCATGACGAATGGGCGACGGCTCTGCCCGTCCGTGAGCCACGCGACAACCGCGCCTTCGGGCGGCGCTTGGCTCGCGCGAAGCGGACGCGTGCGCGGGTCGAAGAAACTGAGTTCGCCGTTCCGCATGTCTATCGTGAAGCCTGTGGACGGGAACAGTTCCGAAGGGTCGAGCACGCCGTCAAGATCTTCGGGGAGGCCCTGCGCGACTACGAAGAGGCCGCGCGCGCCGACGCTGTTCTCGCGCGAGCCGAGCGCGAGCGTGCGCACGAAGGCTTTCTGCGCGCCCCCGCGCGTCGCTCCGCTCAAACCGCCGAGCGTGATGCCTCGCCCGCCCGCTTCGACCTCGACGCGCGCCGCGCCCGCCGCGCGTGAAGAGAGAATCGTCGCGCCCGCGCCCGTGTCGAGCGCGAAGTCGAAAGGCCCCGCGCCGTTAATCCATGTCCTGATGAGGAGGCCGCGTCCGGACTCGCGGAAGCCGACGGATGAAGGCAACGCCGAACTGCGCGCTGTCTGCTCGCGCCGAGTCGGAGAACCGAACGGGTCTTGTACTTGTCGGCCTATGAGAGAGTCGCGCGGGGCCGCGGTCGAACTCTGCCCGACGGACTGACGGAAGCGGGCGGCCTCAAACGTATCTGAGGCCGCCCCCCCGAACAGTGTCGTTATCAGTAGCAGAGCCGAAGCCACGCCCGCAAGCGTCGTCTTCAGACTTCTACGCATCGCGCTCCCCTTAGTAGTTGCGGTTGCGCTTGCGAACCTTGTAGGTGTAGAGCGCCGAGCCGCCCGCGCCCGCGAGAGCGCCTATTCCAGCGCCCCTCTTACCGCCGATGAGTCCGCCGAGGAGAGCGCCGCCGCCGGTGCCCATCGCCACGGTCAACTTGTCGCGGTGCTTCTGCCAGAAGGAGCGGCCCCTCGTCTGGCCGTAATCGTAGTAGACGCGGCGCGGGGCGCTGCGGCTGACTGTGCGCGTGCGAGTAACGGGACGGTAGACGACGTTGCGCGTGGTCGCGCTGCGCCCTGTGCTCGTGCCGGTCAATTCGTTGGCGCGAGCCGCCTGCACGCCCTCGCCGAAGCCGTCGCGGAACGCCGCGCGCTCCTCGTCGGTCATGTTCTTGGTCTCGTTCGCGATCTCCTGATCGAGCAGCGCGTTCTGGTCAATGCCCTTGTTAGCGTCGGCCGACTTGTCTGTGATGTCGTTTGCCCTCGCCTGCTCGGACGCGACCGCCACTTCGGGCGTCTTCTTGCTGTCGCGCATCACGAACGCGCCGACCGTGCCGCCGAGCAGCGCGGCCACGAGCGCCACGGGCAGAACCTTGTTAGTCGTCGTAGTCATAGGTCTGTGTCTCCTCTAAATCTTTAATGAACTATTTAGGCGCGCCAAATGATGTACGCATTGGGAAGAGTGGCAACTGCCGTTCCTCTGAGGCCGTCGCTTGAAACGTCTTCGTTCAATCTATCAAATACGCGCGGCCCCTTCCCGGTTTTCCGTCGAATACAATCGTTTCATCATCGAATTGCAAGAATCGTTGACGAGGCTCGGCACGTATCCCGCACCTGCTCCGTATACGATATGGACTACAAGTTGACGATATCCTCAACCGAGTCGTACACACCCTTAACTATGGAAGGGTCAGACACGAGAGACACGGCCTTCAATGCTTTGAGCTGTGCCTCTGTCTCTGCGGTGGTGAATCTCAATCGTCCACACCTAACCGCGCCTTTAATTGGACGCCCCGACGACGGCGGGGCTATAATCCGCCCTTACTGGAAGCCAGCTTTTTTGGAGGTTCGCCGCAAATCGTGACAACGTCCGCTCCCGTCTTCCGCCTCGCGAGGCGGCTCGAAGGCGTCGGGTTCTCCGACATCGTAAAGATTCGCAATAAGGTGATGGAGCTGCGCGCGCAGGGCGCGTCCGTTCACCAGTTCGAGGGCGGCGAGCCCTTCCTCACCACGCCCGAGCCCATCAAGGAGGCCATGACGCGTGCGCTCGCCGAGAATCGCACGCGCTACGCGCCTTCATCGGGCATCACGGAGCTTCGCTCGGCAATCGCCTCGAAGCTAAGCGAGCGCAACCGCATCGACGCACGTGAGGAGGACGTTGTAGTTCTGAACGGCGGCATGCAGGGACTCTTCGGCGCATTCCAGTCGATTGTAGACCCCGGCGACGAGGTTCTCGTCTTCTCGCCCTTCTGGACTCCGATTAAAGACCTCGTCACGCATTGCGAGGGCAAGGCCGTACTCGTCCCCACCGAAGAGGCGCGGCGCGACGGCTTCGCGGAGACGCTCGCGCGCTACGCGACAGCGCGGACACGCGCCGTCTACTACAACACTCCGCAGAATCCTTCGGGCACGGTCTTCACGCGCGAGGAGGCCCAACAGGTCGCGCGCTTCGTGCGGGAGCGCGACCTCGTCGTCGTCGCCGATGAGGCGTACGAGGATTTGGTCTACGAAGAGGAGCATGTCTCCATCGCGTCGCTCGAAGGCATGTTCGAGCGCACCATCACGTGCTACACGCTCTCGAAGTCGTACGCGATGACGGGCTGGCGCGTGGGCTACGCGGTCGCGGCCGAGCCTTGGATGACGGGCATGAAGAAGTGCCTTCTATACTCGACCAACGGAGTCTCGACGCCCTCGCAGTGGGCCGCGCTCGCGGCATTCAGCCTGCCCTCGGACTTCTACGAAGAGATTCGACGCGGCTACCGTCTGCGCCGCGACCTGCTCGTCGCGGGGCTGAACGAGTTGGGCCTCACGTGCGACCCGCCCGCCGGAGCCTTCTACGCCTTCCCCGAAGTTACGCGCGTACACGCCGACAGCCGCACGGCCGCGGACATTCTTCTCGAACGCGCGCAGGTCGCGACAGTCCCCGGCGCGGTCTTCGGCGTGCACGGCGAAGGCCACCTGCGATTCTCCTTCTCGACCTCGCCCGAGACGATTCAGGCCGGACTCGACTCGCTGCGTCGCAACCTCTGAGAACGTGCGATGAGCGACGGCGAGTTCGATTTAATAGAGTCGCTGCGCGAAAGTTTACACTCGCGCCGACTCGACGCCGCGCCGGGACTCGTCAAGGGCGTCGGCGACGACGCGGCCGTCCTACGGCAGTCCGCCGAACTCGACACAGTCATCACGACAGACCTGCTCGTCGAAGATATAGATTTCAAGCTCACAGGCGACGATGACGTTGACGCATCGCTCGTAGGACGAAGGGCCGTCGCGGTCTCGCTCTCCGACATCGCCGCGATGGGCGCGCGGGCGCGGTGGCTTCTGCTCTCCGTCGGAGTACCTCTGAAGCTTTGGGAGCGCGGGTTCGCGCGTACTCTTCTCTCCAACGCGATGTCATACGCGGCGGACTTCGGCGTCGCGCTCGTCGGCGGCGACATCTCGCGCACGCCCGAACACGTCGCCGTCGACTCAATCGTCCTCGGCGAAGTCGAGCGTGGCCGCGCCGTTCCGCGCTCGGGCGCGAAGCCCGGCGACCAAATCTACGTCACAGGCTTTCTCGGCGGCGCGGCCTACACGCTGCGCGACGCGGAGCGGCAGAGCTGGCACGCGGCCGACGGGCCGGAGGGGAGTCTCAGGGAGCCGACTCCGCGGCCGAGAGTCGAGTTCGGCTCGGACATAGGCTCGTGCCGGCTCGCCACCGCGATGATAGACGTAAGCGACGGCCTCTCGTCAGACCTCGCGCATCTGTGCCGCGAGAGCAAGGTCGGCGCGCGCATAGAGGCCGCGAGTCTGCCGCTCGACCCCTTGCTCAAACAGGCCGGACTGAAAAAGTCGGATGCGCTCTCGCTCGCGCTCCACGGCGGCGAAGATTTCGAGTTGCTCTTCACCGTCCGCCCGCGCCGCGTGAACGCCGTCGAAAAGCTCTGCGGTCAACTCAACGTCACGCGCATCGGCGAAATCACCGCCGATACTTCCCGCGTCGAACTGATCGAGGGCCGACGCACGCGCACTCTCAGGCCACGCGGCTTCGAGCACTTCAGTCGCCACTAGCACGGCAGGTGTTTGACTCGCCCGCGTTCCTTGCCTAGACTTTTCGCGATGCTGAAATTCTTTAACACTCTCTCCGGCCAGCTCGAAGAGTTCCGCCCCATGAACGAAGGCGAGGTGCGGCTCTACATCTGCGGCCCGACCGTCTGGGACTACGCCCACATAGGCAACTTCCGCTCGCTCGCCGTCTTCGGCGACCTGCTGCGCCGCTACCTCAAGTACAAGGGCTACCGGCTGAAGCACGTGATGAACATCACGGACATCGAAGACCGCATCATCAAGTTCTCGCGCGAGCAGGGGAAGACGATTGACGAGTACACGGCGAAGTACATCGAGGCGCTGTGGGAGGACTTCGACGCGCTCGGCGCGGAGCGGCCCGACATCACGCCGCAGGCCACGCGTCACATACCCGAGATGGTTGACATCATCAAGCGGCTCGAAGAGAAGGGGCACGCCTACCGCTCCGATGGCTCTTACTACTACCGCATCACTTCGTTCCCGGACTACGGCAAGCTCTCGAAGATAAATTTCGCGGGCAACATCGCGGGCGCGAGCGAGCGCGTTGACACGGACAAGTACGACAAGGAGGACGCGCGCGACTTCGCGCTCTGGAAGGCGCAGGACGAGCCGGACGAGCCCGCGTGGGACACGGAGCTAGGCAAGGGCCGTCCCGGCTGGCACATCGAGTGCTCCGCGATGTCCATGAAGTACCTCGGCGAGACCTTCGACATTCACGCGGGCGGCATAGACCTCGTCTTTCCGCACCACGAGAACGAGATTGCGCAGAGTGAAGGCGCTACCGGGCGTCAGTTCGCGCGCTACTGGCTTCACGCGGAGCACCTGAAGGTCGAGGGCGAGTCGATGTCGAAGACGCGCGGCAACTACTACACGTTCCGCGACCTGCGCGAGAAGGGCTTCGACCCGTTCGCGATTCGATACCTGCTCTTGAGCGTGCCATACAACAAGCAACTCAACTTCACCTTCGACGGCCTGCGCGGCGCGGAGAAGACCGTCGAATCTCTACGCACGTTCCGCACGCGCCTGCGTGATGCGCGCGCCGAAGCCGGCTCGAACCCGGAGATTAAGGCGGCGGCTGCGCGCGCGCTCGAACAGTTCGAGGCGGGGATGGATGAAGACCTGAACACGTCCGTTGCGCTCGCGGCCATTCACGACCTCAAGACCGAAGTCAACAGGGCGCTCGACGGCTGCACTCTGCGCGAGGACGACCGGGCGGACGTGCTCGCACTCGTCGAGCGCTTCAACTCCGTCCTCAACATCTTCCCCGAAGAGCAGGCCCTACTGCTCGACGAGGACATACAGCGCCTCATAGACGAGCGGCAGCAGGCGCGCCACCGACGCGACTTCGCGCGCGCGGACGAGATACGCGACCATCTCGCCTCGCTCGGCATCACGCTCGAAGACACGCGCGACGGCGTCCGCTGGAAGCGCCGTTAGACTTACCTTCCCTTCGCGACCTTCGCGCCTGCTTTGCGTTCTTTGCGGCTAGCTTTCGGACTTAACCGCAAAGGGCGCGGAGTAGTCGCAAAGGTCGCGAAGGAATACAAAGAGAATCCCTGAACTTGAGCGAGACCAACGAGCGCCCAACGATACTCGTCGCGGGCGACGCCGCGGTGCCCACGGGCTTCGCGCGCGTCGTCGAGGGCATCTTCAAGCCGCTCGCCGCCGCGTATGAGATTCATCAACTCGGGACGAACTACCGGGGCGACCCGCACGCGTACGAGTGGAAGGTCTACCCGGCCGAGATAGGCGGCGACCGTTGGGGCGCGAACCGCATCGTCGCGCTCGTCGAGAAGATTCGACCGAGCCTCGTCTTCATCGTCAACGACATATGGATTCAGCACGCGTACCTCAAAGAGCTTCGGCGCATGCGGAACGCGCCGCCCGTCGTCCTCTACTGCCCCGTTGACGGCGGGCCGTTTGACGCCGAGACAATCGAGCCACTCGCGGGCGTCGCGCGCTGCGTCGCCTACACGGAGTTCGGTAGGACTCAGATAGAGAACGCCGCGACCGGGCAGAGGTCGAAAGACCCTTCCTTCAAGTTCCCCGCCGTCGAGGTCATTCCGCACGGTGTTGACACGGACATCTTCCGCCCGCTCGAAGCGGAAGGCGTCTCGCCGCGCATGCACGCGCGCCGCCTGCTCTTCCCTGACATTGAAGACCTCGAAGACCGCTTCATCGTCCTCAACGCGAACCGCAACCAGCCGCGCAAGCGCATCGACACGACCATACGCGGCTTCGCACTCTTCGCGCGCGGCAAGCCTTCGGGCGTGAACCTCTTCCTGCACATGGGCGTCGAGGATGTTGGCTGGAACGTCGTCACGCTCGCGCGCCGCTACCGGATAGAAGACCGCCTCCTGATGTCGAGCCTCAACAAGACGATTCAGGGCGTCTCGCAGCAGCAACTCAACCGCGTCTACAATGCGTGCGACGTGGGCCTCAACACTTCGACCGCCGAAGGGTGGGGGCTGCCGAGCTTCGAGCACGCGGCGACGCGCGCGGCTCAGGTCGTGCCGCGCCACAGCGCGTGCGCGGAGCTTTGGGCGGACTCGGGCGTCTTGCTCAAGCCCGCGTTGAAGATCATCAACGAGAAGATTCTGACCGAAGGGTGGCTCGTGACGCCGGAGGCTGTGGCCGAGGCTTTGGAGAGGCTCTACGCTGACAGAGAATTTCTAGGGGAGATGTCGGAGAGGGCGTACCGCAACGCGACGCGCGAGGAGTACCGATGGGAGAACATTTCGGCCCGATGGGACGCCCTCTTCCGTGAAGTGCTGGCCGAAGCGGCGCGGCCCAAGCTCCAAGCTCAAAGCTGCAAGTTCAAGGTTGCAAGCTCAAACTTAGAAGGCGCTTGCTCTTAACTTTGAACCTGCAACTTTTGAACTTGCAGCTTTAATTTGCGAATACGTCTATGTTGAATGCGACGAGCACGCTGTCTGTGACCTCGGGCGACGACGCGGAGGTCGCCTCATTAGGCCCTGTATAACCGACCGGGTAGAAAACGACCTGATAAGTCTCGAAGCCGCTCACGTCCTGCACGATTTGAGAGCCCTGCTGGCCCGCCGGGGTGAGCGAGCCAGACCACATGGGCACGGCCGACCCGTCAATCATGCCGTTGATGGTGAACTCAATCCCCTCCGCGTTCGTGCCGTTGACAACTGTGATTGCCATTTAAATTCTTCTCCTTTGAATTGGGGTTAGAGAAACGTTCAGGTTTGAAGAGCTATCGGATGGTCTTGCTCCGACCTCGCGAGGGCATTGAAGGGCAGGCCCACTCAGGCCGGGTCTTGCGAGGGTGCGCGCGAGTATAATGAGGTCGCCGCGTTTAGTCCAAGTTTAGTCCAAGATTTTCTCGCCCGACCCTGCACGTTCGCGCGGCGGCGCGCGCGGCTGGTAAACTTACTCACAAAGGAGACTGCTCGGACAGCTATCAAATCATGTTAGTCCTCGGCATCGAAAGCTCTTGCGACGAGACCGCGGCGGCCGTCGTGCGCGACGGGCGCGAGATGGTCTCGTCCGTCATCTCTTCGCAGGTAGAGATTCACAAGCGCTTCGGCGGCGTCGTGCCCGAGCTTGCCTCGCGCGAGCATCTGGACAAGATCGTGCCCGTCGTCGAGGAGGCGTTCGCGCGCGCCGGTCTCGCGAAGGATGAGATTGACGGCGTCGCCGTGACGCAGGGGCCGGGGCTCGTCGGCTCTCTGCTCGTCGGGCTCTCTTACGCGAAGGCTCTGGCCTACGCGTTGGGGAAGCCGCTCGTCGGCGTCAACCACATCGAAGGCCACATCTACTCCGTCGTCTTCGAGAACCCGCCGATTGAGTATCCGGCCTTCGCGCTCGTCGTCTCCGGCGGACACACGAACCTCTTCCTCGTGCCCGAGCCGGGCAAGTATAAGGTGCTCGCGCGCACGCGCGACGACGCGGCGGGCGAGGCTTACGACAAGGTCGCGAAGATGCTCGGGCTCGGTTATCCGGGCGGCCCCGTTATCGAAAAGCTCGCGCGCGAAGGCGACCCGCGCGCCGTGCGTTTCAGCGTCCCGCGCATGGGCGACGGCCGACCCGACTTCAGCTTCAGTGGTTTGAAGACGGCCGTCTCGAAGCACGTGCGCGAGTCTGGGCTCAAGCCCGTCGCCGAAGGCGAAGAGCCTTCGCAAGACGTGAAGGACTTGGCGGCGAGTTTTCAGGACGTGGTCATACGCTCGCTCGTCGGCACGACCGAGCGGCTCGCGGAAGAGCATCGCCCGCGCATGCTCATCGTCGCGGGCGGCGTCGCGTGCAACATGGCCCTGCGCGCGGCGTCCGAGGCGGCGGGCGCGCGGCTCGGCCTCCCCGTCTACTTCCCCTCCCGACATCTCTCGACCGACAACGCCGCGATGATCGCGGCCGCGGGCACGGTCAAACTCCTCGCGGGCGAGCGGGCCGCGCTCGACCTCAACGCAGACGTTTCGCTGCGCCTACAGAACATCGACGCCGAAGAGGACGCGCGCTCGCGTGGGGCCGTCCACTATAGACTCTGAAGAAAGGATGAAGGCGGAAGGATGAAGGATGAAAGGAAGGCTTAACTGCTCTTACTTCATCCTTCCGCCTTCCGCCTTCCGCCTTCATCCTTACAAACAATTGCCGCCCGACTTCACTTAAGAGCGAGGGAGCCGGGCGGCTTCGTGCCGTTCGTCGCTGGACGCTCACGAGGAGGTCAACGGCGACGAGCGGCAAGCTTAAATTTTTATCGCGCGCTTTAGTAGTGGCGCGCGGAGGCCACGTCGTTAGAAGGCTTCTCTCCAATGACTATGTGGCGCGCGAACTTGATGGACTTCGCCGCGTCGAGCTCGACCGTCACAAGGTCTCCGACCTTCAACTCCTTGAACTTCACTCGTCGGCCCTTGCGCACGACGTGTGTGTCCGACGTGTCCGTCGCAATCACGTGCTCGACGCCCGTGCGGGCGACGACCGAGATGTGGCTGTCGTTGACCTCGACGACCTTCGCGTCAACCATGCGCGCGTCGGTGTCGTCGTCGTTCAGCGTGGCCGCGCGAGCCGCCTGCGCCGCGAGCGACACCAGAATTCCCATAACGATTGCGAGGCTGCGTCTCTTCATCAAGATGCTCCTGAAAGGCACTGTTTGATTGCGCCGGACTACATGGCAACCTACATGCCGCAGGCCCGCGCTCACATACCTACGCGAAAACGACCGGATAAAAGGCTCATTTTAGTCGGCGTGGGCGTCCGCGCGCGTGTCGGGTTGCGGACGTTTGTAGGGCGTGAAGACGTTTTGTAACGGTACACGGAGACGATAAGTTCAAAGTTACAGATTGCAAGTTCAATGTTAAGAGCGCGTGTCCTAACATTGAACTTACAACCTGTAACTTTCGACTTAATCTTCCGTTCAGCGCATGCTTATGACGGCGTAGTCGCGGCCGCTGTAGAGGCGCACGTCGCCGTACTCGGTCGTGAACATGAGCGGGCGCGGGCGCTGCATACGCGAATCCTTCGCGGCGGGCGCGGTGAGGATTTGGCGGCCGCTCACGTCGAAGATTCGTATCCGGCCGTTGCCCGTGAAGCCGAAGCCGTACGCGCCCGTCGGGAGCATGCGGCCGCCGACCATGACGGGCGCATCGTTGATGAAGAAGCCCTGATACTTCGCGCGGACTTCGGAAGAGTAGCCGGAGGTATCGACGAGGCCCGCGATACAGTAGCGCGCGCGTTCGCCCCTCCCCCACTGCACCGCCGACGCGTTGCGCATCTGCGTCGGCGCGCTCTGCTTCTCGAAGTAGAAGCCGGTCGGCACGACGCGCGTCAAATCCTCGCCTTCGAGCACCACGGGGCCGCGCTGCCGGGCCGCCGCCGCGCCCGCGAGCGTGAGCGCCGCCAACGCCGCGAGCGCAAGAACGAGCGGCCTCCTCGTCAAACTCCAAGCCTTTAACATGCGAGTCCCTCCTCAGTGAAATACTGTTTGAAAAACTGTAGTGCGGACGTTTGCCGGGACAACTTCGGAACAGTTACTATGCGGCCTTGAAGTACGACGTAAGTCGAGACCCTTTTTGCGGCCCGCCCCGGCCTTGACGTGTGAGTTAAAGCTCTCCCGAAATAATAACTTTTAATGGCCGGAACTCAAAAGAGGGCGGCGAAGCTCCTCATCCGTCTCGCGTTCGTCGCGCCGCTGCTCCTCTGCGCGCACGCGACCACACAAGCCCGTCTGTCTGCCGCGATGCTCGCGCCGTGGCAGCAGCAGCAGCAACCACCCAACGCCACGCAGCCGCCGCAACCGACGCCCGCTCAGCGCACAGGCCGTTCGTACGACACGAACGCGCCCGCGCGAAAGCCTCCGACGCCCGCGCCGCAAGCGCAGTCGCCAGTCACGTTCACGGACACAACAGCGCAGAGCGGCGTGCGCTTCCGACATTCGGCCTCGCCCACTTCGCAGAAGTACCTGCCCGAGACGATGGGCGGCGGAGTCGCGCTCTTCGACTACGACAACGACGGCCGCCTCGACCTCTTCCTCACCAACGGCGCGCTCCTTCAAGACCCGATGCCGAAGGGCGCGCGGCCGGACAAGCGCGACCCGCGTTTCTGGAACCGTCTCTTTCATCAAAAGACGGACGGCACCTTCGAGGACGTGACCGAGCGCGCGGGACTTAGCGGCGAAGGCTACTCGATGGGCGCGGCCGCAGCGGACTTCGACGGCGACGGGTTCACTGACGTGTTCGTCACGGGCTACGGCTCGGCCGCGCTCTACCGAAACCGCGGCGACGGCACTTTCGAGGACGTGACGCAGAAGACGCGCGCCTTCGTCTCAGGCTGGACGACGAGCGCGGGCTGGTTCGACTACGACCGCGACGGACGCCTCGACCTCTTCGTCGCGCGCTACATGGATTGGGACTTCGAGCGCGGCGCGCTCTACTGCGGCTCGCCGCAGGTGCGCGCCTACTGCCACCCGGACAACTTCAAAGGCGCACCGCCCGTCCTCCTTCATCAAAAAGCGGACGGCACCTTCGAGGACGTGAGCATGAAGGCGGGCGTGGCCGACCCCGAAGGCAAGAGCCTCGGCGTCGTCTTCGCCGACTTCGACTCGGACGGCCTCCCGGACGTGTTCGTCGCCAACGACAACGCGCGCCAGTTCCTCTTCCGAAACAAGGGCGACGGAAGCTTTGAAGACATCGCGCTGCTCGCGGGCGTCGGCTACGACGAGAACGGAAAGTCCTTCTCGGGGATGGGCGTTGACGCGGCCGACTACGACAACGACGGCCGCGTGGACGTGTTCGTCACCGCGCTCTCGAACGAGACCTATCCGCTCTTCCGAAACAACGGCGACATGACCTTCGCCTACGCGACGAGCACGGCGGGCGTCGGCCTCGTCACGATTCCCTACTCGGGATGGGGCACGCGCTTTATTGACTTCGACTCGGACGGCCTACGCGACATCTTCGTCGCGCAGGGGCACGTGCTCGACACCATCGAGAAGACGACGGGCTTCCTCACGTACAGACAGACGCCGCTCCTTCTGCGCAACACGGGGCGTGGGTTCGTCAACGTCTCCGCGTCGGCCGGTCTCGCCCAAGCCTTAGCCGCGCGCGGCGCTGCCTTCGGCGACATAGACAACGACGGCGATACGGACGTTGTGCTCGGGCAGACCGACGGCCCGGCAGTTCTGCTACGCAACAACGGCACGAAGAATCACTGGCTCGGCCTCTCTCTCCTGGGGACGAAGGGCAACCGTCAGGGCTTGGGCGCGCGCGTCTCAGTCACGGACGCGTCGGGCGCGAAGCAGGTCTTTGACGTTACGGCCTCGGGAAGTTATCTTTCTTCAAACGACCCGCGACTCGTCGTAGGGCTCGGCGGAAAGACCGCGGTGCGAACCGTCGAGGTTCGCTGGCCGGACGGCAAGACGCAGACTCTAAGCTCCCCGCAGTTGGACGCATATCAGACCCTACGCGAGCCGCAGTGAACGGGCGCGGATAGTCTCTCTAAACTAAACCGAAGAACAGATGAAAAGCACAAGTACGTTCCCCCGCATCGCGCTACGCTTCGCGCTCGTCGCGATTATCTCGACGGCGCTACACACGAACGCGCGCGCGCAGGAGGGCCACAACACCGGCGCTCCGCAGCAACCCGCACAGCAGAAAGAGCAGTCGCCGGGCATGGGCGTCTCGACCGGCTCCGCGGTCGTCACGGGCGCGCGGCGCACGGCGGGGATTGTTGACCCGAAGGCACCCGTCGTCTTCGAGGACGTGACGGCGCGCACCGCGCTCGCGCAGTTCCGAAACCACACGGGCTCGCCGCAGAAGGACTACATCGTCGAGTGCGTCTCGGGCGGCGTCGCGGTCTTCGACTACGACAACGACGGGCTGCCCGACATATACCTCCTCAACGGCTCGACCATCGCCGCCGAGCGCGGCAAGGAGAAGGCGGCGCGCGCCGCGCTCTTCCACAATCTCGGCAACTGGAAGTTCGAGGACGTGACGGAGAAGGCGGGCGTCGCCAACGAGCGCTGGGGCATGGGCGTCGCCGTCGGCGACTACGACAACGACGGCTTCGCCGACATGTACGTCGGAAACTTCGGCACCTCGCGCCTCTACCATAACAACGGCAACGGAACTTTCACGGACGTTGCCCCGAAGCTCGGGGTCGCGCGCAAAGGCTGGTCGACGGGCGCGAGCTTCGGCGACTACGACGGCGACGGCCGCCTAGACCTCTTCGTGCCCGGCTATGTCGCGCTAGACCTCGACAATCTGCCGCCCTCGCCCGCCGACGCCGCCAAGCCCGGACAGATAGCGCAGAACTTCTGCCAGTTCCGCGGCGTCGCCGTGATGTGCGGCCCGCGCGGTTTGAAGGGCGACAACGACACGCTCTACCACCAGAAGGCGGACGGCAGCTTCGAGGACGCGTCCGACAAGACGGGCGTCAACGACGCGACGCGCTACTACGGCTTCACGTCCGCGTTCGTCCACGTCGAAGACGACAAGAAGCTAGACCTCGTCGTCGTCAACGACTCGACGCCCAAGCAGCTCTACATCAATAACGGCGACGGCACGTTCGAGGAGTCGGGCTACCCTTCCGGCATCGCCCTCAACGAGAACGGACGCGAGCAGGCGGGCATGGGCCTCGCCGTCGGCGACTACGACAACGACGGCCGCGTGGACTTCTACATCACGAACTTCTCCGACGACTCGAACACGCTCTACCACAACGACGGCGAGGGCAACTTCACGGACGTGACGTTTCAGGCGGGCTTGGGCGAGCCGACGATTCCCTTCCTCGGTTGGGGCACGGCCTTCCTCGACTACGACCTCGACGGCTGGAAGGACGTGATAGTCGCGAACGGCCACGTCTACCCGGCCGTCGATAATCAGCAGTGGGGCACGTCCTACGCGCAGCAGCTTCTGCTCTTCCAGAATCTCCCACACCCGGACGCGCGCCAGGCCGAGAAGGGCGTGCGCAAGTTCACGCGCGTGGGCGCGACTCCGGGCTCGGGGCTCGCCGAAGCTTGGACGAGCCGCGGCCTCGCGGTCGGCGACCTCGACGGCGACGGACGCCCCGACGTTGTCGTCAACAACATGGACTCCGCGCCCACCGTGCTTCGCAACGTCACGGTGACGAAGAACCACTGGCTCCGCCTGAAGCTCGTCGGCGACCCCTCGAAGAAGAGCCCGCGCGACGCGACGGGCGCTGTCGTCTACTTAACGACCGGCAAGCTCCGCCAGCGCGTCGAGGTCGTGAGCGGCGGCAGCTACTCCTCGCAGAACGACACGTGCCCTCTCTTCGGCCTCGGCTCCGCGATGAAGGTTGACCGCCTCGAAGTCCACTGGCCGGGCGGCGCAATCGAGACCTTCGACGTGCCCGCCGTTGACAAGACCGTCACGCTCACAGAAGGCAAAGGCACGCGCCCGTAAACAGAACCGGGAGCGGTAGCGACCGGGTAGTACCAACACCGCAGACACGGAGACACGGAGGCACGGCTAATTGAATGTTAGCCGTGCCTCCGTGCCTCTGTCTCTGCGTTGGTTAATCTTCTCTTAGAGCAGCGAAGGCCCTTCGTTCGGCGCGCCTTCGTCGAAGCGCGAAGGCCGGAGCGCGCTCGCGTCGAGCGTCTTGGCTTCGCCGTCGAGGATTATCTCGGAGAGGAGTTGGCCGAGCGCGGGCGAGTGCATGACGCCGTGGCCCGAGGAGCCGTTGGCGAGGTAGAAGTTCTCAAGCCCCGCCGCGCGGCCGAGGAGCGCGTGCCTGTCGGGCGACATCTCGTAGAGCCCGGCCCAGCAGGAGCCACGCTCGACTTCAGTATCCTTCAAACACGGCACGCGCTCGCGCGCACGCCGGACGACTTCCGTCACCCACTCGTCTTCGACGCGCGTGTCGAGCGCGTCTTCCGTACGCGGCTCGTCGGGCCAGAGCAGGAGCACACGGCCGTCGCGCACGCGCAGGTGAAAGCCGTCGCCGACGAAGATAGTCATCGGCATCTCTTCGGGCAGAAGCTCGCACGGGCCTGTGATTGCGACCTGTCTACGCAGCGGCGTCACGGGAACACCGACGCCCGCCATGCGCCCGACCTCGCCCGCCCAAGCGCCCGCCGCGTTCACAAACGCACGGGCGGAGAACTCGCCGCGCGAAGTGTGTACGGACTGGAGAGTGCCGCGCGCGTCTTTGCGAAAGCCCTCGACCTCTACGCCGCGCTCGAAGCGCACGCCCATGCGAGCGGCGGCCTCCTCGTAGCCGCGCAGGACTTCGAGCGGGCGTATGAATCCGTCCGTCGGGCAGTAGACTCCGCCCGTTACTCCTTCGACGTTGACGGCCGGATTGAGCCGCGCGACATCCTCCACGTTAACCGTGCGCGCCTCGGCCAGTCCGCATTCGCGCTGCACCGACTGCGCCGAGACGAGCGCCGCGAGTTCCTCTTCATCGCGCGCGACGAAGACGTAGCCGCACTGTCGAAAGCCGGGGTCAACATTGGTCTCTTCTTTGAACCGCAGGAGCTTCTCGCGCGAGAGCAGCGAGAGCCGTACGTTCACGCGCGTTCCGAACTGCGCGCGAAACCCTCCGGTCGCGCGTCCCGTGCTTCCCTCGCCCGACCGCGCGCCGCGCTCCAACACGACCACGTCGCCCGCGCCCCGCGCCGCGAGGTGATACGCCACGCTCGCGCCCACGACACCGCCGCCGACGATGACCACCTCCGCTGTTGGCATAATCAATCGAAAGGATGAAGGATGAAGGTAAGGCTTGCTTTCATCCTTCATCCTTGCCTTTCAGTCTTCGGCCAGTCCGAACTTGCGCGCGAGGACGAGGCTGACCGCGCCCATGAGCGTCGGCTCGCTCAAGCTGGAGGCGACGATGCGCGCAGAGGGGAGGCCGCGCCGTATGCTTCGCTGTATCGTCTCTTCGAGCGAGGGCGCGACGATGGGCCACGCGCGCGTGATGCGTCCGCCGACGACGACCGCCTCTGGCGAGAGGCCGACGATGAGGTTCGAGATTCCGATGCCGAGGTAGTGCGCCGTCTCGGTGAGCGCGTCAATCGCCGCCTGCTCGCCGCCGAGCGCGCGTTCTATCACGTCGTCGAACGTGACCGTCTCGCCCCCGCCCGCGCCCGCGTTCAACGTGTAGCGCGCCACGGCCGCGCGCTCCGAGGCGAAAGCCTCCCAGCAGTCGTAACTGCCGCACGAGCACGCGACGGGACCGTTCTGCCCGACGATCATGTGGCCGAACTCTCCGGCCGCGCCGCGCTCGCCGCGATATATCTGACCGTCGAAGACAATGCCCGTGCCTATGCCTTCGGCGACGAGCGCGATGATGAAGTCGCGCGAGTCGCTGACCTCCGGACGGCCGAACCAAAGCTCCGCGAGCGCCGCCGCGTTCGCGTCGTTGTCAACGCTCGCCTTCAAGCCCGTCGCGTGCTCGATCTCTTCGGCGATGGCCCAGTCGCGCCAGCGGAAGAAGGGTATGAAGACCGCGCGGCCCGTCGAGGGGTCAACGAGTCCGGGTAGACTTATGCCGACGCCCGTAACGGCGGCGCTTCCGTCGCGCGCGACAAGCTCTCGCACGCACTCGACGACGCGCGCCGTCATCTCATCGGGCCGCGCGACGTTCTCGACACGCTCGCTCACGAGCACGCGCCCCTTCAAGTCGCACGTCGCGACCGTCGTGTGCGTCGGCGTCACGTCAACGCCGACGGCCATCGCACCGGCCGCGCGCAGGCGGAGCATAGTGGGGCGGCGTCCGCCCGTGGAAGCGCCCGCGCCTATCTCTTCGATGAGCCCCTCGGCCTTAAGCTCTTCGACGATGGTGGAGACGGTGGAACGCTGTAGCTCCGTGTTGCGCGCTATCTCTGCGCGCGAGATTGGCTCGCGGTCGCGTATGTAGTTGAGGACGAACTGGCGGTTGATGTCGCGTATGGTCGAGGAGCGCGCCGCCTGTGCTTTGGTGAGATCGATTCGTCGCATGGGTAAATGCTCAGAAGGCAGAAGGCAGAGGGCAGAAGGCGGCCGCGCGTTGATTCGCGCGTCGCGCCTTGATGTTGATGAAAGAAGTGCTGCCTCTCATCCACTCAGCCCCGAACGCCTTCTGCCTTCTGTCTTCCTGCCTACGGCTTCGGCGCTGTCGCGGGCGGCATGTCGAAGAGCTTGTCTTCGACGGGGACGCCGTGGCGGACTTCCGTGAGCGTGCGCGTGTAGCTGTTGAAGGTCTCCACGCTCGACACGCGCACGACGAAAGGAATCTTCGCGCCGTCAACGTCGCGGTAGTCCTCGAAGTCTACCTGCTCGGGAAGGTTGTTGAGCAGAGCGTCCGTGAGCGTCACGATGCGCGTGAGCAGGCCCGTCTCGGCATCGAAGAAGTATCGACGCTGGACTGTCTCGGACGGCCTATCAACGACGACAATCGCGTCGCGGTCGCCGACCTTCCTGCGCCCCACGACGCGCATCGTCGAAGAGGGCGTGAACTTGACGAGGCCCGAGAGTTCCGCGGCGCGATGTGCATCCGTAATCTCCCCTGCGTTCAGAGCACGCGTGCCGCGCGGCCCCGCCATCCAGCCCGACGCGCCGCTGAGAGCCCTTCGCATAGAGCCCTGCGGCGTCTCCATGACGAGCAGATATTTGTCGGGCGATTTGGTCGTCACTTCAAAAGTGGCGTTTCGATTCTGCGACTGCGCGACCGTCCCCTTCAGGATTTGCGTCTGGAACTTCGCGGCCGCGGCCTGACCGCCGACCGCCGCGAGATACTTGTCGTAGACCTGCTGCACGGTCGGCTGCTCGGGCCTCGCGCCGCCGGGGCCGCCGTGCTCGTCGTGCGGCGCACCGGGCGCGGGCGTCGCACCCGGCCCCGGCGTGCGTGCGGGCTCGGCGATTGGGAGCGTCGGGAGACCCTGCGGGTGCATCTGGGCGCGGTGGCATGTGTAGCACGTGACCGTGCCGCGGCTCAGGCCGAAGTTTCCGCCGTTGACGGCGAGCGTCATTCGCATCATGTCGCGCGCGGTCTTCTTCTCCTCCTTCGCGTCGCTCGCCCAGTCCCAGTTGGGATTACCCGTCTGCGGGTCTCTGCCGTTCTGCACGTGGCAGAAGTCGCAGTGCACGCCGAGCGACGCCGAGATGAAGTTCATCTCGGGGCCCAGTTGCGACTGCGGCAAGTCCTTCAAGACCTGTATGTTCTTTCCCGTCTGCCCGGCGGTCTTCTCGCCCTGCGCCTGCCCCTGCGCCTCGCCGCGTCGTTCGATTACGCGGCCCCAAAGCATGAAGAGCGCGGCGAGCGACACCGCGGCGCACACGACTCCGCGCTTCAAACCCTCTTTAGACATCTGTCCCCTATCCTTTCGCAGTTGAATGGAATGCTCGCTCCCTTTGGGGCCGAGGCGGGGAGGCACTCGCCGCGCGCCGGGAAACTTTAAAACGTGTGCGGGCAGTATAAAGGATAAAGGATGAAGGATGAAGTAATAACTTTCAGGTTCCAGGTCGCAAGTTCAAAGTCAGAAGGCGCTTACCCTTAACTTTGAACCTGCAACTTGCAACTTGGAACTTGAGAAGGCAAGCCCTCCTTTCATACTTCATCCTTCCCCTTTCCGCCTTCAGTTTATTCTGCAACCTTCCGGCGGGGGGCGCGTGTAAGGGTGGCGAGCGTCGGTCGCCGCTGCCCCGAAGACCCGCAGACAAAGAAGGAGAGACTATGCTTTCAGACGGACGAAGGATTTTAATCGCGCTCGCGCTCCTGCTCGTCGCCGCAACCGCGGCGCTCGCGCAGGAGAAGCCTGCCCCGACCTCGCGTGACGACGAGTACGTCACACAGAAGATGTTTCAGAACCGCGTCTTCGACATAAAGAACCGCGACCCGCAGGCGCTCGCGCGCGTGCTCAGCCCGCTCACGAGCGGCTTCCGTGGCGCTGTCGTCTCGCCCAATCAGGAGTTTCGCACCATCACCGTGCGCGACTTCCCCGAGAACATCACCGTCATAGAGGAGGCCATACGCCGACTCGACACGCCCGAAGCGCCGCGCCCTTCGGTCGAGTTCCGCGTTCACCTGCTCGTCGCGTCGAACGACGAGGCGGTCGCTAATCGCTACCCCGCTGAACTATCCGACGTGGTGAAGCAGTTACAGTCTTCGCTCGGGCTCAAGAACTTCACCCTGATGGGCTCGCAGGTCGCGCGCGGCCGGGAGGGAAACTGGGAGACATATAACAAGGGCGTCGCCGACTTCAAGCTCGCCAACGACACCGCCGTGAGCAAGAACCCGGTCTTCTACACTTACAACATACGTCAGGTCACGCTCGACACTGTGGGCGGGCAGCCGCGCGTGCAGGTGGGCGAGTTCAACATGAGCCTGCGCGTGCCGCTCTCAATCGGCGCGGACAAGCTGGCCTACGAAGATATAGGCTTCAAGAACCCCGTCTCGCTGCGCGACGGCGACAAGGTTGTCGTCGGCACAACGAACATCGCCGACAAGACCATCGTCGTCGTCGTCTCGGCCAGCACGACGAGGTAAGAAAGGATGAAGGATGAAGGATGAAGGATGAAAGGAAGCCTTCCTTTCATCGCTCATGAAGGATGAAGGTAAGCCTCGACAGCTTTACCTTCATCCTTCATCCTTCCGCCTTCATCCTTACTGAATTATCGGGTGGCTGCCGCCGCGGCTGTGGTCGGCAGTCTGCGCGTAGAGCCTGCGGTCGTTGTGGTAGAGAATGATGTGCTCGCCCTCGTAGCGCGCGACGTTCGAGACGCGGCCGAAGTCGCGCTCGTGCTCCGCGATGAGGAACGCGCACGGCTCCATCGAGAGCACCATGCCCGCGGCGTAGACGTAGCCGCCCTTGTCGTAGACGCTCCCGGCGTACTGCGCCGCCCCTATCGCAACGTCGGGCGAGTATGTGCCCGCCGAGTCGCGCGTGCGGTCTGCGCGCGCAATGAAGACCGTGTAGTCAGCGAAGTTCGTGCGCGCGTTGTAGCCGTGACGATGCGCGACCGCGAACAGTTCCGCGAGTCCCGCGTCAATGGCGTTGAGTGTCGCGGCGTTCGGCCCGTTCACCGCGTAGACGCGTACGCCGCGCGGCGTCGTCGTCTCTATCGTGAAGTTGTCGCCCGAGTAGCGCTGCGCGGCGGCGAGCAGACGCGGGTCGACGGAACTCACGCGCTGCGAAGCGCGCGGGTCTGCGGTCGCGACGCGGCCCCTCGGCTGAACTCTCCCTCGACGCCACTGCGCACCCGCCTCGCCCGCGAGCGGCGAGACGAGAGCGGCGGCGGCCGCGAATGTTAACAAAGCCCTTCTCGTCAATCCTGACATAAGCACCCCTTGTTCCCTCCTTCAAAAAAATTCAGGCGCGCTTTTGGGGGGTTAAAACGCCTCCTCCGGCGCGCCTGATTTTTCGTGTCTCGAACCCCGCGAGCGGCGTTAGGGTTTGCCGCGGCGGTTGTCGTTGCCGCCCCTGTTGCCGTTGTTGTCGTTGCGCGGCGGCGGCGGCTTCTCCTGTTTCGGCACCTCCTGCTTCGGCTTCGGTGGCGGCGGCTGCTTTTGGCCGTCCTTCTGCGGCTCGTCCGCCATCGCGCCGACGGCGAATACGCACAAGGCGAAGACAGTGATGATGAACTTCTTCAAAAACTTCATGGCTGCTGACCCTTGCCTCCTCATGTTTAATCGCGCATGGGAGGGAGAAAGGAGAGACGCGCGTGTCTCGCCCTTCAAACTGTGCAATGCCGATGCCACTCGGGGCCGCACACTCTTTCAAGCCTTTCACGGCTTAACTTATGCGCGCCCGCACCGTATGGTCATGGCTCGCACCGTATCGTGTATGGTTTCAATCAGTCCGAAGGTCTCACGAGCTGAAGCACCCTTCGAGCGTCGCCCGACACGAGCCTTCAACGTCTTACGACGACGCGCGCGCTGCTAACGTTGCCACTACCGTCAATCGCGCGCAAGGAGATTGTATGCTCACCCGCGCCTTCAATGGGCAGGTCGAGCGCGTAAACTTCGCGCGGGCTGTCCGCGATGCCGTCTTCGGGGAAGACCGCGCGCCACTCGCCGCTGTCAACGGAGACATCAGCGCGCCGAATCATCCCGCTCGAATCCTCTACGGTGAAACGCACGCGCACGCGCCCGTCGGCACCGACCTGCGCGTCGCCCGCCGAGCGCACGACGGGCGGAGAGCTGTCCACGCTCAGAGGCTCGCTCACGCGCTCGCCCGTCAAAGCCTGACCGAGCGAGTTCTCGGGCGCGTCCGAGGCCACGACCTTGAAGACGTAGCGGCCGTCGCCGAGCGCCGCGCCGTCAACCGAGAAGAAGTTGTCGCGAAGATTCTCCTTGAGCAGGTGGAAGGTGTTCTCCGTAATCGAACGATAGTAGACCGAGTAGACGAGCGTGTCGCTGTTGCGGTCTTCGGCCTGCCACTGCAAGGAGACCGCGCCGCGCTGGAACGTGCGGCGCGGAGGAATCTGAACCTGCGGCCCTATGAGCGCGGGGTCTAGGCCCGACGCTTCGATGTTCGGGTCAACCTGAATCTGCACGGCCGACTGTAGGGCGATGCCGACGGGCAAGACCTGTATCTGCAAGACCTCGGGCGCGACGTTGCGCGGGAGATATGAGAGGCTCACGTCTTCGAGGCGCGCGTCCGCCCCTTGCGCGGAGCGAAGCACCGCGCGCCACTGTATGAAGCGCGCGCGCGGGCTGGCGACGGCCGCGCCCGCAGGATCTCTGTAAGGCGCGCTCCAATCACTCCAGGTCATGTCGGGCCGCTCCGTGTTCCCTGAACGAGTCTGAAGCTCGACCTGCCCGCGCCCGCGCCACCACACGCGGCCCCAAGTGGCTACGAACTTCGCGTCGCGCACCGGCGACTCGTACGCGCCTTCGGCGACCGCGTCGGTCGCGAGTCGGAAGAGCTTGCCCTGATTCGACGACGCGGCGAAGACTTCGCGCCCGCGCACGACGAGCGAGGAGATTTGGTCTTCGCTCGACTGAAGAAGCAGAGTGTCGCGCCCGTCGTCCGTGACCGAATAGATGCGCCCCTTGTCGCTCGTGCCGATTAGAACGCTCGCGCTCTGCGGCGAGGCCGCGACGGAGAAGGCCGTCACGGTCTGCGAACTCCAGAGCACGTCCGCGCCGCCGTCAGGCGAGATGTGGAAGACGGCGCTGCGCGCCCCTTGAAGCTCGTTGCGGCTGCGCGCCTGTGCCTGCGTCTGCGCGCTCAACGAAGTGACGGCCTGCGTGCCGTCGTCCGTCGTGACGGTTCCGGTCACAGTCCCGCCTGTGGAGGCGGCGCTTACGGTCGTCGTGGAAGAGGACGCGCGCGGCCCCGTCGCGGCGTCGCCGAGCGCGAGCGCGTAGATTGAGCCGTCCGCTGCGAGCGCGAGCGCGTGAATCTCACGCAGGGGCGAATCGAAGAGCGCGAACGCCTTGCCCTCGGGCGAGATTCGGAGCACGAGCCCGCCGGGGTCTGTGCCCGCGATGAGGTTGCCGCGCGCGTCGGCCGCGAGAGAGATGATGTGCGTCTCGTTCGTGTCAACGAGCAGAGACGCTTCGGGCTTTGCGCCGGCCGCGCGCACGCGGTAGAGCTTGCCTGTGTCGCCCGTGCCGACGGCGAGCGAGCCGTCGGCCATCAACGCGAGCGACCAGATGTACTTGTCGGGCGGGTCGAAGTAAACGTCCGCCTTGCCGTCCTGCGTGATGCGATAGACCTTGCCTTCGGGCGAGGTGCCAGCGTAGAGCGCGCCGTCGCGGCCCACTACGAGCGCCGTCACGTCCAACTCTGCGGCGTCATAAAGTAGAGCCCCGCGCCCGTCAGCAGTGACGCGGAAAATTTTGCCGTCGTGGCCCGTGCCGAGATAGACGTTGCCCGCCGAGTCGGCCGCGCTCGACCAGACGAAAGCCTGCTCGGAGTCGAAGAGTTGCGTGAACTGAGGCGCGAGCATGAGCGCACCCGTGTCCGTGACGGAGACGCCGTGCGACTCGCCGTTCAACATCTCCGCGCGCGAATCCGTCTCCCACACGACGGGCCCGCCCGCGCGCGCACTGGGCTGCGACATGAAGACGAAGGCTGCTGCGATTAAGACGGAGTAGAGGTTGCGAAGGGCTTTCGGTCTTTTGGTCATCAATGCAAAGTCGCTTTCAAAATTCGTCGGGATGAAGAAGGGCACTTGCGAACGCCCTTTAAGAATCATAACCCGAAAGTCGCCGGGACAGAACCGCGAGCGGTAGCGAGCGGGTAGGCGTTACATCAAACGAGCCGTGCGTCGCAGGGCCTACCCGCTCGCTACCGCTCGCGGTTCTGTTCTAAGTCCCCACGTAGCGCGCGTAGAGCGTGCGCGCGAGCGACGCGTCATCCGTGCCGCGCACGATTGCGCGCGCGTCCTGAAAGACCGTCAATTCATACTCGCCCGCGCGCAGGCGCACGAGGTAAGGGTTCGACTTCACCTCGCCCACGACGCTCAGGCGTGCGGCTAGTGCTTCGAGGTCTACGCGCGCCGGGCGTCGCGGCGTCACCTGCACGGCGTTGCGCCCGCAGAGAACGGTCGTCATGTCGCCGCCTTCGGCCCCGAGCGCGTCGAATCTATGAAGCGCGCACGCGGGGCAGTCGGGCGCGCGCGTGCCCGCGTCAATCCTCCGCCACTCGTTGCGCCAAACGTCGAACTGCATCAAGCCCCCTTGAAGCCTTTCGACGTGGCCCGTCAAAAGCTTCAGAGCCTCCGACGCCTGCATCGCAGCGACGATTGAGATAACCGGCATGATGACGCCCGCCGTGTCGCACGTCTGCGCGGAACCGGCGGCGGGCTCTTCGGGGAAGACGCAGCGAAGGCATGGCGTCACGCCCGGCCTTATCGTCAACGTCACGCCGTAGCTCCCGACGGCCGCGCCGTAGACCCACGCCACGCCGTGCTTCACGCACGCGTCGTTCAGAAGAAAGCGCGTCGAGAAGTTGTCCGTCCCGTCTAAGACCAAATCGCAATCGCTTATCAGCCGCTCGACGTTCGACGCGTTAACGTCAACCACCTCGGCCAGGCACTCAACGTCCGAGTTGACTTCCGCCACGCGGCGCGCGGCGGCCACTGCCTTCGGCACTCGCACGCGCGCGTCGTGCTCCGTGAAGAGAGTCTGCCTTTGCAGGTTCGACTCCTCGACGAAGTCCCGGTCGGCAACAACCAGATGCCCGACGCCCGCGCGCGCCAACGTCTCGACCTGCGCCGAGCCGAGCGCGCCGCACCCTATGACCGCGACGCGCGACGCGCCGAGACGCCGCTGCCCCTCCGCGCCGATGCCCTCGAAAAGAATCTGCCTGCTGTAACGCTCCATCAATCTCTAACCTGTGACAACCGCCCTTCCGCCGCGGCGCGCATTACTTCGAGCGGGGCCGACTCATTCGTCCAGAGTTCAAACTGCGCGGCGGCCTGCGCGACGAGCATCGCGAGGCCGCCGAGGGTTTCGCAGCCCGCGTCTCGCGCCTCTCGGATGAAGCGCGTGCTCGCGGGGTTGTAGACGAGGTCGTACGCGAAGCGCGCGCCGCGTAGCTGCGTGACGGTCGCGGGCGTCTCGCCTTCGAGTGCGCCGCGCGTGCCGAGCGGCGTCGCGTTGACGACGAGGTC
>JBJMGR010000382.1:0-4578 GCA_045807805.1 Pyrinomonadaceae bacterium | reverse complement strand
GGCGAGATAGAGGCGGCACTACGGGTGATGCCCGACGTGCGCGACGCAGCGGTGAAGGTTGACGGCGAGGGAGAGGCGCGGCGGCTGATCGGCTACGTGCTGCGTAAGGAGAATGAGGCGGAGGAGGCGGACACGCAGCAGGCGCAGTTGAAGACCTGGCAGGAGCTCTATGACCGCCTCTATCAGCAAGCGTCCGAGACGGGGGATGACTTTAACGTTGTCGGCTGGGAGAGCAGCTACACGGGCGAGCCGCTCCCGGCCGCGGAGATGCGGCTGTGGGTGGATGAGACCGTCGCGCGCTTGCGCGAGTTGCGGCCGCGGCGCGTGCTCGAACTCGGGTGCGGCACCGGCCTGCTGCTGACGCGTCTGGCCGGGGCGTGCGAGCGTTACGTCGGCATGGACTTCTCGGGCGAGGTGCTCCGACACCTCCAACAATACCTCGACACGCGGCCCGACCTGCGCCACGTCGAACTGCGCCAAGGGATGGCGCACGAGCTTGCGTTCGTGGAGGACGCGAGCCTCGACCTTGTCTTTCTAAACTCGGTCGCGCAGTACTTCCCGGACGCGGACTACCTGCTCAAGGTGATCGAGCAGGCGGTGCGCGTCACGAAGCCGGGCGGCCACGTCTTTCTCGGAGACGTGCGGAGCCTGCCGCTGCTCCACGCGTTCCACGCGTCCGTAGAACTTTATAAAGCCGAAGCCGACACGACGGTCGAGGAGGTGCGCCGCCGCATAAGGCAGGCCGAGCGGATGGAGGGCGAGTTGCTCGTCGCTCCGCAGTTGTTCGAGGAGCTGGTGCGCCGCCGTCCCGAACTCGGTCGCGTGGAGGTGGCCTTAAAGGCCAGCGCCTACGACAACGAGCTGAGCCGCTTCCGCTACGACGTGGCGTTGAAGGTCGGCGAAAAGGAGTCGGCCGCGCCGCCCGACAACTGGTTGAGTTGGGACGCGGCGGGCCAGTGGCGTGAGCGGCTGGCGCGTGAGTTGGCCGCGAATCCTTCGGCCTCAGTTGGCGTGCGCGGGATTCGAGACCGGCGCGTGTCGGCCGCAGTGGACGCAGTCCGTCGTCTGGAGAGCGCCCCGGCCGGGATGAAGGCGAGCGAGTTGAGCCACGCCTGCGCGGCCGAAGGCGAGTGGCCGGACGAAGTGGCGGCTCTGGCCCGACGGCTCGGCGTCTCGATACACTGGCAGGGGTTCGGGCCCGAAGGCGTCTACGACGCGATATTCAACCCGCGCTGGCAGCCTTCGGAGGGCGACGCGGTCATGCCGCTGACCTTCTACCGGCGCTTCACGAACACGCCAGCCGGCAGCACCGGCGACATCGAATTTGCAAGGGGGCTGCGCGAGGCTCTGCGCGAGACTCTGCCCGACTACATGGTGCCTGCCGTTATACAGGTTCTGCCGGCGTGGCCTCTGACACCGAACGGCAAGCTTGACCGCAAGGCACTGCCCGCGCCCGACTTCGCCTCGTCCTCCGCCTACCGCGCCCCGCGCACGCCGCGCGAGGAAGCATTGTGCGCCCTCTTCGCCGAGGTGCTTGGCCTGGAGCGCGTCGGAATAGACGACAACTTCTTCTCCTCGGGCGGCCACTCGCTGATGGCGACGAGACTCGTCAGCCGCATCCGTTCCACGCTCGGCGTCGAACTCGCCATCCGCACCCTCTTCGAGGCACCCACCGTCGAGCGCCTCGCCTCCCGGCTATCCGACTCTGGCGACCACCACCCTCCGCTTGAGCCGCAGCCCCGCCCCGCTCTCCTGCCGCTCTCCTACGCGCAACGGCGGTTGTGGTTCATCGACCGCCTTCAAGGCTCAAGCACCGAGTACAACCTGCCCGAGGCGCTGCGCCTGCTCGGCCCCCTCGATGTTGACGCGCTCGGCCGCGCCCTCAACGCTATCGTGGAGCGCCACGAGAGTCTGCGCACGCGCTTCGAGGAGTCGGGCGGCGAGGCCGTCCAGATAGTCGAGCCGGAGGTTGACCTCGGCCTGCCCGTCGCAGACCTCAGTTCACTCGACGCCGAGACGCGCGCCGAGCGGGTGCGCGAGGCGATGCGGCGCGAGGCTTCGGAACCCTTCGATCTCTCGCGTGGCCCGCTCGTGCGGGTCAGGCTCTTGCGGCTCGGCGACGAAGAGCACGTGCTGCTGCGCACCCTCCACCACATTGTCTCCGACGGTTGGTCGCAGGGCGTCTTCAACCGCGAACTGATGCTGCTCTACGCCGCCTTCCGGCGCGGCGAGCCGAGCCCGCTCCGGCCGCTCGGGGTCCAGTACGCCGACTTCGCCCTCTGGCAGCGGGGGTGGCTCGAAGGCGGGGCGCTCGAAGAGGGCGTCTCCTACTGGCGGCGGCAACTCGAAGGCGCGCCCGAGCGACTTGAGCTTCCCACCGACAGGCCGCGCCCGCCCATGCAGACCTTCGCCGCAGGCACGCACAGGCTATCGATGTCGGCCGCGCAGTTGGCCGAGTTGAAGCGTGTGAGCCGCGAGCATCAGGCGACGCTCTACATGACGTTGCTGTCGGCCTTCGCCGTGCTGCTCTCGCGCCACAGCGGGCAGGAGGATATCGTCGTCGGCTCTCCGATAGCCAATCGGCAGGAGTCGCGGTTGGAGGAGTTGATCGGCTTCTTCGTCAACACGCTGGTGATGCGCGTCCAGGTCAAGCCTTCTACCTCCTTCGCCGGACTGCTCTCCGGGGTGCGCGCCACGACGCTGGCCGCCTACCAGCATCAGGACGTGCCGTTCGAGAGACTGGTCGAAGAACTCTCGCCCGAGCGGAGTCTGAACCAGACGCCGCTCTTCCAAGTAATGTTCGCCTTGCAGAACGCGCCCGAGGTCGCCCACCAACTCGCGGGACTCACCGTCGAGCGCCTGTCCCCGGAGATTGCCGAGGTGCACTTCGACATGGAGGTGCACGCGGTGGAGCGCGGCGGGGCGCTGGAGGTCTACTGGGTCTACAATCGCGACCTCTTCGACCAGTGGCGCGTCGAACAGTTGGCCGAGCACTACCTACGGCTGCTGGAGACAGCCGCGACCGAACCCGCAGCGCCGCTGAGCCGTCTGCCAATGATGCGCCCGGAGAAGGAGAGTGGACTGCTCGTTGACGGCGGTCCGCTCCCCGTACCGCAGCAGACACTGCATGAGATGTTCTGTGAGCAGGCGGCGCGCACCCCCGACGCCGTCGCCCTCGTCTGCGGCCCGCACTCGCTCACCTTCCGCGAACTCGACTCCCGCTCGAACCGCCTCGCCCGCCAGCTCGCCTCTCGCGGCGTCGGCCCCGAGCGCGTCGTCGCACTCGCCCTCCCGCGCTCGCCCGACCTGGTCGTCGCCATCCTGGCCGTGCTTAAGGCGGGGGCGGCCTACCTGCCGCTCGACCCCGACTACCCGCCCGCGCGCATCTCGCTGATGCTCTCCGACGCTTCGGCCTCCCTGCTCGTCACCTCGGGGAACTTGCCGGCGGGCACTGCGGAGGCGGGGCTTGAGGCGCTGCTCTTAGACCGCGACCGGGAGGCAGTCGCGGCCGAGTCCGACGGGCCGCTGCCCTCGCGCGCGCGCCTAGATAATACGGCCTACATCATCTACACGTCTGGCTCTACGGGCCGCCCCAAGGGCGTCGCCATCGAGCATCGCAGCGTCGTCACCTTCCTCCACTGGGCCGAGCAGGTCTTCCCACCACAAGACCGCCAGGAGTTGTTCGCCTCCACCTCCGTCTGCTTCGACCTCTCCATCTTCGAGTTATTCCTCCCGCTCTGCTATGGAGGCAAGGTGTTGTTGGCTGCGCACAATGCCCTCGACCTTCCCGAACTCTCGCGCTCGGCTCTGCCCACGCTCGTCAACACGGTGCCGTCTGCGATGGCCGAGTTGCTGCGCTCGGGCCCGCTGCCGGAATCGGTGAGGGCGGTGAATCTGGCGGGCGAGCCGTTGACGCCGCAACTGGTCGAGGCCGTGGTGGCGGGGAGCCGGGCACGTGTGACGGACCTCTACGGCCCATCGGAGACGACGACCTATTCGACCTACGCGCGGAGGGAGGCGGGAGGGGCGCAGGTCATAGGGAGGCCGATAGCCAACACGAGGGTCTACGTGCTCGACTCGTCGCTGCGGCCGGTGCCTGTTGGAGTGACGGGCGAGCTATACATTGGCGGGGCTGGGGTGGCGCGCGGCTACGTCAACCGGCCGAGGGTGACGGCGGAGCGGTTCGTGGCAGACCCTTACGGCGCGGCGGGCGCGAGGATGTACCGGACGGGCGACTTGGCGAGGTGGCGGCCGGACAAGAACCTGGAGTTCGTCGGGAGGGCGGACGGGCAGGTGAAGGTGCGTGGGTTCCGCGTCGAACTCGGCGAGATAGAGGCGGCACTACGGGTGATGCCCGACGTGCGCGACGCAGCGGTGAAGGTTGACGGCGAGGGAGAGGCGCGGCGGCTGATCGGCTACGTGCTGCGTAAGGAGAATGAGGCGGAGGAGGCGGACACGCAGCAGGCGCAGTTGAAGACCTGGCAGGAGCTCTATGACCGCCTCTATCAGCAAGCGTCCGAGACGGGGGATGACTTTAACGTTGTCGGCTGGGAGAGCAGCTACACGGGCGAGCCGCTC
>JBJMGR010000381.1:0-2851 GCA_045807805.1 Pyrinomonadaceae bacterium | reverse complement strand
CGCAGGCTGAGCGCGGCACACCCAAACGACAGATACTCGCGTACTACTGTCCCGGCACGAGCCTCACACAACTTACGGGCACACCGCAATGGCACGACGACGTGTTGTGGCCGGCTCATACAGACGCGCATCAAACACGACGAGCAAGTGCGCGCTCGGCTCAGACTGTTAGTCCGCGCCTCACGCTCGCAAGCGAACACTTCCGCGTCAGCTATCCAGCGCAGACCGCGCGCCGCGATGTCGAAGCGACGCTCGGTGTGCTCGAAGCCGCGCGCGCGGACTTGGCCCAACGACTCAATGCCGCGTCGCTCACTCCGCTCGCTCTGCCCGTGCTGGAAATTTTCGCGCACGAGACGACCGGCGATTTCGTCGGCGTGACAGGGCAAGCCCCGTGGGCCGCGGCCGCCACACGCGGGCACAGCATTCACCTGCAACCGCTCGCCACGCTCCAACGTCGGGGCGTCCTCGCCACGACTTTACGCCACGAGTATGCACATGCAGTCATCGACGCGCTCAGCCGCGAACGCGCGCCGCGCTGGCTCGCTGAAGGACTCGCCGCCTACACGGCCGGTGAGGGTGCGCGCCTCACGCGCGCCGCGCCATTGAAGAAATTGAGCCTGTCGGAACTGGAACAGAAACTGGCGCAACCAGCTTCGGCCGAAGAGATGCGCGCACTCTACGCCGCTGCCTACCGCGAAGTCGTTGCGCTCGTCCGCACAGAGGGCGAGGCCAAAGTCTGGCAGCGCGTCGCACGCAGTTGATACGGCGCTGCGCGTCAGGTCAGACCCGCCTGCCGCAAGCGGGCGGGTCTTAGTTGCGTCACCATACCCGCCCGCTTGCGGCAGGCGGTTCTGACTTTTGCCTTGTTACTTCTGCCTTTCTTCTTCCAGCTCGCGCTCGCCCTGTTCGCGTAGCTCGCGCCCTTCGGCCTCGGCGCGTGCGTCCTGTAGGCCCTGGCCCACGGCCTCGCGCGCGCTGCCTTCGATGCGCTTCATCTCTGCCTCGACACGCCCCTCGACCGCGTCAACGGGCGGCACCTCGCCCGTCTCCGACTGCGTCACGAACTTATCCTTTGTCTCTTCCGTCAAGCTTTCTGCCCTCCGTTCTGGTACGTCGGTTTGAACGTTTAAGGCTGCAATGGTCTCACTGCCCGAGCCCGCCGGTCAAATCGTTTGCCCGTCGCGCGCGGCTTGACTTATACTCCCGGCTAAGGCCGCGCCGACTCTCCCAAGACATCAAGCGCGGCCGCGCCATACAACCCGGAGGTTCCCCCGAACGTGAAGGAAGCAATCAGCCGTCTGCTCATGACAGGGCAGGAGACAATCGTTCGCGACTGGACGGAGAAGGTCGCGTCAGACCGCCGCATCAACTCCGACGAGCGCCTCTCATACATTCAACTCATCGACCACGTCCCCCAGATAGTCGAGGAGCTTCAGCGGGCCATCGCGCGCGGCGAATGGGAAGCGCCGATGATGAGCGAGGGGCGCGAGCACGGCCGACAGCGCTGGCGTCAAGGGTACGAACTCAAAGAGGTCGTGCGCGAGTTGACGCTACTGCGCGCGACGCTCGTCGAGTTCCTCGAACGCTACAGCGGCGCGCTCCCCGCGCGCACGCCCGAAGACATGACGCGCTCGCTCAACCACATAAACCTCTTCATAGACGACGAAATCTACCGCACGGTCGAAGCCTACCTCGACGCCTCCGGCAACCCTCAATCCAACTGAAGTCCGACCGACGCCCATCTACAAACATGACGGCGGCGTAGAAGCCTTTTCGGCCCGGCTGACGCGGGGCCGAATCTTTTTCGCGCGGACGCTTGACTCTGTATTCGGCTACAGGGTTTACAATCTCCTTATGTCTAGAAACACAGAGAGCCACGAGGCGAGGGAAGGGCGACGGACGAGCGGGCGCGGCCTGCGCATCGGCGAGGTCGCGCGCCGCTCCGGCGTCGGCATAGAGGCCCTGAGGTTCTACGAGCGGCGGGGGCTGCTCGGTCGCCCTGCGCGGACTGAGTCGAACTACCGCGTCTACGACGAGTCGGTGCTCGAACGTCTCGACTTCATCAGGCGCGCGCAGGCCGTAGGCTTCACGCTCGACGAGATAGGCGAGATTCTTGCCGAGAGCGCGGGTGGGCGCTCGCCGTGCCGACACGTGAGGGAGCTTGCGCGCCGCAAGCTCGAAGAGCTGGACGCGCGCATGGCCGAGCTACGCAGGCACCGCGCCGACCTCGCGCGCACGCTCGCGGAGTGGGACGAGCGAGGCGAGGATGAGGGGCGCGTCTGCGGCCTCATCGAGCACAGCACCATGAGCGCGCACGGCCGCGAGGGAGTCGCGCGCAAGGGCGGCAAGCGAGACCGGGACGCGAACAGTGAGGTGCGGAAGTGAACGTGACGGGCGAGAAAAATGTTGAAGAGGTCGCCGCTACGTTTGAGACGGCCGCTCCGGCGCGCGCCGACGGCGGGAGCCTACGCGTTGACCTTCCGCTGACGGGCATGACCTGCGCCGCGTGCGCGCGCCGAATAGAGCGGCGTCTGTCGAAGGCTTCGGGCGTCGAGTCGGCCGCGGTCAACTTCGCAACGTCGCGCGCGACCGTCGAGTATGATCCCGAGCGCACGGGGTTGAGCGAGCTTACGGCCGCCGTGCGCGACATAGGCTACGGCGTGCTCGACGTGACGGCCGGAGACGCGCGCTCTAGCTTAGGTCTAGAGGAGGAGGCGCGACGCGCGGAGGCGCGCGACCTCAAGCGCCGTTTCCTGGTCGCCGCCGCGCTAAGCCTCCCCGTGCTCGTCGTCGCGATGTCGCACGGCCGTGTTCCTCTCTTCAAAGTCTCTTGGGCTAACTGGCTACAACT
>JBJMGR010000380.1:0-27039 GCA_045807805.1 Pyrinomonadaceae bacterium | reverse complement strand
GCCTCGGGCGCGAGGGCGCGCTCGGCCGTTACGGGTTCTACGAGTCTATCGACTACACGCCGGAGCGTCTGCCGCAGAACGAGAAGCGGGTGGTGATTCGCGCCTTCATGGCGCACCATCAGGGCATGAGCCTCGTCGCGCTCGACAACCTGCTCAACCGCGACGTGATGCAGCGACGCTTTCACGCGGAGCCGCTCGTGCAGGCGACCGAGTTGTTATTGCAGGAGCGCATCCCGCGCGGCGTGCCCGCGGCCCACCCGCGCGCTGAAGAGGTCTTATCGGGGCGCCTCGTTTACACGCTGACGGGGCTCGTCACGCGCGGCTTCGACACGCCCGACCTCCCGACGCCGCGCACGCAACTACTCTCGAACGGCACATACTCGGTGATGGTCACGACGGCCGGCGGCGGCTATTCGCGCTGCGGGCCTTTGGCCGTCACGCGCTGGCGCGAAGACGCCGTGCGCGACGACTACGGCTCTTTCATCTATCTGCGCGACGTGAGGAGCGGCGCCGTCTGGTCAACTTCTTACCAGCCGACGAGGATCATGCCGCGCTCTTACGAAGTCTCCTTCTCGGAAGACAAGGTTGACATCCGGCGCACGGACGCGGGAATCCTGACGCACACCGAGATCATCGTCTCGCCCGAAGACAACGCAGAGATCAGGCAGGTCTCGCTGACGAATCAATCGACGCGCGTGCGCGAGGTCGAGTTGTCGAGCTACGCGGAGGTGGTGCTTGCGCCACACGCGGCGGACGTGGCGCACCCGGCCTTCAGCAATCTCTTCATCGAGACCGAATACGTCGCGGCCGAGAACGCGCTGCTCGCGCGCCGCCGCCCGCGTTCGAGTAAGGACGAGCCCGCGTACGCCGTGCACGTCGTCGTCACGGACGGCGAGCACGTCGGCGCGGTGCAGTACGAGACAGACCGCGGCCGCTTTCTCGGTCGCGGTCACACGGCCGCCGACCCTGTGGCCGTCGTCGAAGACCGGCCGCTGTCGAACACGGTCGGCGCAGTCCTCGACCCGGTCTTCTCTTTGCGCCAGTTCGTGCGCCTGCAACCGGGCGAGAAGGCGCGCGTCTCGTTCACGACCGCCACGGCGCGCTCGCGCGAAGAGGCGCTCGCCCTCGCCGACAAGTACCACGACCCTTCCATCTTCGAGCGCGCCGCGCGGCTCGCTTGGACTCAGTCGCAGGTCGAGATGCGCCACCACAACGTGGACGCGGACGAGGCGCACCTCTTTCAACGCCTCGCCGGGCGCGTGCTCTTCGCGGACCCTTCTTTGCGCCCGCGCCCGCACGTGCTTGCGCTTAACACGTTGGCGCAGTCGTCTCTCTGGCCTTACGGCATCAGCGGCGACCTGCCCATCGTCATCGTCCGCGTCAGTCGGGACGAAGACGTGGACGTTGTGCGGCAACTCCTTCGCGGGCACGAGTACCTGCGGCTCAAAGGTCTGACGATTGACCTCGTCATCCTCAACGACCACCCGCCCACCTACGCGCAGGAGTTGCAGGACGGGCTGCTGTCGATGATTCGCGCGAGCGGCTCGCAAGGCTTGCAGGACAAGCCGGGCGGCGTCTTCCTGCGACGTACGGACATCATGCCGGAGGCCGACCGTATCTTGCTGCACGCGGCGGCGCGCGTCGTCATCGTCCCCGAACGCGGCACGCTCGCCGAGCAGTTGACGCGCCGCGAGATAGAGGAGCCGCTGCCCGCCGCCTTCGTCCCGCGCGGGCCTGCGCGCGTCTACCCGGAGGCCGCCGTGGAGACGCCGGAGCTATCGTTCTTCAACGGCCTCGGCGGCTTCAGTCAGGACGGTCGCGAGTACGTGACGGTCTTGCGCGCGGGGCAGTGGACGCCCGCGCCGTGGGCGAACGTCATCGCCAATGAACACGACTTCGGCTTTCAGGTGACGGATACCGGGAGCGGCTACACCTGGTCCGCGAACAGCCGCGAGAACCGGCTCACGCCGTGGTCGAACGACGCCGTGAGCGACCCGCCGGGCGAGGCGATCTATCTGCGCGACGAAGAGAGCGGCGCGGTCTGGACGCCGACTCCGCTGCCCGTACGCGGAGACGACCCTTACGTCATCCGTCACGGGCAGGGCTACACGGTCTTCGAGCACGCGAGCCACGGCATCACGCAGGAGCTACTGCTTTTTACGCCGCCCGACGCGCCGGTTAAGATCTCCGTGCTGCGCCTGCGTAACCGCACTAACGAGAGTCGTCGGCTGTCGGTCACCAGTTACAGCGAGTTTGTGCTGGGCGTCGAGCGGGGGGCGTCCGCGCCCTTCGTTATTACCGAGTTCGATAAAGAGAGCGGCGCAATCTTCGCGCGCAACCCTTACAACAACGAGTTCGCAGCGCGCATCGCCTTCGCCGCCGCGAGCGCGTCTGAGAGCACAATCACCTGCGACCGCAAAGAGTTCTTGGGGCGCAACGGCACACCCGCACGCCCGGCCGCGCTACGCCGCACCACGCTTTCAAACCGTGCCGGCGCGGGGCTCGACCCCTGCGCGGCCATTCAGACCATGATCGAGCTTGCGCCGGGCGCGACGCATGAGGTCGTCTTCCTAATCGGCCAGACCGAGACGCGCGAAGAGGCGCGCGCCGTCGTCGAACGCTTCCGCCGCCTGCCCGCCGTCAACGAGGCGTTCGAGCGCGTGCTCGCGCGTTGGGACGAAGTGCTCGGAACAATCGAGGTGCGCACGCCCGACGCGGCGCTCGATACGATTCTCAACCGCTGGCTGCCGTATCAGACTTTGGCCTGTCGAGTGCTGGCGCGCTCGGCCTTCTACCAATCGGGCGGCGCTTACGGCTTCCGCGACCAACTGCAAGACACGATGGCGCTCGTCTACGCGCGCCCAGACCTCACTCGCGCGCAGATCCTTCGCGCCGCCGCGCACCAGTTCAAGGAGGGCGACGTGCAGCACTGGTGGCACCCGCCGACCGGAAGAGGCGTGCGCACGCGCTTCTCGGACGACCTTCTTTGGCTGCCTTACGTAACCAGCTTCTACATGAACGTGACGGCCGACGCGGCCGTGCTCGATGAAGTCGTCCCGTTCCTCGAAGCGCCGCCGCTCGAACCGGGTCAGGACGAGTCGTACACGCAGCCCGCCGTCTCGAAGGAGTCCGCGAGCCTCTACGAGCACTGCGTGCGGACGCTCGACCGGAGTCTCTCGCTCGGCCCGCACGGGCTGCCTTTGATGGGTTCGGGCGACTGGAACGACGGCATGAATCGCGTCGGCCATGAAGGGCGCGGCGAGAGTGTCTGGGTCGGCTGGTTCCTGCACACCACACTTGAGTGGTTCGCCCCCGTCTGCGAAGCGCGCGGCGACGCGGCACGCGCCGACACTTACCGCGCGCATTTAACTAAGCTCAAGCAGGCGCTCGAAGCCGAGGCTTGGGATGGGGACTGGTATCGCCGCGCCTACTTCGACGACGGCACGCCTCTCGGCTCCACGCAGAATGAGGAGTGCCGCATTGATTCAATCGCGCAGTCGTGGGGCGTCATCTCCGGCGCGGCCGACCGGCACCGCGCCGCACGCGCGATGGCCGCCGTCGAACAGCACCTCATACGGCGCGGCGACGGCCTCATAATGCTCTTCGCGCCGCCGTTCGACCGCGGCGCGCTCGACCCCGGTTACATAAAGGGCTACGTGCCGGGCGTGCGCGAGAACGGCGGGCAGTACACGCACGCAGCCATCTGGACGGTCATCGCCTACGCGATGCTGGGCGACGGCGACCGCGCGGGCGAACTCTTCGCGCTCCTTAATCCGATCAACCACGCCTCGACGCGCGCGGGGTTGCACAAGTACAAGGTCGAACCTTACGTCGCCGCCGCAGACGTGTACGCCGTATGGCCGCACACGGGGCGCGGCGGTTGGACTTGGTACACGGGCTCTTCGGGGTGGATGTATCGCGCCGGGCTTGAGTCCATCCTCGGCTTTCAACTGCGCGGCGCGCGTCTGAAGATAGACCCGTGCGTGCCGCGCTGGTGGCGTGAGTTCGAGATTCAATACCGCCACGGCGCGACGCGGTATCACATTAAAGTGGAGAACCCGCACGGCGTCTGTCGCGGCATCGCCCGCGTCGAAGTTGACGGCGCGGCACAGGCGGCCGACGATGTTCCGCTCATAGATGACGGCGCGCAACACGCCGTGCGGGTCGTGCTGGGCGAGCGCGGGCAGGCGCCGGATGCGGAGCGGGCTGCCGACGGCGGGCGGGCGGCTTTGCTGAAGGAATGAGGTCCGAGGCTCAAGAGGCCGCGATTGAGAAGATCGCTTCTCTCGTCACAGGACACGGCATCGACTGTGATTTTCGCCGCACAGACGCCTACACCTACACGGAACTGGAAGAAGAACTCGATAAGATTAAGGCGGAGGTGGAGGCGGCGACCCGGCTCGGCCTGCCCGCCGTTGGAGGACACGGTCGCGCTTCCGTCCGGCGCGGGCGAAGTGGTCAAATGGCAAGGTGAGAGGGTCGCGGTCTACAGAGATGACGAAGGCCGGGTCTTCGCCTGCTCCGCCGTCTGCACGCACATGGGCTGCATCGTCCATTGGAACGGCGCGGAAAAGAGTTGGGACTGCCCCTGCCACGGCTCACGATTCAACTATGACGGTAAAGTGATACAAGGCCCCGCAAACAGAGACTTAGAGAAGAGATCTTTGAGGACGGAGGCGAGCTAGTAAATTATGTGAAGACGTTTAGTAAAATATCTGAAGATTTACAAGCGCCTTAACACTAAGCCGACTCACCCTTCGGCGATCTCTTCCCACCCATGTTTATCCATGCCGCGCAGGAGGGACAGATTCCTTTGAATGTAGAGCTTGGGAAACTCAAACGACAGCCGCACCTCTCGCCCCCCCGCGCGCACGATTAGCGACAACTCGGTGCGGAACTCTCCGTCGTCCTGCCAGATGGGTGCGTGCGCGCCGGGGGCAAGGCCGTTGACGCGCACGTCCGCGGCCTTGCTGTTACCCAGATCGCCCCATTCGGAGCTGACCCGGTATAACACCGCCGAGTCGAGAGGCGCGACGCCGTCGTTAATGAGATAGAAGACCCACCCGTCGGCGTCGGCCGAAGCCTCACGACAGGCCGCCACGCGGCAGCGAATCAGCTCGTCATTCTTCATCGCGTTATAAGTCCGTCTGCCGCTGCGCTCACACGCGTCCTGATGGAAGGGCGGCCCCCGTACCCGCGTCCCGTCCGGCCAACACTCAGAGGTGATGTATCTTGAAGAAGTCAACAATCTCCTTCGGAGCCCAGGACGGATAGACGTGCGCGCCGGGATGAATCACCGTCCTGACGGGCGTCTGGGCCGTGGACGCGTACCGCGTGCAGTGTGTCCCCATCGCCGCGCCGCCTGGCACAACGCACGGCTGTCCCGTCCCCGTGGCCTGATCGGCCTGACGAGCTTTTTCAATCGACTGTTGTTGCAGGGAGAACGGGTCGGTCATGTCTAATTTACCGGCGATTGCTAACAGAGAGCGCTGCTGCGTCAGTTGTTCCGTGTCCCAGAGACGGCCCGCTACCTCGCCGACTGCCGCTATCTTCTGACTTCGCTCGGCCCACAAAAGGTAGCTGAAGCCCCCGCCGTTCGAGAATCCGGTAGTGTAGATGCGTGTGTCGTCGATGGAGTATTTCTGTTCCAGCAGGCCGAGCATCGCGTCGAAGAGTTTCAGGTCACGATCTCCGTTCTGGCCCGCCTCGCGCTGCCAGCCCGGCTTCAGACCTTCCGGGTCGGTTGTGCTCACGGTCGGCAGTCCCTGCGGGTAGACGACTATCACGCCCGTCCAGATGGTCTGGATATGCATCTGCTGCGCCGCCCCCTGCATGTCGCCGCCGTGGCCGTGAAAGCCGAAGACGACGGGCAGTTTCGCGCCCTTGACCGCGATGTGCGGCGCGTAGACGAGCGCCTCTCGCTTCTCGCCGTTAATCGTGCAGTTCATGTGCGTAGGTAGCGACGTAGCGGTGACGGGACCCGTCGGCGCGAACTCACAAGGCGCGGCCCGCGCGGTAGTGGCGGAGGCCAGAGCCGCGAGCGTCGCGGCGATGAACAGAATGCGGATACGAAGTTTCACGATAAAGGGCTCCTTTCGTGTAGGGGACGTGTTACTGCTTTCGACGGACGCTGAAAGTCCGGCGCGCCGTCAGTGATTCAAGTGCTGGTCGAAAAAATCTGCGACCATCTGTACGACCTGCTGCGCCGTCGGGTCGATCTGCGCGTTCGGCGGGGAAGGCTTGAGCATGTGACCGGCGTTCGTCACCGTCACGAGCTTTGCCTCGACGCCTTTGGCATGGAGCTTCTCGAATAGCTCCTGCGACTGGCTCGGCGGTACGAGCGTATCCTTGTCGCCCTGGATAATCAGGAACGGCGGGTCGTCCGGCGTTACGTAGTGGACGGGGCTGGCGAGCCTGCGGTCGTTCTCGCTCTGATTGAAAATATCCTGACACGTCGGATGGTCGCAGTAGCCGGGCGCGGCTAAATCCGTGGGGCCGTACATGTCAACCACCGCTTGTATGCGCGAGCTTATTGAAGGCTGCGTGCCCTGCGTCCAATCGCCGTCGTCGCTCGTGCCCAGGAGTGCGACGAGATGTCCGCCCGCACTGAAGCCCCACGCGCCGAAGCGCTGCGGGTCTATGTGCAGTTCCGAGGAGCGAGCGCGCAGGTAACGTACGGCGCACTTCACGTCCTCGATCTGCGCAGGGAATTTGTTGTGCGGCATGCTCGGCGCGTCCCCGTGGAAGAGGCGATAATTGATGGCGGCGACCAGATACCCGCGTGCGATAAGTTCGTGAATCTCCGCCTTGCCGCCCTCGCTCTTATCGCCGGTTCGCCAACCGCCGCCGTGCACGTACAGCAGCGCTGGCGTAGGCCCTCTGGTAGCCTTGGCCGGGAAATAGATGTCCATCTGCTGACCGCTCGCGCGACCGCAATACGCCACGTTCGATTTCACTTGCTCGAACATGTACGTCCCCGTGTTGGCGGGCTCGGGCGCCGTCTCCCCTTGGGTTTTTTGATGCGCCTGAGCGCCCTGCTTCTCGGAAGAGGTCGCGGCGTTCGGTCTCGGCCGACGTTGCGCCATGCAGACCACGACCGACAGCGCGACGCACAGGGAGGCGCAGAAAAGTTTTGCCCGCATTGTGATGAACTCCTTAGATTCGCTCTCGGGGGCGTACACTTAAAGCCACGACTCCGCCGGGCAGGCGCGCTGACACTTGGGCGGCGGCAAAGCTCTTGCGGGAAAGAAGGCAGGGCTGATAGTGGTCGCCGAACGATGGGTATGCAGACGGCGACCGCTGTGGTCAAGAAAGCTGGTTTTCAGGTTCGACTTGACGAGGGGGCGATATCTTCGCTGAGCTTTCAGGATACATCGAAGGCGCTTCAAAGGCGAGCCGTTCGGTGTGATGGATGGGTTGTGATCTGATGAAGCAGTCACCTCCATCTCACGTGTGAACTGCGATAGACTCAGTTTGCGCATCGAGTTCTCCTACGTGGCCGACGAGCTTCTGCTCCCCTTCGGCGAAGTGTATGGCCGCCGCGATGCCGATGGGGCCGAAGACCTCCGTTCCACGCTCTTCCCCGCAAGCTCCGTCGGGCTCGTTCGGGCTGCTGCGCGACCTGCACGCGCTCTACGTGATGTCTTCAGAAGTCCACATCTCATTGACGATAGTCATGCAGGCGTCGAAGGAGTTGCGCGACGACGAGCTGCTCGCCGTCTGCATCTACCTCGACGAGCAGAACAAGCGGCAGCAGGCTTGGCTCATGACCCAGATCGAGCACCGCGCCCCGCACACGCTCGTCGTCCCGCAGTGATGACGACAGACGGGGCATAAGGTGAGGGGCGGCGCGGGGCGACCGTCTAGGTAGTATTGCAGGAATTACTTTCAGGTAGGAGAGGGCCTGAGGTGGGCCTCGTTAAGCGGTGATGTCGAAGAGGCTCGCTACGAACTTCGCCTGCCCCATCCCATCTCTGCCGTCTAATCTCTTGACCTGTCCCTTCTCTCTTGACCTGTCCCTTCCTCAGTATGTGTAACGCTTCAACCCCTTCCAGCGTCCGCTCGACGGTGTGGAACGAGCGATAACATTGCGGGAGCGTCTCGTGGGCGACGTGCTTGAGGTGAGGGGCTGTGTCGGGTTGAGTAAGTTTGGCGTCGTCAAGCGTGTTGTGCTCAAGGCCGCGTCAGCGTTGGTGAGGGCAAGGGCTAAAGCCTTACGGGTGTTGCTGGAAGGGGAGCATGTCCGACTTATTTTGGGCGAAACTTAGGGTAAAAGAGGGCGCATCTGATAACGCACGACCTATTAGGAGGTCTCCCCGCATATCTGCTGCTGTTCGGACAAAGCTTGGGGTATTTGCTGGTCATTATCCGACGCGCCTCACATTCTTTATTTCAAACAAGTATGGGCACGCACCGCGCCGGATGTATTCGATGATGAATTGCCGTTCACGCCTGCGGCGACATCTGAGACACGACCCCTTGGTAGAGAGTGACGGCGCATGACAAGTAACTTGTCGTGCGCCGTCACTCTCTACTCTTCAACTCTGCGACCGAAGCTGAGAGCCGTCCGCCCCGATGCCGGTACGCGCGGCTGCGGCCGCGGCCTTTACTCCTCCTTGATAGGCACGCGCAGCGTGAGCGCGCCGACCCACTGGTCGGGGTTGTGCGTCTGGTCGAAGAACTGCGGGGTGAAGTTCGTGTGGCATAGCGCGCAGCTCGTGTGCATGGCGTTGCTGAGCGCGATTGAGCGGCGGTAGTACCAGCGATTGCCCTGGCGTTCGACGGTTGTGTTCGGCTTGCCCTGTAGCGCGAGCGCGAGCGACTGCCGCTCGAACGGGTCGCTAGGGATGTTGTTGTTGCCGCCGAGGAGCGGCGGGAAGACGCCGATGAGCCTCATGTCCCTGTTCGAGTCGTGGAAGACGAGCGAGATCGCCTGCTTGCCCTGCTCCACGTTCTCCGGCGTCGTCTCGCCGAACTCTTGCAGGAGCGCGGCGAAGACCTCCGCCTGTAAGAGGTTCGCAGTCTTCACGGCGACATCCTTCTCCTCATCGGTGGGCGGGTCGTTGTTGACGCGGCCGAAGGCTACGAGCCCTGCGACGGCTATAAGGATGACGAGCGCGACGGCGCGCTTTATCTTCGTATCACGCATGGCGCGTCTGATTCTCGTATCACGCATTGACTTTCTCCTTTTCATCGTTGGTGAATGAGGTTATAGCCCTTCGGCCCGCGGGCGTGCTCGACGTGCGGCTTAACTTGAAGCCGCACGTCGAGCCGATGGCACGGTGCCCGCCGAAGTTCTCGCGCGGCCCGGAGCAGGTCAGTTCGCGGCGTGGTAGAAGTAGTACTCGGCCGTGTAGGGCACACGCGCCTCTTCGCCGACGAACGAGCCGGGAGTCGAGGGGGCTGTACCGCCCGTCGTGTTTACGCGCTGGACGTAGGTCGTCCCGTCGAAGATGCCGGGGCCTTCGGTCGAGACCGTCTCCAAGAGCAGCCAAGCGATGGCCGACGTGTTCGGCGTGCAGCCTTCGAGACGCTTGGCGACAACCTTGCTGCCGCTGTTGCTCTCCCAAGTGGGGCCCGCGTAGTGTGTGGCGACCTGCCCGTGGTAGTTGCGGCTGGCGAACAGATTCGCCACCGGCTCGACGAAGACCCAGGCCGTGCCGTTCCACTTGTAGACCTGCACGCCGGACGCGTACGCGTGGAAGTGGACTCTGTTGCCCTCGGGCGCTTGCACTCTTTCGCAGAGGTTGGGCGGGAGGTCTGGGGCGCGGTTGTCGTCGGCCGGTTGTGCGGCCCGTGCCTGTGTGAGCCCGGCGACGGTGAACAGGACTGCGAGCGCGATGGCGCGTTTCAATCTCGTGATATGCATTGCGTCTCTCCTTAACTGTGAAGTGGCGGTGAGAGTCGGCCCTCCCCGCGTGTGATGTCGGCCGTCGTAAGAGCCCAACCCGACGGCGGCCGAACAGTCGGCCGTGAACCTTTACGGGCGCGCGGCCGCATGAAAGTAATGATGACGGAAGCGACATCCGGCGCTACAATGTGCGCGGTTTCGCCTCACCCGAACGGCCGCGAGTTTCCGCAGCCCCAACGAGTAACCGCAAACTACCTCGTAAGCGGTTCAAATGTACTTAGAGTCCCGCTGAATTCTTCTGAAAGAATTTCTGAAAGAGGCCATGTCCGGGCAGGAGAAGCAGTTATACGAATTCGGGCCGTTTCGCCTCGACCCCGTCAAACGCCGACTGCTGCGTGAAGGCGAGCCTGTGCCGCTCACCCCGAAGGCGTTCGAGACACTTCTCGTACTCGTCAAGCAGAGCGGGAAGACGGTCGAGAAGGACGACCTGATGCGGAGGGTCTGGCCCGGCGCTGTGGTGGAGGAGAACAACCTCAACCAGAACATCACGGCCCTGCGGAAGTGTCTGGGCGACAGCCGCCAGGCGAGCCAGTACATCGCCACCATACCGGGGCTCGGCTATCGCTTCGTCGCCGAAGTCAAAATGGTGCCCGTCGTCGAGGCGGAGCCGGATGAGGACTTGCGCGGGCAGACGCCCCTTGCCGTCGAGAAGAGCGTCGGGCTTGTTGAAGACGGACGGGCCGGGATAGCGAACACGGCCGCGAGTGGAGCGGAAGCGGCCGCACACGCAACAGCGGCGGATGTTCTCCCGTCGAGTATCGAATCCTTACCGACGCCCGCGCCCGACGAATCCGACTACACGCCCTCGAAACCCAAAAGCATGGTTATGCCGCTGGCGCTGGCGCTGCTCCTCATCGCTTCGACGGCCTACGCGTTCTGGGCTTACCAGAAGTCCGGCAGGCCACATCCGCCCAAGGAGGCCGCGAGCGGGATTGAGGTGACCGCTCTGACGCGCACGGGCACCACGGGGCGCGCGACCATCTCGCCGGACGGCAGGTACATTATCTACTCGGTCGCCGAAGGAGGGCGCGAGAGCCTCTGGCTCAGGCAGGCGTCCGCCTCAAGCGCGCAGCAGATTGTGCCGCCCGCCAAAGTCGAATACACGGGGTTGACCTTCTCGCGCGACGGCGACCACCTGTACTTCGTGAGGGCCGAGTTGAACGGCTCGGTGCGCTCTCTCTACCGCCTGCCCGCGTTGGGGGGCGTGTCAACGAAGCTGCTTGACGACGTGCATTCGCCCGTCACCCTTTCCCCGGACGGCAGCCGCATGGCCTTCGTGCGCAACTCCGGAGGCCAGAGCGCGCTGATGATAGCCGACGCTGACGGGGCCAATCAGCGTCTGCTCGCCTCGCGCCCCGCGCCCGACAACTTCAAAGTCCCCGCGTGGTCGCCCGACGGTAAGGTCATCGCATGTTCCGCGGGCGGGCGCGAACGCTACGACTTTCATAACAGCGTCGTCGCCGTGCGGGTCGAGGACGGCGGGCAGAGTCCCGCTTCGCCGCGTGAATGGGGATGGACGGGGCATGTCGAATGGCTGACGGACGGCAGCGGCCTTCTGCTGACGGCGAGTGAGCAGCCTGAAGGCATGGATCAGATTTGGCACGTCTCTTATCCCGAAGGAGCCGCGCGCAGAATCACCAGCGACTCGAATAGGTACCGCACCATCAGCCTGACCTCAGACTCCCGAACTCTCGTCGCCGTGCTTTCCGAGTTCCACTCCGACATATGGGTCGCGCCCGAAGCAGACGCCGCACGCGCCCAAAAGATTACCTTCGGAACCGGGGCTTACCTCGACGTGTGCTACACGCCCGACGGCCGCATCGTCTACGCCTCGCAGGCCGGGGGCAATTGGGACATCTGGGTGATGAACGCGGACGGAAGCAATCAGCAACAACTGACGGCGGACGCGGGCGTCAACGCGCACCCCGCGGTCTCTCCGGACGGGCATCATATCGTGTTCGCGTCCAACCGCGCGGGGGTCTTCAACATCTGGCGCATGGACAGCGACGGCGGCAACCCCGTACGCCTCACGGCGGGGGGCGGCGAAAAGTTTCCGCAATGGTCTTCGGACGGCCGTTGGGTGGTCTACAACTCGGTCAGCCCCGACGAGGGTCTGTACTCGCTTTGGAAGGTTTCGTCTGACGGCGGGGAGCCTTTGCAGTTGACCGCCACGGACTGCGAACGTCCGGCGGTGTCGCCCGACGGCAAGCGCGTCGCCAGTTTTCATCGCGACACTTCTGCGGCGGGCGGGTACAGCGTCGTCGTCACGCCGTTCGACGGCGGGCCGCCGGAGCGTACCTACGCCATCCCGCGAGACGTTGTGCCCCTGCCCTTCATTCGTTGGTCAATGGACGGGCAGTGGCTGACCTACACCGCACACCGCGACGGCATCCCGAACATCTGGATGCAGCCGCTTGTCGGGGGCATGGCGAAGCAACTGACGGAATTCAAGTCCGAAGGCAGGCTCCGGTTCGATTGGTCGCGCGACGGCAAACAACTGGTACTATCGCGCCACGTCTGGACATCCGACCTCGTGCTCCTGCGAAACTTCAGTCCGGGTAAGACATAACCGTGTCAGAGGTAACGCTCCCTGATGATATTGACGTGGCGCAGTTCGTGCCCGGCGATGTGGTAAGCGGCGGCGCGCACGCTCATCACGTTACCGCTCGCCACGCCCGCGCGCGTGAGCGCCTCCTCGCCGAGCCCCTCGAACAGCGCGATGGTGGCGTGCCGCACCGCGGCGAACTCCTTCAGGATGTCTCTCACGTCCCGCTCGTTCGCGCCGGAGTGCGCGGCGTAGTCGTCCTGCTCGAAGCCGGGCAGCTCGGTCTGGTCGTTGCGAGCGAAACGCAGAGCGCGGTAGGTGTAAATGCGCTCGTCGTCGACGATGTGGGCGAGTATCTCTTTGATCGTCCACTTACCTTCGGCGTAGCAGTAGGCGAGCTTCTCTTCGGGGAGTGTGAGGATGAACTCGGTCGTGGCCTTCAGGTTATCGCGCAGGTGCTTTAAGACGAGCCCGTCGTCCGGTAGCAGCCCGATGTACATGATGGCGTACGGGGCATACTCGCCCTCTTCAGGCTTTCCGATCTTTCTCATCTGTCACGTTAGTCAGCGTCGAGCACGGGCGGCAGTTCTTTGCCTTCGGGGATGAACCGAATAGAGAGGGAGTTAACGCAGTGGCGTGTATCCTTCGCGGTAAAGCCTTCGCCCTCGAAGACGTGGCCCAAGTGTGCGTGGCAGTGGACGCAGGTTATCTCGGTGCGTCTCCCGTCCGCGTCTGTGTGGCGCTCCACGCCGCCCTGGAACTCATCGTCGAAACTCGGCCAGCCGCAGCCCGAGTGGAATTTGGCCTCCGCCGAATAGAGCGGGTTGTTGCAGCGCCGACAGACGAACGTGCCGGGCGAGAAGAGCCCGTCGTACTCGCCTGTGAACGGCATCTCCGTACCCTTACCGACGATGACTCGCTCTTCCTCTGCTGATAGGTGGTTGTATGGCATAAATATTTCGACTACTGTAGCAAACATTCCCTACACGCAGCTACTCCGGGCGTAGAGCCTTAACATTAGAAGAGTTCCTTCTCGGGCTCAGCCCGAAGTCGCGTGTGGGATAATGGTAAACTTTCCTTCGATGAACAATCCGCGCCCACGTTCCAGAGAACAGAACAGCGCTATATTCCGAGGCTACGGCTCCGCGTCATCATCTTAATGCACATTCTATCCATCGAAGCAGTCAGTAAAGACTACGGCCTGCGGCCCATCTTGGAGAACGTGAGCCTCGGCCTCAACAGCGATGACCGCGTCGGTCTGGTCGGGGTCAACGGTTCCGGCAAGAGCACCTTCCTACGCCTCATCGCGGGAGTCGAACGGCCGGACGCCGGACGCATAACTCTCGCCGACGGCGTCTCCGTCGGATACCTTCCGCAGAATCCGCCTTACTCGGCGGAAGCGACCGTCCTCGAAGCCGTGTTCGCCGCGAGCGACGAAAGGATGCGGCTGCTTCTGGATTACGAGCGCGCCTGCGGCGAGCTTTCGGCTCAGGGCGGGGACGAGCAGCGCGCCTTAAACCGCGTTGCCGAACTGGCGCACCGTCTGGAGGCGTCCGGCGCGTGGGAGTTGGAGACGAACGCACGGACGGTTCTCGGCCGCCTGGGTATCGACGACACTAACGCAAGGATGGGCGAGCTATCCGGCGGGCAGCGGAAACGCGTCGCGCTCGCGCACGCGCTGATAGAACGGCCGGGCCTCCTCATCCTCGACGAGCCGACCAACCACCTCGACGCCGAGACCATCTCCTGGCTCGAAGACTATCTCGCACGCTACAGCGGCGCGCTCCTGCTCGTTACGCACGACCGCTATTTTCTCGACCGCGTGACGACGCGCATCCTCGAAGTAGACGGGGGCGCGGTGCAGGCGTTCGACGGCAACTACGCCTATTACCTCGAAAAGAAGGAGGAGCAGGAGACGGCGCGCGCCTCCGAGGGGCAGAAGCGGGAGATGCTGATTCGCCGTGAGCTGGCGTGGCTCAGGCGCGGCGCGAAGGCTCGCACGCGTAAGTCGAAGGCCCGCGTCGAGCGCGCCGAAAGTCTGATAGCACAGCCCAAAGAGGCGGCGAGGGCGGAGCTTGACATGTCGGTCGGCTCGACACGGCTGGGCAAGAAGGTCTTGGAGCTGCGCGACATCACGAAGTCGTACGACGGCCGTGTGCTGATCGACGGTTTCAGCCGTACCCTCCGGCCGGGCGAACGCGTCGGCGTCATAGGGCCGAACGGCGCGGGCAAGACCACGCTACTCGAAATCATTGCGGGCCGGGTCGCGCCGGAGGCGGGCTCTCTCGAAGTGGGACAGACCGTGCGCCTCGGGTACTACGACCAGGAGAGCCGCGCCCTCGACGAACAGGAGCGGGTGATAGATTACATACGCGCGGTCGCCGAACGGGTCGAGACCGCGGACGGGTCGTTCATCACCGCGGGGCAGATGCTCGAAAAGTTTCTCTTCACGGGCGCGATGCAGTACGCGCCGATAGCGAAGCTCTCGGGCGGCGAGCGTAGGCGGCTCTACCTCCTGCGCGTGCTGATGGGCGCGCCGAACGTCCTGCTACTCGACGAGCCGACGAACGACCTCGACATACAGACTCTCATCACGCTGGAAGACTACCTCGACGGCTTCCCCGGCAACCTGATCGTCGTCAGCCACGACCGTTACTTCCTCGACCGCACGGTGGAGCACATCTTTCGCTTCGAGGAAGGGGGCCGCGTGCGCGAGTACCCCGGAAACTACTCCGCATTTCTTGAGGCGCGGCGCAAGGAAGAGGGCGACGCCGCTCCGGCCTCGGCCGCGGCTTCGGCGCGACCGGCGGGTCGGCGAAGCGACGCGACGCCGCCCGCCAAACGTAAGCTATCGTTTAAGGAGCGGAAGGAGTTGGAGGAGACGGAGGCACGCATCCGTGCCGCCGAGCGTCGCGCGGCCGAGATAGAGACGGAGTTGTCCGCCAACTCAAGTGACGCACATGTCGTGCACCGCCTCTACGAGGAGCGCGAGGAGTTGACGGAGCAGTTGGCCCGCGACATAGACCGCTGGGCGGAACTCGCGGAACTCGCGTGACGCGGCGCGCGATGTATTCCCCTTGAGGGCTGGCCGTCGCGGGCAGTGCCAGGCGCGGGGCTGCTTGAGCGTGTGGCGGTTAACTCAGCGTAATGCAAAACGGAGGAGACAAAGTTTATGACCTATGTGCTGTGGATCGTTCAGGTGTTGCTCGCGCTCCTGTTCCTGTTCGCCGGAGGGACGAAGCTCGTCATACCGCCCGACGTGCTGGCTAAGATGGGGTCGCCGAACCAGATTCCGCTGCCGGGCATGTTCGTGCGCTTCATCGGCGTGTGTGAGGTGCTCGGCGCGCTCGGCCTCATCCTTCCGGGTCTGCTGCGCATCAAGCCTTGGCTCACGCCGCTGGCAGCCGCCGGGCTGGTCGTCATCATGATCGGCGCGACGGTGCTCACGGTGGCGGCCGACGGGGTCGCGGCCGGAGTGGTTACGCTGGTGGTGGGGCTGCTCGCGGCCTTCGTCGCTTACGGCCGTTGGCGACTGGCACCGCATCCGGCGCGTCGAGAGATGATTCGGCGGAGGTCGGGCTGAGAACGGCAAGAACAAGCAAGTAGTCAGACCGTAGGAGAGCACTAACGGTGACCGATCAAATTCGCTTCGACGACGGGGCCGCCTACGAACGATACATGGGGATGTGGAGTCGGCTTGCAGGTGAAGCTTTCCTCGATTGGCTTGCTCCGAAATCAGGTTCGCGATGGCTCGACGTTGGCTGCGGCAACGGCGCTTTTACCGAGATGCTCGTCGAGCGGTGCGAACCGGCCTCGGTACATGGCATAGACCCGTCCGAGGGGCAGCTCGCCTATGCTCGCACACGACCCGCGGCGCGCGTCGCACAGTTTCGTCAGGGGGATGCAATGGCACTGCCTTACCCCGACGACACGTTCGACGCGGCCGTCATGCCGCTGGTGATCTTCTTCGTGCCCGACCCTGCTCGGGGCGTCGCCGAAATGGCGCGAGTCGTCCGGCCGGGCGGCGTCGTCGCGGCCTACGCGTGGGACATGGAAGGCGGTGGATTTCCTTACGAGGCTTTGCATGAAGAGATGCGCGGGATGGGCGTCGCAGTCCCTACGCCGCCGAGTCCTGACGCGTCTCGAATAGACGCGATGCGGGACTTGTGGACTGATGCGGGGCTGGTGCAGGTCGAAACGCGGGAGATCACCGTGCAACGGACGTTCGCCGATTTCGACGACTACTGGACGACCGTCCTCGGTGGGCCGAGCGTCGGGCCACAACTCGCATCGATGGCGTCCGAGGCTATCGCGCGACTCTGTGCGCGGATGGGCGCGCGCCTGCCGGTGGATGCCGCTGGCCGTATCACCTATAGCGCCCGCGCTAACGCGGTAAAGGGTCGCGTATCAAACCAAGTTCCATGATTGCGAATCGAAATCCAATGCTTGTTCTTGCGGGCGTCGGGTCGCTTGCGGCATCGATCCTGCATCTGGCGTGCATCGCGGGCGGCCCCGACTGGTATCGCTTCTTTGGAGCCGGTGAGCGCATGGCGCGGATGGCCGCCCACGGCCATTGGTATCCTACGGTTGTAACTCTCGGCATTGCGGCAATCCTGTGTGTCTGGGCGCTCTACGCATGGTCGGGCGCAGGGTTTATCCCGCGGCTGCCACTCCTGCGCACGGGCCTGTGTGCTATCACCGGAGTCTATCTCTTGCGCGCGCTCGCTTTCGTACCGCTCCAAGCCTTCTTTCCCGGCAACAGTGCCGCCTTCTGGTATTGGAGTTCGGGCATCTGCTTAGGCTTGGGGCTGCTACACGCGCTCGGGCTGCGCCAGGCATGGCCTCGCCTGTGAAACGGGTGTGGCCCAACCACGATTGAGTATGAAAGAGGAACTGTAATAGTATAGATGAGAACGTGACTGGCGGAACCATATCAGCAGTGAGCCTTCGCCGCGGGAAGCACCGCAGGGCGCTGGGCTGTCTATTGCTCCTCATCATCACCTTCGGGGTGACGACGGAGGCTGTGCATAGTCACGGCTCCGTCGCGCCGAACCGTTCAGGCGTTGCCGCCATGAGCGACGCGGGCGGGTCAGACTCGGGCGCGAACGACTCTCGTCACAGAGAATGCGTAATCTGCCGGTTCCAACAGCAGCTTTTCAACGGCATCGTCCACGCGCCGCTCTTCATCGCCGCGCCTTCGACTCAAATCGAGTTCGTCTCCACTCTAACGGTTCTTTACTCTTCCAGTCCGGACATCCGCCCGTCGGGTCGTGCGCCACCTCTCGGCCGAGGCTAACCTCGGTGGCGCGGCCCATCAGACGCCAGCCCTGTCAGATCACCGAAGCCACATAGTTAGTCCGTGGCGGGCGCATCTTGCCCGCCGATAATCTCTCTACCAGCGGGGTGGGTTTTCGCGCCGCGCGACCAGTAACAGTTCAAGCAGCCGGTAGATGCGAGGTGATCGGATGTATCAGCGCACCAATAATTATCCGCGCCGCTTCGGCGGGCAGTGTGATACCGCAATTTACCTGAGCCGTTGCGGCCTGCCACGCCGCCGCCGACGGCGAAAGAATCGGCGCGCGAGTTACCTCGCCGGGCTGCTCTTACTCACCCTCGCAATCCAGCCGACGTGGGCGCAGGAGAAGCCGCACGAGCCTGTGAGGCAAATCCTAAAGGGCAGCCTCTTCAACGCGCCGCCCGACGCTCAGCAAACTCCGACGACTCCGACGACTCCGACGACTCCTGCGACTCCGACGACTCCGACGACTCCGAGGACTTCTGCGACTCCTGCGAATCGGCCTATTACTATCTCGGACGCCGTGTCGATCTTCTTGCAGCAGAACCTTCAATTGTTGGCGGCGCGCTACGACATAGACACGGCGGAGGCGGAGAAGCTGACGGCGCGGCTTCGCCCGAACCCCCAACTCAACATCAGCACCTCCGACATTCCCCTCAAGTTCACGGGGCCGCTCATCAGAGAGCAGACGTATGACTACGGCGTCTCACAGACCGTCGAACTGGGCGGCAAGCGAAGCAAGCGAATCGCCGCCGCCGACGCGAACGCCGAGCTGGCGCGCGGTGTGTTTCAGACGGTCGTGTGGCAACTGACCAACGACCTGAAGAGAAAGTTCTACACCGCGCTGCTCGCCGACTCTCTCCTACGGCTCGCGCAGGAGAATCAGAACACGTTCGCCGAAACCCTCAAGCAGACGACCGAGCTATACAAGGCTGGCGAGATTTCGGGTCTGGAATTGAAGCGACTCGAAGTCGAAAAGCTCAAGTTCGACACGGACGTAGCCAACTCGCAGAGGGACTACGAGGTAGCCGTGCGCGATCTGCGCATCACGCTCGGCGGAGACTATCAGGCGATGGACGTTGATGTCGCGGGGACGCTCGACTACCGGCCCTACGACTTCTCGCCCGACGAGCTGCGCGCCGACGCGCTGGCCGCGCGGCCCGACTTGAAGGCCGCGCAACTGGGCGAGAGCGCCGCCGCCGCCGCCATACGCCTACAGAACGCCCTGCGCATCCCAGACCTCACGTTCGGGGCGGGCGTCGAGCAAGTACCTCTCGGCACGAGCACCTTCAACGTCGGCGTCGGCATCACGCTGCCCCTCTTCGACCGCAATCAGGGGGAGCGGGCCAAGGCGTTGATAGACAGAAAGCGTGCGCAGACCCAGCAGCAGTTTCTTACCAATCAGATATCGGGCGACGTGGACAAGGCACTCGTCGCGTTCGAGATGCAGAAGCGGCGGGTAGAGCTTTACCGCTCGGGCGTGCTGACCAAGGTCGATGAGATTCAGAGCCTGACGGAGTTCGCCTTGAAGGCGGGCGAGAGTTCCACGCTCGACCTGCTCGACGCCATCCGCACGCGACGCGACACTCTCGCGAGTTATTACCAGGCGCTCTTCGACTACCAGATATCACTGCTCGACCTTGAGCTTGCGACCGCGACGCCCCTGCAAAAGTAGGCCGAGTCGGCGAAAGGATGCGCGATATGTCCCAACGAAGAACCGTTCCCCCGCTCTGGATTCCTTTGCTCCTCGCAGCGGCGATGTGCGTGGGCTGCGGCAGGAGGGGGACAGACGCTCCCCCGAATGCTTCGAGCCAGCCTGCGAGCGCCGCCGCGCCCGCGCAAAGCTCGGCCATCGAGTTGGAGATAGTCGCGCCGCAGCAGATCGCCGGGGCCATCGCGGCCACGGGCAAGGTTCTCGTCCCGGAGGATCGCGTGGCGAACATCGGCCCCGTACACGAAGGCCGCATCGTGAGCCTTTACGCGGGGCAGGGCAGCGTCGTGAGGAGGGGACAGAAGCTGGCCGACCTCGAATCGGCTGACATCGATCAGGCCGAGGCCGACTACCTCAAGGCGCTCGCCGATTACGAGAACGCCACCCGCACGTCGGCGGCCGAGGTCAAGTTCGCGCAAGGAAACTACGACCGCACGAAGATGCTCTACGAGAAGACCATCACCGCCGGGAAGAATCTACAGCAGGCCGAGCACGACCTTGAGTTGGCGAAGGCGTCGGCGGCGAGTTCCGTCGCGGGGGCGCGTGTGGCCGTGGCGAACGCGCGCCGCCACCTGCTCATACTCGGCCTGAAAGATTCGTCCATCGACGCGCTTGCCGGTAAGCCGAATCTCGCGTCGGTCTTCTCCCTCAACGCGCCGATCTCCGGCGTCGTCGTCGAGCGCAACGCCACGGTCGGCGCGACCGTCGGCTCGGACGCGAGCCTGTTCAAGATCATCGACACCTCTAACGTCTGGGTCGATGCGAACGTGTTCGAGAAAGACCTCGGGCGTGTGAGGCGCGGGCAGGAGGTGAGGGTCACAGTCCCGGCATTCCCCGGCGTGACCTTCTCGGGCAGGGTCATTCTTATCTCAAGCGTGGTCAACCCGGAGACGCGGGGCGTGCAGGTTCGCACCGAGGTCTCGAACGCGGACGGCAGGCTCAAGCCGGACATGTTCGCCAACGTCGAGATCATCACTGACGTGCGCCGCGCCGCCATCTCTCTCCCGGAATCGTCCGTGCTCGACGACGGCGGGAAGAAGATTGTCTTCGTCCAGACCGACAAGGGCTATGAGAAGCGCATCGTGACGACGGGGATACAGAACGGCGACCGGGTTGAGATTCTCGACGGGCTTCAGGCGGGCGACCATGTAGTGGTTAAGGGCAACTACCTTCTGCTCCAACAGGGCCAGCCCCAGCAGTAGAGAGGGATAGCGCCACAGGGCGTTTACGGTGCGATTATGACCGACAAACTCATTGCCTTCTTCTACCGAGAGCGTCTGCTCGTCGTCATCTTCACGATGCTCGTCACGGCGGGCGGGATTCTGGCGCTGAACAAGTTGAACGTGGACGCCTTCCCGGACGTGACGCCCGTGCAGGTGGAGATTGACACAGACGCGCAGGGGCTTGCGCCGCAGGAGGTCGAGCAGCTCATCACCTTCCCCGTCGAGAACGTGATGAACGGGATTCCGGGCGTGGTGCGCGTGCAGTCCGAGTCCAAGTTCGGGCTCTCCGTGGTGACGGTCTATTTCAGCGACGACACGGACATCTACTTCGCGCGCCAGCAGGTCTTCGAGCGCCTCTCGTCGGCGAAGGACAGCATCCCCGCCGGGTTCGACCCCGAGATGGGGCCAATCACGACGGGGACGGGGCAGATTTATCTCTACCAGATCGTCGGTCGCGGCAAGAGCAATCAGGAACTTCGCACCATCCAGGACTGGATCATCAAGCTGCAACTCCGCACGGTGCCGGGCGTCGCGGACGTTTTGAGCTTCGGCGGAGACGTGAAGCAGTATCAGGTTGTCGTAGACCAGCAGGCGCTCGTCAACTACAACATCCCCCTCAAGTCGCTCTTCGAGGCGATACAGAATAACAATCAGAACGCGGGCGCGAACTTCATCGAGCACGGCGACGAGCAGTACGTCGTGCGCGGGCTCGGGCTCGTCAAAGACATCGGGGACATCCAGAACATCGTGCTCGACTCGCGCGGCGGCTCACCCATACGCGTCGGCGACGTGGCGACGGTCGAGGTCGGCAACGAGATACGCCAGGGCGCGGTCACAAAGGACGGGCAGGGCGAAGTCGTGACCGGCATCGTGCTCAAACGAATCAACGAAAACACGAAGCAGGTCATCGAGCGAATCAAAGAGAAAGTAGCCGAGATAAACAGGTCGCTGCCCGAAGGCGTGACCATCGTTGATTACTACGACCAGGCAGAGCTTGTAGATAACAGCATCCACACCGTAGTCGAGTCGCTGATCGAGGGCGAGGCGCTGGTGCTGCTGATTCTTCTTCTGCTGCTCGGAGACTTCCGCGGCTCGCTCATCACCGCCGCCGCGATACCGTTCTGCATGATGGTCGCCTTCATCCTCATGTGGTACGTGGGGGTTTCGGCGAACCTCACCTCGCTCGGCGGGCTCGCCATCAGCATCGGGATGATGGTTGATGCGACGGTTGTGATGGTCGAGAACATCTACCGCCACCTCGAAGAGCACCGCGAGCATTCCATGCGCGAGGCCATACTCGTCGCCGCGCAGGAGATAGGGCGGCCGATGTCGTTCGCCATCCTCATCGTCATCGCCGTCTTCATGCCGGTCTTCGCCTTGCAAGGCATCGAAGGCAAGCTGTTCAAGCCGCTCGCGTACGCCGTCACCTTCTCGATGATCGGCTCGATGATTATGGCGCTGTGCATCGCCCCGATGATGTGCTCACTGTTGTTGCGCCTGAAGACGGGCGAGGTTCGCACGAATCCGATCATCGGATTCTTCAAGGGCATCTACGTCCCCGTGCTCAAGTGGACTATCGCCCACAGGTATCTCACGCTCGTCCTCGCGGGGGCTCTGCTCGCGTGGAGCGTCGCCGATGTCTTCATCATCGGCAGCGAGTTTCTGCCCACGATTGACGAGGGCAACATGCTCGTGCGCGCCACGATGCCCGCGAGCATCTCGCTCACGCGTGCAATCGAAATCTCTTCGCAGATCGAGAAGTCGCTGAAAGAGTTTCCCGAAGTCGAAACCGTCGTCGCCAAGATCGGCCGTGCCGAGTTGGGCGGCGACCCCGAGAGCGTCAGTAACGACGAACTCTACGTCCGCTTGAAACCCAAAGGTCAGTGGACGACCGCCGGGACGAAAGACGAGTTGGTGGACGCGATGCGCCGACGTGTCGAAGGGTTCCCCGGCGTCGAGTTCAACTTCTCGCAGGTGATTCAGACGCGCAACGACGAACTCATCTCGGGCATCAACGCGCAGATTGCCGTTAAGATTTTCGGGGAAGACCAGAACGTGCTGCGCCAGATTGCCGAACAGGTTCGAGACGCGATGTCTCACGTTCGCGGGGCGAAAGACCTTGCGGTCGAGCAGGTCGCGGGCGAAGAGCATCTTGAGATCGCGCTCGACCGCGACAAGCTTGCGCGCTACGGGCTCAACATCTCAGACGTGCTCGAAGTCGCCAAGATTGCCATCGGCGGAGACGAAGCGACCTCCGTGCTCGAAGGCCAGCGCCACTTCGCGATATTCGTCCGGCTGCGGGAGAACTACCGCAATCAGGTTGAAAAGCTCAGCGACATTCTGGTCGCCGCGCCGGTCGGCGGGCGCGTGCCGCTCGGAGAGTTGGCGACGTTCCGGCTTTCGAGCGGCGATGCGGTCGTCAGCCGCGAGGACGCACTGCGCCGCGTCGTCGTGATGTGCAACGTCACGGGCCGCGACATCGGCGGCTTCGTCCACGACGCGCAGGCATCCGTCAACGCAAAGGTCAAGACTCCGGCCGGATACTTCATCACGTGGGGCGGGCAGTTCGAGAACGAGCAACAGGCCGTGCGAAGGCTGCTCATCGCCATCCCCGTCTCTCTGCTGCTCGTGTTCGTGCTGATCTACGCCTGCTTCAATTCGCTGCGCAACACGCTGACCATAATCTTCAACATCCCCATCGCGCTCGTCGGCAGCACCACGTTCCTGCTCATCTCGGGGTTCCCCTTAAGCGTTCCGGCGATAGTCGGATTCATCGCGGTCTTCGGCATCGCGGTGCAGAACGGGATGGTGATGGTCTCTTACATCAACAAGCTTCGCGGCGGCGGGATGGAGCTTCATGAGGCGGTGATTACGGGCGCGAGCGTCCGGCTGCGCGCCGAATTGTTGAGCGCGCTGATCGGCAGCATCAGCCTCATACCATTCATCATCTCGTCGGGAACCGGCGCGGAGATTGAGAAGCCGTTGGCAATCGTGGTGGTCGGCGGACTGGTGACCCGCCCGATTAAGATTGTGATTCTACCGATGGTATATGAATGGGTAGAGCGTCGCGCTGCCGAGAGGGCAGCACGAAGAGCCGCCCTGAGTGACGAGTCTCCCGCGGGCGAGGCTCATACGGACGAGGCTCATGCGGACGAGGCTGAAGAGGCGGATGTCTAGGGCGCGGGCTTGCTCAGGTAAGTGAGTGAGAGTAGTCTCCTCATCCTATGAACACTCGACGACAGTTCCTGCTACGCGTGCCCCTCGGCCTGCTCGTCGCGTCCGCCGCGTGTCGCAACGATGCGCCGCCGACAAGTCCGCAAACGACGCCCGCGACGGCCGGTGCTCCGCCCACGTTCGGCACAGGCCGTGGCTCCGGCCCCGTCGTGACGCCCGAGACGTTCGCCGAGGCGGAGAAGCTGATGCAGGTCACGTTGACACCAGCCGAGCGCCAACAGGCCGCCGACTCCTGGCGCGAGTCGCTTGCGCCATACCTCGAACGGCGCACCGGCCCGCGCAAGGTTGCAATCGAAGCCACGGACGCGCCGGCCACGCTCTGGAACCCGATGCTTCCGGGTATGGTGCCGTCTTCGTCAACGGATAGGTTCGTCCGGTCGAAGGACGAAGGCGTGCCGCTGCCTTCGTCGGACGACGACATCGCGTTCGCGCCCGTCGCGCGCCTGTCGAGATGGATAGAGTCGCGGCAGCTCACCTCCGAGCGGCTTACGAACATCTATCTCGGCCGCATCGAGCGTTTGAACCCGAAGATTCGCTCGATCATCACCCTCACCCGAGAGCACGCGCTCTCTCGCGCGAAGTCGGCCGACGCGGAGATCGCCGCGGGCAGATATCGCGGCCCGCTCCACGGCATCCCTTACGGCGTGAAAGACCTGCTCGACACGAAAGATATTCCGACCACGTACGGCGCTGAGCCGTTCCGCAACCGCGTGCCTTCGGCGGACTCCGCAGTCGTCAGTAGGCTCGATGACGCGGGCGCCGTGCTGTTGGCGAAGCTCTCGCTCGGCGCGCTCGCCCTTAACGACATCTGGTTCGGCGGCCAGACGATGAACCCCTGGCTTCTGGAAGAGGGCGCGTCCGGGTCGAGCGCGGGCCCCGGAGCGGCGACGGCCGCGGCCCTCGTCGCATTCTCTATCGGCAGCGAGACCGGCGGGAGCATCGTCAGCCCCGCGATGCGTTGCGGCGTGACGGGCCTGCGCCCGACCTTCGGCCGTGTGGCGCGCACGGGCGCGATGACACTCTGCTGGTCTCTCGATAAGCTCGGCCCGATGACGCGTTCGGTCGAAGACGCGATGCTCGTGCTTCAGGCCGTCAATGGGCCGGACGCGGGCGACGCGTCGAGCGTGCCGAGCCATCTGGACTTCGACGCCACGGCACGGGTCGCGGGATTGAAAGTGGGCTACATCCCTCAGTGGATGAAGGAGAGTCCCGCGACGGACGTTGACCGTGCGGCGTTGGAGACGTTGAAGAAGTTGGGGATGGAACTGAAAGAGGTGACGCTTCCCGATTGGCCGTACGGCTCGTTGATGCCGATTCTATTCGCCGAAGGCGCGGCGTCGTTCGAGGAGTTGGCGCTCAATAACGAACTCGGGTCGCTCAAGGTACAGGTCAAAGACGCGTGGCCCAACCTTTTCCGCGAGGCGAGATTTCTCTCCGCGGTAGATTTCGTGCAGGCCGACCGGCTGCGGCGTAAGGTGGCGTTGGAGATGGCGCGCGTCTTCCGAGACGTTGACCTTCTGATCGTGCCCTCGCTGCGCGACGAGCAGCTCACCATCACGAACTTCACGGGCCACCCGTCGCTCACACTGCGCGCGGGGTTCGTCGAAGTCTCGGAAGCGCGGAGCGACTGGGCCCCAGACCCCGCGAACCCTCTGCCGAAGTTCGACCCACCACGCCGCGTGCCGCACGGCATCACAATCCTCGGCCGCCTGTTCGACGACGGGTTGCTCGGACAGGTGGGGCTCGCGCTCGAACGAGAGTTCGGCGTGGCGGGAGAGAGGCCGACGGGATTCTAGCTAAACGGGCGTGGTGCCGTTAAGCTGGCAGAAGTCCCTCAGGTAAGGGTAAGAGCGAAACTTTATGATCGTGTTCTTGGGAGTGGCGCTCAGGCGCGCCCCGTCCTTGTGCGCGACGCAGTGCGGCACGGCGACCGAGACCTCTGTAGTGGTCGTGAGCCCCACGGTCGGAGCAGTGAGGGCAGAGGAGGCGTTCTGCGTGCGGTATTTGATCTGCTCGCGTCTCGCTTCGGGCGCGCCGCACACGCAACACCCCGGCGGGAAATTGAACTGGTCGGGCAGAGGGGAACTGAACAGCGGTTCCTCGGCGACGCGACCCGCGTCCGTCTGCCGGAGCAGTCCGCCATTGCCTTCCACGTAGTTATGGCAGGCGTCGCACACCACGCCGTCGTTCGACTTGGTGCTCAAGCCCGCGAGCGGCGCGTCGCACACGGGGCAGGTGCTCGTGCCCGAGCCGCCGAAAGACATGAAGAGGAGGATTACCCCGAGGACGCCCGGTATCAGCGCGATGCCGACCGTGACCGGCCCCTCGGCAATCGTTATGAAGAGTAGGATGCAGACGCCAAGTGCGACGATTGCGCCGATCATATATCCAATAGTCGCGGCCCAGGAGCGCGTAACCTTAGTCGTTCTTTTTTCCATTCCTCACCTCGACGATTGGGCTTAAAAACATGAGTGCGCGCCGTCAGGATTCTTTGCCGGAACAAGTGCTTGATTCGGGGCAGTATTTCAGACGCCCTATTTTTTCTTTAAATAGACCGTTTCCCCGCCAACCACCATCTTCATCCGGGTATCACTTTCGAGGGTCGCAGTGCCAGCCCCACCTTCCGCAATAGTGATCGTCGCTTTATCATCACCGGAGGTGACGTAAGTTCCCACCGTCTTATTACTACTCAACTCTATAATCTTCCCGTCCTCCGTGAACTTCGATCCCTGATCGCTCTTCTGGTCTTCTTCAACCCACGTCCCGACAAAGCGTTTTGAAACAGTTGACGACGTGCCGGGCGAGGCACTGCTGTTCTGCGCCGACGAGGAACCAGCATTGGTATTCGCCGAAGAAGCAGCCTTGTTACAAGCCGTCGCCAACAGTGCCAGCAGAGCCAACGCGAAGACGGGCAGCGACATCTTTCGGGTCTTCATTCTTCAATCTCCTGTGTTTGTCGTGAATGCTTTGAGATTACGGGCAGCCGAAGATTTCTTCGCTCACGCTCGAACGATAAACTTCGGAGTTGTATCTGCCGCCGCCCGCGTAGTCTTGCTTGACGCGTGCCGAGACGACGCGGCAGTAAGGGTGATCGTCCGCGGGGTCGCGGAAATAAACTTT
>JBJMGR010000379.1:0-6603 GCA_045807805.1 Pyrinomonadaceae bacterium | reverse complement strand
GCATCGTGTAGAAGCGCGGCGCGCCGCCCGCCATATGCACGATGGTCGGGTACGCGACGAAGCCGGGATTTGGTAGCAGAACTTCGTCGCCTTCGTCCACGAGCGTGAGCAGCGCGAGGTAGAGAGCCTCCTGCGAGCCCGCGGTTATGACGACCTGCTCCGGTGTTAGTTGAAGGTGTGAGTAGTCCGACGCGACGCGCTCGCGAAGTGCGGGCAGTCCCGCGTGCGTCGTGTAACCGTTCTGCTCTTCGACGACGACGCGCGCCGCCTCGCGCCGTATCACGTCCGGCGTCGGAAGGTCGGGCTCGCCCAAGCCCAAGTTTATGCTGCCCGGCCGCGCGCGGTCGAAGACCTGCCGTATGACGCTCTTCTCTATGCCGCGCAGGCGGCGCGCGGGCTCGAACTCGCTCAACGCAGGTAGTCCTCCAACTGCACGGCGCGGTCGGTCTTCTCGTCGCGGTACTTGACTATGACGGGCGCGTAGAGCGAGAGATTCCACTCGCGTCCGCGCTCTGTCGTCACCGCGCGCGAGCCGGGCACGACGACCGCGCCCGCGGGAATCTCAAGCGGCTCTGTTTCAGTCCTTCGATAGACTTCGCCGCGAACTAAATCATAGACGGGAGTCGCGCCCGTCAGTATCGTGCCCGGCGCGAGCACAGCGCCCGCGCGCACTATCGTCCCTTCGTAGACTCCGCAGTTGCCGCCGACCAACACGTCGTCCTCTATCACGACGGGCACAGCGCCGACCGGCTCCAACACGCCTCCTATCTGCGCGGCGGCCGAGAGATGTACGCGCTTTCCTATCTGCGCGCACGAGCCCACGAGCGCGTGGCTGTCAATCATCGTCCCTTCGTCCACGTACGCCCCAACGTTGACGTACATCGGCGGCATGCAGACGACGCCGGGCGCGAGGTACGCGCCGTCGCGCACGCTTGAGCCGCCGGGCACGATTCGCACGCCCTCCATCAAGGTCGTAGGCCGCACGGGGTATGTGTCCTTGTCGAAGAAGCGCAAGCTCGCGTGCGCGGACATGTCCGAGAGCGCGCCCATACGGAAGCCTACGAGTATGCCGCGCTTGACCCAGGAGTTGACACGCCACTCGCCGCCTTCGGTGCGCTCCGCGGCGCGCACCTCGCCGCGGTTGAGCGCCTGCTTGAACGACTCGAAGAGTTCGCGGTCGGTCGAGCTGAAACTCCCTTCCTTAGCGAACAGCTCCTCGACCTGCTCACGCAGAGACATGCGCCGTCTCCTCCAGAAGCCCCAACTCGCTTATGACTTCGCGCACGCGCTCGCGAGCCTTCTCCGTGACGGGCACGAGCGGCAGGCGCAGATTCTCTTCGAGCAGTCCCATCAAGGCCATAGCGGCCTTCACGGGGCCGGGGCTCGACTCGATGAAGTTCACGTCCATCAGCGGAAGCAGGCGATAGTGAGCCGCGCGCGCCTCTTCCAATCGGCCCGCGAGCGCCGCGTCAACCATCTCGGACAACATGCGCGGCGCTTCGTTCGACGCAACGGAGACGAGGCCGTCCGCGCCGAGCGCTATCATCGCGAAGGTCATTGCGTCGTCGCCCGAGAGGACGAGAAAACCTTCCGGCCTTCCGCGCAAAATTTCCATTATCTGCGCGAGATTCCCCGAAGCCTCTTTGACGGCGACGACGTTCGCGTAGTCGCGCGCGAGCCGCAGCGTCGTCTCCGCCGAGATGTTCGAGGACGTTCGGCCCGGCACGTTGTAGAGCACGACGGGCGTCTCGGGCACGGCTTCGGCGACCGCGCGAAAGTGCTGATACAAGCCCTCCTGCGTCGGCTTGTTGTAGTAAGGCGCGACGACGAGCACGGCGTCCGTGCCCCACGCGGCGGCCTCTTTCGACTGCTCGACGGCGTGCGCCGTACTGTTGCTGCCCGTACCCGCGATGACGCGCGCGCGGCCCTTCGCAGTCTCGATGGTCGCGCGTATGACCGACTCGCGCTCCGCGCCCGACATCGTCACGCTCTCGCCCGTCGTCCCGCACGGCACGAGCAGCCGCACGCCCTCATCCATCTGCCGACGTACGAGCGCGCGCATCCTCTCCAAGTCAACGCCGCCGTCGCCGACAAACGGCGTCACAAGCGCCGTCGCGCACCCGCGCATCCATTCAACGTTCATTCATTCACCTCCGGTGGAGTGATAAGTGATGAGTGATAAGTGACGAGAAGGAACGGAAGAGGCACGCTGTCTTTCCTCTTCTCACTTATCACTCATCACTTATCACTCATCACTCGTCACTCATCACTACCTTTAAGCATCTCGTCGAGCGTTTCGGAGAACTCGTAGACGCCCGTCTTGCCCTGTATCCAGCGCGCGGCGACGAGCGCGCCCGAGGCGAAGCCTTCGCGCGAGCGGGCCGTGTGCGTGAGCGTAACGGTATCGGCCGCCGAGTCGAAGCCGACGCGGTGCGTCCCCGGAATGTGGCCCGCGCGCGTCGAGGCGACGGGGATTTCCGAGGCGTAAGCTTCGGCGAGTATGTCGCGCAGTCGAAGGCCCGTGCCCGACGGCGCATCGCGCTTGCGCGAGTGGTGCGCCTCCTCGACGTACGCCGCGTAGTCGAAGCCCCGGAACAACTCCGCCGCGCGCGCGACGACGCGGTAGAAGAGATTGACGCCTACCGAGAAGTTCGCGCCGTAGATGAGCGCACCGCCCTCGCGCTCGATTGCGCGACGAACCTCTTCGATCTGCGCGTGCCAGCCCGTCGTCCCTTCGACGAGTGGGACGCGCGCGAGCGCGCAGGCTTCGGCATGACGCGGCACGGCCTCGGCCACGGTGAAGTCTATCGCGGCGTCGTGCCCGCCGAGTATCTCGGCCAACTCTTCCGCGCGGAACTCGGACTCGCGCGAGCCGAGCACGGTCGCGACCTCGTGGCCGCCCTCGCGCGCGAGCCGCTCGACGAGTTGCCCCATCGCGCCGCGGCCGATTAAAGCGAGTTTCATTCAATCAACCCTTCTGCGCGTTACCCTTTGCCTTCTTCGCGCCTTCTTCGCGCCCTTTGCGGTTAGAGCTTCCAAACTTAAACGCAAAAGGACGCTGAATAGTCGCGAAGTACGCTAAGCGCCTTTGGCCGCGAGCAGTGTCTTGACAAGGCGCGTGTAGAGTTCGACAGACTCTTCCAGTTCGCGCTTCGAGACGCGCTCGCCGTCCGTGTGCGCGTCGAGTATCGAGCCGGGGCCTATGAGCAGAGGCCGACCCCAACTCTTCAGATACGGAATGTCTGTCGTGAAGCGCACGACCTCGCGCTCGAACCCTTCGATTGAGAGCATGCGTACGGGCTCGGCCACTGACAGGTACTCGACGCGCGCGCGCCCCTCCGCGATTCCTTCGAGAATACTTTTGACTTCGGGCGAAGGCGTCACGAGACGAATCTGCAACACGGCCTCGGCCTCTGCCGGGATGACGTTCGGGCGCGTGCCGCCGCTGACGGTTCCGATGTTGCACGTCGTCTCGCCGAAGAACTCGTCGCGCGGCCAACGCGCGGCGCGCACGTCCGAGAGCACGTCGAGCAACTTCTCAATCGCGGACTCGCCGCGCTCAGGGTATGCCGAATGCGCCGCGCGCCCCTCGGTCGAGAGTTTCAATCGAAGCGAGCCTTTCGAGCCGACGGCAAGTCTGTTCTCCGTCGGCTCGCCGTTGATAAGGTACTCGCACTCGCGCGCGAGCGCATGCGAATCCGCGGCGCGCGCGCCGAGGCTCCCGAGTTCCTCGTCAACCGTGAAGAGCAGTCCCAACTCTTCGAGCCCCTCGCCGCGCAGCCTCTCCGCGGCCGAGACCTGCGCGGCGATGATGCCCTTCGCGTCGCACGACCCGCGCCCGTACACGTGCGTCTCGTCCTCCCAAGAGGCGATGAACGGCGGCACCGTGTCCATGTGCGTCGAGAGCACGACGCGCGCGCGCGGCGCGAGCGTCGCCAAAACGTTCGCGCGCCCCGCCCCGACCTCCTGAAGCTCGACCCTGTAGCCGAGCCTTTCCAGATGCGACGCCAGAAAGCGCCCGACCTCAAGCTCCTCGCCCGAGACCGAGGGGATGTCTATGAGTTGTCGCGTTAGCTCGAATAGATTCATCTTTGATGAGTGATGAGTGATGAGTTATAAGAGAAGACGGCTTGCGCGGTTTTTCTTATCACTCATCACTCATCACTTCCCTTCAGTGTCCGCCGATCTGAGCAAGCAGTTCGGACGTGGCGCACTCGAAGAAGGCTGTGTGGAGTCGGCGTACGACCTCTTCGACGTGCTGCTCCTCGACTACGAAGGTCAGGTTTACGGAGGACGCGCCCTGCGAGATGAGCAGGACGTTTATGTTCTTTATCGTCGAGAAGACGCGGCCCGCGATGCCGGGCGTCGTGCGCAGCCCCTCGCCGACGATGCAGACGATGGCGCGCTTCTCCTCTACCTTGACCGCGCTTATCCTTTCGAGGTCGGCGATTATTTCGGGAAGCGCGCTCGTCTCTTCGAGCGAGAGCGAGACCGAGACCTCGGACGTTGTGACGATGTCTACGGCCGTGCGGTGGCGCTCGAAGACCTCGAAGATTGCGCGCAGGAAGCCGTACGCGCCGAGCATGCGCGCCGAAGTGATGTGGACGATGGAGACGCCCGACTTGTGCGCGATGGCCTTCACCGTGCGCGGGGTCATCTCCGCGTCGAAGTAGACTACAGTCTCGGGGCCTTTCGGCTCGCGCGAGTTGCAGATGCGCACGGGGATATTGCGTACGACCGCGGGCAGGATGGTCTTTGGGTGCAGAACCTTCGCGCCGAAGTATGCAAGCTCCGCGGCTTCGGCGTAGGAGAGGCGCGGGATGGTTCGCGCTTCGGGGACTACGCGCGGGTCTGCCGTGAGCACGCCCGACACGTCAGTCCAGATTTGAATCTCGTCGGAGCGGAGCGCGGCTCCGACGAGTCCCGCCGTGAAGTCCGAGCCGCCGCGGCCGAGCGTGGTCGTCGCGCCCGTCGCGGCCGACGACGCGATGAAGCCGCCCAACACGGGTACCTCGCCCGCCTCGATCAAAGGCTCAAGCTCGGCGCTCGTGTGGCGCTCGGTCTCCTCCTTCAAGGGATTCGCGCGGCCGTGCTCGTCGTCCGTGATGACGCAGCGGCACGCGTCAACCTGCCGCGCGCGTATGCCGCGCTCTCGGAGCACCGCCGCGAGCAGTTTCGATGAGAGTTGTTCGCCGTGCGAGACGACCGCATCCTTCAGTGAGAGGAGACGCTGCGACTGCTCCGACCCGTTGCCGGGCGCGTCCGCGACTTCGCGCAGCGCGTCAGCGATTTCGCTTCGCGACTCTTCGACGGCCGCACCGAACTCCGCCGCGGAGTCACCCTTGAGTATCGCGCCCGCGACCTGCGCGTGTCGCTCGAAGTGCTCTTCCAGCGTCGAGACGGCGCGCGTGCCTTCGCCTACTGCGGCGCGCTCGAAGGCTTCGATGAGCGCGTCTGTGAAGCGGCTCATGGCCGAGACGACGACGACGGGGCGCGAGCCGCGCTCGCGAGCGACGAGCGCCGCCACGCGCTCGAAGGCGCGCGCGTCCGCGACGGACGTGCCGCCGAACTTCATCACAATCGACCTGTGCCTTGTCGTCACTCTTAAAGATATGCGGACGCGTTCGCGTGCAACGCCCGCCGCCCCGAAACGTCGAAATGTTGGTGCAGCCGAAGAATACCAAAACGGAACCGAGAGCGGTAGCGAGCGGGTAGCGAGTTACGCCGAGAGTCTGCCTGTCGAAGCCTATACCCGCTCGCTACCGCTCTCGGTTCTGTCGTGGTCGTCACACCAACTGCAAATCGCTATAAACGCAAAGGGAGCAGAGAGCGCGCGAAGGATGCGAAGGGATTGAAGTGAAGAATTGACCGGCTGCACAAGGGAACACGTAGGCGTTATGACACTACAGTCGAGCGTTACAAAGAGACGAGCTAACGCAATGTTGTAACGCACGCACGTTCCTTCGTAATGCACACACGTTCTTTTGTAACGCACACACATTGCTTTGTAATGCTCGCACGTTCCTTTGAAATGCACACACGTTCCTTTGTAACGCTCGCGCGTTTCTTGATAACGCTCGCACGTTTCTTGATAACGCACACACGTTCCTTTGTAATGCGTACGTGTGGCAAAGAAACACGGACACGTCGGCAAGCATTACACGTCTGTTACGAACGAACGATGACCCGTCGGCAGGTAACGCGAGTTGCGCACGAAGGAACGTGTAAACGTTATGGCCTGACGGCTGCGTAACGAAGAGTTTTATGAACTACACGAACATATACGCCCTCTTCCGCGAGCGTATCGCCGAGTACGCGGGGCGTGACGTGTTCTACGTACGGCATGAAGGCGAGTGGCGCGGGAGTTCGTGGGAGAAGTTCGGCGAAGACGCACACGCGTTCGCCTCCGCGCTGTTGGCGTCGGGGCTTACGCGGGGGGCATCCGTCTGTGTGCTGATGGGGAACGTGCCGGAGTGGCCCGTGTGCGACGTTGGAACAATCGCGGCGGGCGGTGTCGGGTGCGGGCTCTACACTACGAGCAGCGCGGAACAGTGTGCATACATCATCAAACACTCGGATGCCGAGTTCGTAGTCGTTGACACG
>JBJMGR010000378.1:0-8832 GCA_045807805.1 Pyrinomonadaceae bacterium | reverse complement strand
CGCGCCTCTCTCATTCGAGCATCGGAATTTCCCGTCAGGTTGACCCGCCGCCAGCCTCCGCTGGTCGTACAGCCGCGCGGGATGGCGGAGGCGCTCAAGCGGGTGGAGGGCAGCCGCATCCGCTACAGTGAGTACGAGGGCGCCAGCCATAGTGCGTGGCCCAACGCCGCCGAGCCGGGGCTGCTCAGAGGAAGTAGCCGTAGCCGACGCGCATCCCGCCGAGCGCAGAGTAGGGGACGGTCGTCACCAGCACGACGGTCATCAAGCTGTGCGAGAAGGCGAGCGCCCAGAGGTTCGGCGCGCGCTGGTAGGCCCACGCCCAGAGGAGCCCGCCGCAGAAGGTGGCCGACGTGAGCCACGGGTTCGGCAGGTGGAGCAGCGCGAAGACCGAGGCCACGAAGAGGATGCTGCGCGCGCCACTCCCCCAGACCATCTGCGCCCGCCGGTTGATGAACCCTTGCAGCGGGTACTGCTGCACGAGCCCCCAGACGAAGAGCCAGAAGTAGGTCGCGGCCAGCCCCCGGCTGGCGCGAAGACCCCCGAGGCGCAGACTCCCCGACAGCCACCCGACGAGGGCGAGGAAGAGCGCGGCGGCGACCATCGGCGGCAGGAGCAGCTTCAGCGCCCGCCCGAGGTTATCGACCCGCCAGCCCAACTCGCGCGCGGACTCCCGGCACGCGCGGTGTGAGAAGAGCATCAGCGCGAAGGCCGCCCCGACGGGGACGAGGCCGGCGAGGTAGCTCTTGCCGAAGAGGGGCAGCACGGCCCACTCCGTGACGAGCACGCAGAGCACGACGAGCGAAATCTCCGTCAGCGGCGCGGCCATTCCGCAACGCCCCCGCCCGCCGGCCGTCTTTGACACCCTTGCCTCGGCCACGTCGAATGCCCCCCAGTGTCGAGCAGAAAAACTCTGCGCAAGTGGCTGCCTTTCCCTTACAAGTATACAACCGCGCACTCAACGGGACTCCCGCCGCGGCCGTCCGGTCATCCGCGTGACCGGACGGCCGCCGCCGTTTATAAGCGCTGGCTCCCGCGTTGTACGCAAGGGGATGTTTACGCAACGACGGCCGCTGTATAGTCCGTCCTTCTGTGGCAAGCTGGTGGCCGTCAGGTCGAACGACACGCGGGCCTCGGAGGACGATATGAAAAGGGGTGACGCGGCGCGAGGCGGTAGAAGCTTTTACCGAAGCCGCCTACGGCGAGCGCCTGACCTTCGAGAGCCCTTAACACTTCAAAGCATGGTGACACTCTAATGGACGACGCGCGGAAGCAGCACCTCGAACTGGTCGCGGCCAGTCTGACGCAGGCTTACTACAAGGAGCACACGGCGCCGAACAGGGACTACCGCGAGCTGCTCGATACCTACACCTACATCCTCGACGCGCTCGTCGAAAAGGACTCGCTGCCGCCCGGCCACTCGCCGCTCAGGGCGAGCGACTCGCTCGCGACGCCAGAGGCCGACGAGTCTGCGGCCTGACCGCCCCCGCAGCATGATGGAGGCCGTCCTGCTGATAGGCATTCAGGGAGCGGGGAAGACAACCTTCTACAGCGAGCGCTTCTTCGACACGCACGTTCGCATCAGCCTCGACATGCTGAAGACTCGGCACCGCGAGAGGACTCTGCTCGAAGCGTGTCTCGTCGCGGGGCAGCCCCTGGTGGTCGATAACACGAACGTCACCGCGGCCGAGCGGGCGAGGTACATCCAGCCCGCGAGGGCGGCGGGCTTCCGCGTCGTCGGCTACTTCTTCATCCCCGACCCGAAGGGTTCGCGGGAGCGTAACGACAGGCGCGAAGGGAGGCGCAGGGTGCCGCTGGCCGGGCTCTTCGGCACGCTGAAGCGGCTTGAGCCGCCGCGCGCGGCCGAAGGGTTCGACGAGCTGTTCGCGGTGAGTCTGTCCCTCGCGGGAGAGTTCGCGGTTAATCCGTGGGGCGGGGCGGGCGAAGCGGTGGGGTGAGCCGGATCGGCAAAAGCGGCTGCTCCACGGGGCGGCCTCGAACGTGCGGCGGCGCTATCCGGCGAAGGCGGCGCGGAGCGCCTCATCCAGCTTCGCGCTCAGCTCGCTCAAATCAGGCTTGAACGCGTAGCCCTGCGGCGCGTCCGGCGGGAGCGCCCCTGCCGCGAGTCAGGGGAACCTTCGCAGTAGAGGATGATGGGGGTTCGAGTGGTCGAACTCCCGCACCCTCCGGCACATCCATTTCAGTGGTTGTCGGCGGACTTCGGAACGTCTTCGGCGTACGAGACGGAGCTGATGATTACCCTCTCGGTGAAAGGGTGTTGCTCGTCTCGGGCGACAGCTTCAGCCGGAATGACGCCTGTTTGGGGCGTGTTAGAGCGACCGGTCAGGCTGCCCTTGCGGCCTGGGCGAATCGGCTCGCGGCTCTGAAAACGGTGCCGGGCCACCTCCGTCTGTGTGACCGGATCGATAAAGACATAGTCCCATTCGACGGCCGTGATGGTCTTCGCGCTCCTGTTCTGAATCGTCACCTCGTAGACGTACTGCCTCAAGACCTCCTGCCGCTGCGGGCTCAGGATGCCGCGCGTCATACGGTAGGTCGTGCCCCTGTCCCAGTCGGGGCGGCGGAAATTTTTGTGCGAGCTGAACTCAAGGACGAAGACCTCGGGCGAGGTCTTCTGCGTGACATGGGTCTGCGCGGCGAGACAGACGGTAGCCGCGATGAGCGTCAGCAGCGCGCTGACGGCCTGCGTAAGTCGCCTCATTCGGTTGTCCCTTTTGACTCGGTTGGCAGGAGCTGAAGAAGCCTCAACTGACGAAAGGCGGCCTTACGATAAGGCCAGCCCGGCGCGGCTGTCAACAACTATGTGCGGAAGCGTGCGCCGGGCGCGGGGCGAGGGCGCGTGCCGGTAGGGAAGTGAGGCGGTGGAGACAAAAGGGGGCGGCCCCGCGCGGGGCCGCCCCTAAAGTTTATCGGTACTAAGGTCAGCCCGGAAGGGTCAGAAGACGAAGCGCAGTTGCATCTGGCCGATGCGCCCGCCCGTCACGTTGCCCACGGTGATGCCGCCCTCGTTGAAGCGCGGGTCGTTGAAGGTCGGGTCGAGCACGTCGCCCGTACCCGGCCCGAAGGTCGGGTGGTTGAGCACGTTGAAGAAATCGGCGCGCACCTCGAACCGCGCGGCCTCGCCCGCGAACGGCATGCGGAAGCCTTTGTTGAGGCTCAGGTCGAGGCGGCTCACGCGCGGCCCGCGCAGGATGTTGCGCCCGGCCAGCCCCGTTCGCACCCTCGGGTCGACGAGGAAGCGCGCGTCCGACAGGTTGATGGGCGCGCCCGTGTTGGTGACGTAGCCGGTCGCGGACTCCTGCCCCTCGCCGATGATGCCGGCGAAGAGTGCGACCTCGTTGGAGAGCGCCACGGAGTTGGCCGCCGCGTTGGCGTTAACCAGCGTCGGGCGGTCGTTGAATGCGCTGCCGTCGTTGTTGAGGTCGATGCCGCCGACGTAGGGCGACTGGAGGTAGCCTGACTGGATGCGGTAGATGCCCGAGAGCGTGAAGCCGCCGAGGAGCGAGCGGGCAAGGCCGTTCCCGGACGGCGTCGGGATGTCGTAGAGGACGGAGAGGACGCCGCGGTGGCGTATGTCGTAGGCGGCGTTGCCGCGGTCTACGCGGCGGTTGAAGTTATTCGAGGGCACGCTCGTGCCGCCCGTCGTAGTGAAGACCTCGCTGTTCGCCACGTCGATGGCGTGGCTCCACGTGTAGGCGAAGCGGAAGAGCAGGCCGTTACTCAGGCCACGCTCGATGCGCGTCTGCAAGGAGTGGTAGTTCGAGTCGCCGCCGTTGGTGCGCGCGGTGACGGGGCCGCGGCCGGGGTTGACGCGCGTGAGCGCCGCGCCCAGCACGTTGCTCTCGACGCCGGGGTTCAACTGCTCGTTGATGAACTGGCGCGTGCCGCGCGTGCCGACGTATGCGATGTCCACGACGAAGAGGTTCGAGACTTCGCGCTGGATGCCGAGGTTCCAGGCGTAGTCCTGCGGGTTGACGAGGTTCGGCGGGATCGTGTTGATGCCGGCCAGCGGGTTGGGCGAGCCGACGGTCGGCAGGTTGCCGCGCCCGAAGTTCACGAAGCCGCGCGGGAAGTCAGTCGCGTTGAGCGTCGAGGCCAGGTTCGTCACGCCGAAGACGTTGGGCGGCGTGGCCGCGGTGTTGACCAGGATGTTGTTGAAGAAGAACTCGTAGCTCACGGCGAAGCCGCCGCGGATGACTGTGCGGTTCTCGCCGAAGAGGCGGCGGCCCCATCCGGGCTGGTAGGCGAAGCTGACGCGCGGCGCGAAGTTGTTGTTGTCGCGCTGCTGGCGCGCGACCGTGTTGAAGGGCACGCCGAAGCCTGCGAAGGCCGGGAAGGCGATGGCGTTGTAGGGCGTGCCGTAGTTCTCGTAGCGCAGCCCGAGGTTCAAGGTCAGGTTCTCGCGCACGCGCCACTGGTCGTTGACGAAGTAGTTCTGGATGAACGCGTTCGGGTAGATGACCTGGCTGCCGAAGGACTGGGCCGCGCCGGCCGAGCCGCGCCCCGAGAAGTTCTCAAGGAAGTTGGCGAAGGCGTTGAAGCCGCCGCCGCTGCCGAAGGTCAAGGTGCCCTGCGCGTTGAAGGGGATGAGCTGCTTGGCGCGCTGGTCGATCAAGTCCACGCCCGCGCGGATGGTGTGGTCGCCCGCCGTGTGCGTGATCGTGTCCTGGAACTGGAAGTTGTTGAAGATGCGCCCCTGCGGGAAGCCGGAGGGGATGCCGAGGCCGGTGATGCCCTGCCCTAGCCCACCGCCCGTGAAGGCGATGGTCGGGCCGAAGACCGAGCCCGAGGCCGACTCGTTGCGCGGCGTGAAGAAGGCGTTGAAGCGCCCGAAGCCGAAGCGGAACTCGTTGGTCGAGCGCGGCGATATCACCCGCGTGTAGTTGATGTACGCGTTCTGGATCAGGCTCGGCACGTCAATCTCAAAGCCGGGGAAGGGGTTGCCGCCCGACCCCGTGCTCGGGAACTGGTTGAAGAAGTTCTGCCGCTCGATCAGGTAACGCACCGTGAAGGTGTCGCGCTGATTCGGCGTCCAGTCCACGCGCGCGAGGAACTGGTCGTCGTCGACGGGCTGCGTCGAAGTGAGCGAAGCCTCCCCGAAGGGGATGTCGGGCCGCCCCGCGCCGAGCGCGACGTTGGAAATGTTAGTCGTGCCGCGCAAGTTACCGATGACGCCGAGGTACTGCGCCAGCGAGGGGCTGTTCGGGAAGAGCGTCCGCAAGGTGCCGACCCCGGCGGCCGTCGGCACGAAGGCGGTCGCGACCGTCTGCTGCCGCACGCGGTCGCCCTGATAGGTCGTGAAGAAGAAGAGCTTGTTCTGCCCGCGGAAGCCCCAGGGCGAGCCGCCCTCGCCGAAGTGCGGCAGGTAGACGGGGCCGCCGAGCGAGAAGCCGGGCGTGTTCTCGACCACCACGGGCCGGCGGTCGCCGCGGCTGCGCTGGCCGGCCGTGCGCGAGTTGAAGGCGCTGTTGTTAATTACATCGTAGACCGAGCCGTGGAAGTCGTTCGTCCCCCGGCGCGTGATGACGTTGACGACGGCGCCGCCCGCGCGCCCGAACTCGGCCGAGTAGTCGGATTGCAGCACCGTCACTTCGTCGTAGCCGTCGCGCAGCACGGGCTGGTAGAACTGACCGGCGACCGAGTTGTCGTTGTTCTCAAGGCCGTCGATGAGCTGGCTGTTCGAGCGCGCGCGCAGGCCGTTGACGGAGAACTCCGTGCCCTGCACGAAGCCGCCCGCGAGCGGGCCGGGGTCTACGACGCCCGGCAGCGTGAAGACCAGGTTGACGGGGTTGAGCGCGGGCACGGGCAGGTCTGTAATCTGCCGCTGGTCGAGCGTGTTGACGCGCGTGCCGTCGGCCGACTGTATCTCTATCGGGTTGGTGGCTAAGACGGTCACGGCCTCGGTGGCCGCACCGACTTCGAGTTGGATCGCCGCGTCGGTGGTCTGCGCGGCGGCCACGATGACACCCGAGCGCGTCGTCGTCCTGAACCCGCCCGCGCCGACCTCGACGTTGTAGGTGCCGGGATCGACGGCATCGAAGCGGTAGGCGCCGTCGGACTGCGAAGTGGTTTCGCGCGTGGCGCCCGTGGCCGGGTTGGTGATCCTGACGGTGGCCCCGGCGACAGCCGCGCCGTTCGGGTCGGTGACGTTCCCGACGATGAAGCCCTTGCTGGTCTGCGCGGAGACCGCGGGGCTGATGACGAGCAGTATCAGCGCGGTGAGCATTGCGCACAGGCGAAATTGAACGTGTGACATACTTCCCCCTTGTTAACCCCTGGAACGATACTTTGGTCAAACTCGCACACGCGGTAACTGCTCGCTCGGGAGGACGAATCGTTCAGAAACTTTGTGCGAGTTACGTCTGTCGAGGCGCATACCATACGAAGAGTACAGGCACCGGTTCTGTCCCAAAGCGAGCAACAGGTCGCGCGAGATTTTTAGTTTGTGCGACGAAATTTAGAAGAATATATGTTCCGAAAATATGGACTCGTCCGGCCCGCCGGCACGTCTGATCTCGCGGGCGTCCCGCGCGAAATAGTTAAGACGAAAAATGAAAAGAAAAGAGATACCTGCGGTGCGTCGGCGAACCGAAACCGATGCGGGTCTGCCATAACATCGCGCCCGCACGTTCCCCACGACGAGTTCACAGGTTCCGACAGAGCAAGGGGGAGTACATGTCACGCGCCACGCTTTTATCGGCGGCCTTCATCACGGTCGCTTTGTCTTTGACTTCAACATCGGCCCAGACGAATGCGAACGAGGGCGGCCGGCTCAAGCAGGCCGAAGCCCTCTACGCGAAGGCCGAGTCATTCTTCAAAGAGGGCAGGTTCGCCGAGGCCGCGAGCGGCTACAGGGAGGCGGCACTGCTCGCGCCCGAATGGGCGAAGGCGCACAACGGCCTGTGCGTCTCCCGCTTCGAGCTGGGCGAGTACGAAGGGGCGGCGGGGGCTTGCAGGCGCGCGGCCGAGGCGGAGCCCGACTCGCCACAGATACGGCTGAACCTCGGCCGCGCGCTCAAAGAGTCGGGGCGCGCCTGGGAGGCGGCCGAGGAGGCGCGGGTGGCGCTCAGGCTCAGGCCCGACTGGGCGGAAGCGCACGGGCTCCTCGGGGAAATTTACTCCGACCTCGGGCGCTACGAAGAGGCCGCCGGCTCCTTCGTCGAGGCGCTCCGCCTTGACCCCGGCGACGCCGCCTCGCTCAACAACCTGGGCGGCGTCTACTACAAGCTCGGGCGGCTGAAAGAGGCCGCGGCCTCTCTGGAGCGCGCCGCCAGCCTGAGCCCCGACCAGCCCACGGTTCACGGCAACCTCGGTGTCGTCTACGCGGAGATGAATCTGTACGGGCGCGCGCTCGAATGCTACCGGCGCGCGCTGGAACTCAAGCCGGACTACGCGGAGGTCTACTACCACGCGGCGTACGCACAACTCAGGCTGCGCCGGTACGAAGAGGCGCGCGCGTCGTGCCTGCGGGCCGTCGAGTTGAGGCCCGACTACGCCGAGGCGTACCAGGCGCTCGGCATCATCTACCTCGCGTCGGGGCAGAAGGGCGAGGCGCTGCGTCAATATAAGAAGCTACAGACGCTCGACCCCGCGCTGGCCGCGCCGCTCTTCAAACTCATTTACGGCGACAAGGTTCTGGACGCCCGCGCGTACGGGGGGCAGTAGATGACGCGGGTGGTCGGAGTAACTTGCGCGGTGCTGTCGGTGGCCCTGCTGTTCTACGCGGTCTGGCTGTCGGCGGGCGGGGCAAAGGGGATGCCTTCTCTGCTCATGGGGCTCGGTCTCCTGTTGGTCGCAGCGTTGACTCTGCGGCCCCGGCGGCGGGGCAGGGCGTCGAGGTGACGGCGCCGGTAAGATTCGCCGTCCCGCCCGGCCCGGTCAACCGCCGGGCTCCTTGCGCGCGCTGAGGCTCGCCAAGACCGCCAGCAGTTCGTCCGGTTCGACGGGCTTGGCGAGGTGCGTGTGAAACCCCGCGAGCATTGCGCGGCGGCGGTCTTTAGTCCCGGCGTAAGCCGTCAGCGCCACCGCAGGCACGCGCCCGCCGCGTTCGGCCGGGAGCGCCCTCACCCTCTTGATAAGTTCGTAGCCGTTCTCGCCCGGCATCCCTATGTCGCTCACGAGCACGTCCGGCCTCGTGTGTTCGAGCGCGGCCAGCGCCTCGACGGCCGAAGTGGCCTCCGTCACGGCGGCCCCGCACCCTTCGAGGATGGTCTTCAACAATTCGCGCGTATCCCGCTCGTCTTCGACCAGCAGCACCCGCACGCCTTCGAGCGCGCCGGGGGCGCCGAACGTCTCCCCTTCGTTGAGTGTCGAGCGCGCCTGCCCCGAGAACAGCTCGGGCCGGCCGCGCGGGGGCTGCGTGCCCGGCACGGCCGCAAGCGGCAGTTCCACCGTGAACACCGCGCCGAGACCCTCCCCCGGACTCTGCGCGGAGACCGACCCGCCCTGCGACTCGACGAGGTGGCGGACGATAGCGAGACCCAGGCCGAGCCCGCCGTGCGCGCGCGTGTTGGAAGAGTCGGCTTGATGGAAGCGCTCGAAGACGTGTGGCAGCGCTTCGGGGCTGATTCCGGTGCCTGTGTCACTGACCACGATCCGCGCGCGGTCGCCCGACCGCTCCAGTCGCACCTCGACGCGCCCGCCTTCGGGCGTGAACTTGATGGCGTTGGAGAGGAGGTTGAGCAGGATCTGCCGCGTCTTCTCCTCGTCGGCCAGCACCGTCGCGCCGTCGCAGTCGCCGGGACCGACGTAGCGCAGCGACTTCGCGTGGAGCTGCGGCAGCACCAGCGCCTCGACGCCGACCATCACGTCGCG
>JBJMGR010000377.1:0-48177 GCA_045807805.1 Pyrinomonadaceae bacterium | reverse complement strand
CGCAGGACTTGATTGAGGAGTTCTCGCCCGACTCGCGTCTGCTTCTAACCGCGAGCCTCGACGGCTTCGAGCGCATATACGAGGCGGCGACGGGCCGTGAGTTGTGTCGCTTCATCACGCGAACGGACGGAAGCTGGGTCGTCGTCGACCCCGAGGGGCGCTTCGACGCCTCCGACCTCGAAGAGATACAGGGCGTCCACTGGCTCGCGCCCGACGACCCTCTCAAACCTCTGCCGCTCGAAATCTTCATGCGCGACTACTACGAGCCGCGCCTCCTTGCGCGCATCATCGCGGGCGAACACTTCGCGCCCGTCCGTTCCATCTCCGAGGTCAGACGCGCGCAGCCCTCCGTCAAGATAACTTCAATCGAGCAGCAGAAGGAGCACCCCGAACTCGCGCGCGTCACGGTCGAAGTGTCGAGGCCGGGCGCGGACAACTCGACGCAAGTCTCAAAGACGGGCGCGCGACCTTCCGGCGTCTACGACCTACGCCTCTTCCGCGACGGGCAGCTCGTCGCCTACGCGCCGACCGAGGGCGGCGAGTTGAAGACTGACGCGCAGACGGGCAAGGCCACAGTCACCTTCGACAATGTGCGCCTGCCTCGCGCGCGCGCGGCGGACGCGGGCGTGAACGTTGAAGCGGAGGCTGATTCCAACGACGGTGCGAGCGCCCGCGCGGGCGGCGTCGAGTTCGCCGCGTACGCGTTCAACGAAGACCGCGTGAAGAGCCTGACGGCGCGAGAGTCGTTCACGCCGCCCACGCCGCTGCCCGCCGCGAAGGGTCGAGCTTATCTGATTTCGGTCGGCGTCAACGCCTACGAGAACGAAGAATGGGACTTGCGCTTCGCCGCCAACGACGCGCGCCGCTTGCAGGAGGTCGTCTCGGCGCGCGTGCGCGATGGCGGCGAGTACGAAGAGGTCGTGAACGTCCCACTCATCTCCGACTACGCGACCGTGGGCGGGAGGAAGACGCAGCCGCGTGTCGTCAAGGAGATGAACGCGACCCGTCGGAACTTCAAGGCCGTGCTCGACCTGCTCGCGGGCCGCAAGGTTGACGAAGAGGCTTTGAAGGCAATCCCGAACGCGGGATTGCTGCGACGCGCGACGCCCGAAGACCTCGTGCTCGTCTCCTTCTCAAGCCACGGCTACGCGGACGGGCGCGGCAGCTTCTACCTCTTCGCGTCGGACGCGGGCGCGTCCTCGAACCTCGGCGAGGCGCTCAGCCGCGCCATCTCTTCGGACGAGTTGGGCGCGTGGCTGCGCGACGTTGACGCGGGCGAGTTGATACTCGTCGTTGACGCGTGCCACTCGGCGGCGAGCGTGCAGGGCGCGGGCTTTAAGCCCGGCCCGATGGGGAGCCGCGGCCTCGGCCAACTCTCCTACGACAAGGGCATGCGCATACTGACTTCGACGCAGGCCGACGACATCGCGTTAGAGAGCGCGCTCGTCGAGCAGGGGCTTCTAACCTACGCGCTCACGCACGACGGCCTTGAGTCGGCGCGCGCGGACTTCAAGCCGAAGGACGCGCGCATCACGGTCGCCGAATGGCTCGCGTACGGAGTCGAGCGTGTGCCCGCGCTTCACGCCGAAGTCGAGAAGCGTCTTGCCGAGATGAAGGCAGCGCACGGCGCATCCACATCCGCCGCGCTCGGCGGCGGCGGCGATGACGCGCAGGCGCGCGTCGTCCTACTCTCAAGCGGCGGCGCGAACGGAACGGAAGGTGAACGCGGGCTCAAAGTCTCGGGACAGGCCACGCGCACGCAGCAGCCCGCGCTCTTCGACTTCGCACGCCGTCGCCGCGATGCAGTCCTCGCTCGCGCGCGTTGAGATTTCGTTTGCGGATTTTGAAGCGTTGGCGCATGCTTTGAACGCTCGACCCCTAAGCGTTAAATCATCCCTGTTCGTGAAGGAGGTCGGACGCGATGCGCGTCTGTGTCTTAACCGTCGTCGTCGTCCTTTGCCTCGCCGCGCTCGCGGGCTGCGTCCAGAACCAGAGCGGCGCGGCCGACTCGAACGGCAATCAAACTTCCGACGGTCGAACATCGGACGTGAACCGTTACCGCCCCGTGCCCTACGTCAAGATAAAGCACCCCGAGTGGAGTAAGAACGCGGTCATCTATCAGCTCAACACGCGCCAGTTCACACAGGAAGGAACCTTCCGCGCGGCCGAAGCGCACCTGCCGAGGCTGAAAAGTTTGGGCGTTGACATAATCTGGCTGATGCCGATTCACAAGATAGGCGAGAAGAACCGCAAGGGCACACTCGGCAGTCCTTATTCCGTCAAAGACTACTACAGCGTCAACCCGGAGTTCGGCACGCTCGAAGACCTCAAGCACTTCGTCTCGGAGTCGCACCGGCAGGGCTTTCACGTCATACTCGACTGGGTCGCGAACCACACGGCATGGGACAACAACCTCGTCACCGAACACCCCGACTGGTACGCGCGCGACTACAAGGGCGACTTCCGCCCGACGCCTTGGTGGGACTGGTCTGACATCATAGACCTCGACTACCGGAGCGAGGGCTTGCGCCGTTACATGACCGACGCTCTGAAGTACTGGGTCAAAGAGGCTGACATAGACGGCTATCGCTGCGACGTTGCGGGCTTCGTGCCCCTCGACTTCTGGAACAACGCGCGGAGAGAGTTGGACGCAATCAAGCCCGTCTTCATGCTCGCCGAGTGGGAGTCGCGCGACCTGCACGCCGAGGCGTTCGACATGACCTACGCTTGGAGTTGGTACGACGCGGTTCACCAAATCACTTCGGGAGAGAAGAAGGACTTGAGCGGGCTCTTCGTCTACTACTCCTGGAACGAAAGCTCTTTCCCGCCCGACACGATGCGTATGACATTCGTGAGCAACCACGACAAGAACGCTTGGGAGGGGACGGAGTTCGAGCAGTTCGGCGCGGGACTCGAAGCGGCGATGGTCTTATCGGCCGTCGGCGAAGGGATGTCGCTCGTCTACAACGGTCAGGAGGCGGGCAACGAGCGGCGTCTACAGTTCTTCGAGAAAGACCCAATCGAGTGGCGCGAGCACCCGAACGGCGAGCTTTACCGAAAGCTCTTCGCGCTGAAGAAGAGGAACACGGCGCTCTGGAACGCGCACTGGGGCGCGACGATGATTCACGTGCCGAACAGCCGACCAGCGCGCGTCTTCAGCTTCGTGCGACAGAACGAGCAGGACAAGGTCTTCGTCGTGATCAACCTCTCCGGCGAGCCGCAGTCGGTGACGTTCAAAGAGACTCTCTACCGAGGGAAGTACACGGAGTACTTCAGCGGCGAGGTTGTAGACTTAGACGACGCGGCGCGTGTCGAGTTGAAGCCGTGGGGCTACAAAGTCTTCGTCAAATGACCAACGAGGAGATAGCGCGCAGGTTCTCGCGTCTCGCGCTCGTGATGGAGATTCGCGGCGACGACAAGTTCCGCGTGCGCTCGTACCGCAACGCGGCAGAGACGATAGAGACCTGGCCGAGCCCCGTCGCGACGATAGCGCGCGAGGAGGGCCTGAAGGGCTTGCAGACTCTTCCGGGCGTGGGCAAGGCCATCAGCGGAAAGATTGTCGAGATACTTGAGCGCGGCACGTTCGAGGCGTGGGAGCGTCTGAAGGAGGAGACGCCCGCGACCGTGCTCGACCTTCTGGAAGTCGAAGGCGTCGGCGTCAAGACGGCCTCCGTGCTCTACCAGAATTTCAAAGTCTCCTCGCTCGAAGACCTACGCACGTTCGTCGAGGGCGGCGGACTCGACCTCGTGGACGGCGTCGGCGACAAGACCGCCGAACGCATACGCGCGAGCGTCGCACGACTCACTGATTAAAACAGAACCGCGAGCGGTAGCGAGCGGGTTGCGACAGGGATTAACCACCGCAGACAGAGAGGCACGGCTAGTTGAATCTTAGCCGTGCCTCTCTGTCTGCGGTGTTAGAACTACCCGCTCGCTACCGCTCGCCGTTCTGTTCTACTGTCTTTTGACGATGACGAGCGTGATGTCGTCAACGGCGGGCGTGCCCTGTGCGAAGGCCGAGAGCGACGCCTCTATCTTGTCGCGTATGCCGGAGGCCGTGAGGTCGAGGTTCTGCACGATGGCATCCTGCAAGCGTAGCGTGCCGAACTCGTCGCCTTCAGGGTTCTGCGTCTCCGTGACGCCGTCGGAGTAGACGACGAGCACATCGCCCGCGCGAAGCTGCGTGCGCCCCTCGCGGTAGTCGTAGTCGGGCAGTATGCCTAAGGGTAGCCCGCCCGCGCCGAGCTGTTCGAGCGTGCCGTCGGAGCCGTGCGCGATGAGCGGCGGGTTGTGGCCCGCGTTGATGAAGGAGAGCGCGCCCGTCAAAGGGTCTAGCTCGGCGTAGAAGAGCGTGACGAAGCGGTTCGCCGGAGTGTTGTCCGCGAGGTAGCGATTCACAGCGCCCACGGTCTCCGTGATGGGGCGGCACGATGCGACCTGCGCGTGGACGGCCGCGTGTAGTGAAGACATCAGCAGCGCGGCGGAAGTCCCCTTGCCCGACACGTCGCCGAGCGCGATGACGAGCCGTCCGTCCTGACAGGGTATGAAGTCGTAGTAGTCGCCGCCTATCTGGTACGAGGGGAAGCTTATCCCTTGAAGCTCGTAGCCGGGCACGGAGGGCGGCGCGGTCGGCTGGAAGCGCTGCTGTATCTCGCGCGCGAGTTGAAGCTCGCGGTCGTAGCGCTCCTGCTCAAGATGCTCTTCGAGGAGCCGCGTGTTCTCGACGCGAATGGCCGCGACCGAGCCGAGCGTCGTCAAGACCTTCAGGTGGTCTTCCGTAAAGCGCGACGTTGCGAAGGGCGAGTCGGCGTAGATCATTCCGAAGATGCGCTCGCCGACTCCGAGCGGCACGGCGAGCACGGAGCGTATGCCCTGAAACGTCACCGTGCTCGACATGAAGCGCGGGTCGTGCTGCGCGTCGGACGTTAAGACGGAGCGGCCGCGTTTGACGACCTCCTCGACGATGGTACGGCTCACACGCACCTCGCCCACGTCCGGCCGCCGGTCGCTCATCTCCGCCGCGCGAACCTTCAGCTCACCATCGTCGCCTTCGCGCAGCATGATGAGGCAGCGCTCGGCGGGCACGGCGTCGAAGACCAGGAGCGCGACCTGTCGCAGCGTCTCGTCCAGGGTGGCGGAGGCCAAGAGCGTCACGCCGACCTTCGAGATGAGCGCGAGCAGGTCGCCCTGCTCGGCTGCGGGTGCCTGCCCGCTCGTCGTTCGCTGGCGCACGACCGCCGAGGCGTCGTAGCGCCCGGAGGTCTGCGTGCGCGCGCCCTCTATCTGTTCGAGCAGGCCGGAAGTGGTGTGCTGCGTCGAGTCGAAGGCGATGGTCGCCTCGGGCACGGGCGCATCCTCGGCGATGGTCGCGGGGCCGAGTGTGCGCTCGGTCGCCTTGTCCTTGAAGACTATCTCGGTCTCGCCTATCTGTATGCGCCCGCCGTGCGTGAGCGGCGCGACCTGCTCAAGCCGCGAGCCGTTGTAGTAGGTGCCGTTGGCCGAGCCGAGGTCTTGAATAAGGTACTGGTCGCCCTCGCGCCGCACCTCCGCGTGTACGCGCGACGCGAACGGGTCGGGTATGCACACGTCGTTGCGCGCCGAGCGTCCTATCGTTATGCGCAGGCGCCCCAACGTCAGACGCTCCGGCGCGCGGTCGGGATAGTTGATGAGTAGCTCAGACATGTTTCGCTTCGCTCAGGCTGAAAGCTGTCAGCACTCAGCCTTCAGCTTTCAGCCAACCCGTGGGCGCGAGAAGCGCGCAGGGGCAACAGACGGACGTTCTGCAAGAACAGAAGCTGAAAGCTGACCGCTGAATGCTGAATGCTTTCTTATCACTGACCTCGCAAACGGTCAAACTCTCGTTCGAGCTGCTGCTGGTAGCGGCGCGCTTCGGCGACGAACTGGTGGCCGCGCTGCGCGAGCTGAAAGTGTTGGAGTGCGGCGACGACTTCGGCGCGCTTGAGCGTGTGGAGGCTGCGCCCCTCGACGTAGGAGAGGCCGAGGTAGTAGTGCGCGTCGTAGTTGCCGCCTGCGGCCGCGGCGCGGAACTCGTTGAGCGCCGAGCCGCGGTCGGAAGACCAGAGCATCTGCCCGCGACGGTAGTGCTCTTCGGGCGTCGCCGCGGTCGCGCGCGCCGGTGTGGGCTGCGGCGTCGGCTGCTCGCGCGGCGCGGGCGTAGGGGTCGGCTGCGGCGTCGGCTGCGTGAGCGCCGCCGTCTCCTCCTCGTGCTGCCGCGGCGGCGCGTTCGGCTGCTCGCCCGCGTGCGGAGTCGGCGTCGGATTTGGCTGCGACTGCGCGAGTTCGGCGAGACGCTGGCGCGCGATGTCCGCGATGTCGGGCTGCGCGTCCTTAGCCACCCTCTGGTAGACGGCGCGTGACTCTTCGGCACGCCCTGAAAGTCGAAGCGAGTCTGCGTAGGCGAGGAGGTCTGCGGGGTCAGCCTTGGTGTCGCCGACGAGCGAGAAGACTCGGCGGTAGGACTCGGCCGCGTCGCGGTAGAGCCCTTCGGCGAACTGCGCCATGGCGAGTTGCCGCCACGCGTTAAAGTCGTCGGGCGCGTTGCGCGCGGCGGCGCGCAGCTCTTCTATCGCCTCGCGCCTCGCGCCCGTCGCGAGCAGTAGCTCGCCGAGCCGTCGGTGCGCGCGCGCGTTCGAGGGGTCGAGCGCGTTCGCGTCGCGCAGGCTCTGCACGGCCGCGTCCATGTTCCCCTGTGCGAGCAGCGACTCGGCCTCCGCCATCTTCTCTTCAAAGCGCTGCGCCGCGTCGGGCGCGGGAGTAGGCGCGGTCGGCCCCTGCGAAGGAAGGTCTGTCAGAGACGGCCGCCGCAGGAGCTTGAACGCGACGAACGTGAGAGCGCTCGCCGCGAGCAGCACGGCGACGCACAGCCCGACGACGACGGGCCACCCGCGCCTCTTGCGCGCCGTGGGAGCCGTGGGACGAACTGAAGGGCGGACGCTCGCGGCGTTAGTGTGCGCGGCCGGAGGAGAGGCGGCGACTTGCGTCAACTCGTCCTCGCGCGCGTCGTGCGGGACGGTGACGGGCGCGTCACGCGTCTGGTCGAAGTCACGGGCGGCTTCGGCGTCCACAGTCCTCTCCAAGTCGAGTGCGGCCGAGTCGAGCGCGGCAGAGTCGCGAGTGTCGGGCGAGTGTCGGCGAGGGACTGTGATGGTCACCTCTTCGTCGCGCTTCGAGGGAACGTCCGGGCGTGTGACGGCGGAGTGCGTGGGTTGTGAGTTGAAAGCGTTCGGCGCGTCCGCCCGCTGCGAGCGTAGGATGCGCTCCATCTCCGAGAGGCTGACGCGCGTTGTGTCGGCGGAAGGCCGCCCGTCTTCGTCGGCGAGCGCCTCGGTCACGCGCCCCTCGACCTCTTGCAGCGGGACGGTCTCCGCGCGCGGCGAAACGTCGCCCGTCACGGAGTCTTCGCGCAGGGGCGCGCCGCAGCGTCGGCAGAAGCGCGCGCCATGAAAGATGTCCGCGCCACAACTCGGGCAAATCTTCTGCATTCGTCTTCCGAAGTAGGCAGGACTTTAAAGTCGCCGTGCGAGGTGGGAGCAGTCTATCGCGTCACACGCGCGGCCCGCGGCTGCGCACGACGACCGTGCCGGCGAGTAGGTCGTGGAGCGCGCGCCCCTTCGAGTCGAAGGCCGAGAGAAGGAAGCCGAAGCCCAGAGTCAGCGCCGTCAGGGCGTAGCCGAGCAGGTGTCGCACGAGCCCGCGCACGAAGCTCAGAGGCTCGCCATCCCTCCGCTCGATGCGCAGGCCCGCCATCCACTTGCCGAGCGTGCGACCGCTGAGGCCCGCTGTCACTATGAAATTAAGGAAGGCGACGGACGCGACCGCGATGTACCCGGCCGTGAGCACGACCGAGCTGCCGCGCCGCATGTCGCCGAACAGACGCGCGAGCAGCGTTGCGAACGCCATCACGCCCGCGAGCAGTATGTAGTCAATCAAAAGCGCGCCGCAGCGCAGGGAGAAAGGCGCGCGCAGCCGCTCGAAGTTGACCTCGCCGCGCGACGACGAAGCGCGCGCCCTCAAATCTTCACGCCGCGACGCCGCGGCACTTCTCTCTTGTTCGACACTCAAAGACATTTTGAAGCTTTCAGCACTCAGCTTTCAGCGGTCAGCTTTAAGACGTTGACTTTAACGCGAAGACATTCGACGAAGTTCGACGGCTGTTGACAAAGGCTCGGAAGTTTTAGCTGAAAGCTGAATGCTGAACGCTGACAGCTTATTACCGACAGCTAACCTACGAGAAAATGCAGCGTCGTCTCGCCGAGGCGCAGTCGGTCGCCGGTCGCGAGCGGTCGCGGCTGGCGCGGGCCGAGCCGCACCGAGTCGTTGACGACCGTCCCGTTGACGCTCCCTAAATCTTCTACGAGGAACGTCTCGCCCTCGCGCCAGATGCGCGCGTGACGCCGCGAGATTTTGGTCTCGGGGTCGAACTTCGAGAGGTCTATGTCGGGGAAGATGTTCGACTGCGGGTCTGTGCGCCCGACGAGGTTCGTCTCCTTGTTGAGGATGAACGTCGCGTCGAGTTCCGTCGTCCCCGTCACGACGAGTCGCGCCGTCGCGCGCGCGGCCCGCAAAGAGGCGCTCGCCGCCGCGATGGGCTGGCGCGCGCCGCAGTGCGGGCAGAAGACATCTTCGGAGGAGATCGACTTGCCGCAGAAGCCGCAGAAGACTCGCTCGACCGCGAGCGTGCTCATGCTCGCCTGCGACTGTGCGCCGCGCACGACGCCGTACGTGACCGCGCCCGCGCGCAGACGCTCCGAGTGCTGCACGAGCGTGTCGCGCATGTCGGCGGCCGAGCGGAAGCGCCGCTCCGGTTCGTACTCGACCGCGCGCATCAGAATCCACTCCATCTCGTTCGAGATGGCCGGGTTAATCTGGCGCGGGGTCGGGTTCTTCGTAAAGTCGAAGATGAGCAGCGGGTTGTCCTGCGGGTCTGAGCCCGTCAGTAGATGGAACATCGTCGCGCCGAGGCCATAGATGTCCGTCCGTGACTCGGCCTTGCCGCTGAAGAGTTCCGGCGGCGCGTAGCCCATCGTCCCGACGGCCGTCACGCCCTTCTCCTGCGGCGCGACCCAGCGCGCGATGCCGAAGTCTATGAGCATCACGCGGCCGTTGTTGCCGTCGAGCATCAGGTTCGCGGGCTTGAGGTCGCGATAGATAATCGGCGGGCGCTGGTTGTGCAGGTATTCGAGCACGTCGGCCGCCTGCGCGCCCCAGTCGGAGACGGTCAACTCGTCTATGCGGCCGCCCGGCGCGTTGCGCAGGCGCGCGAGACAGTCGCCGCCCGAGATGTACTTCATGACGAGGTAGAAGCGCGAGGCCGTGTCGTCGTAGAAGTAGTCGTAGATGGTCGGAATCGAAGCGTGTTCGAGCGAGGCCAGAAGCATCGACTCGCGTTTGAAATCGGCGACGGCCTTCTCCTGCTGCGACTCGTCGAGGTGCGACTGAATCATCTCCTTGACGGCGCGTGGCGCGTCGCCCAAGTTCTTGTCCTTCGCGTAGTAGACCGCGCCCATGCCGCCGCCGCCGATGCGCTTGACTATCTCGTAGCGGCTGTAGAGAAGCGTGCCCGGCTCCAACTGACTCGATGCGCGACGCGAGCCGCCCCCCGTGCGCCCGACGTACGCAGGCCCGCGCGAAGGCAGATCGCCCGTGCGCCGGCCGTCTTCGTTCGTCGTGTGGCGCGGAGGCTCGTCCGCGGGCTGAGAGGGCTCGTCCGGCGGAGAGACCGCGGGCTGGTTCGGGGTCGCCTGGTTCGGGGTCGTCTTATTGCCGACGCCCGACGCGCTCACGCCGGACGCGGGGTCGGCCGTCGAGTCGCTCAGGCTCGAAGAGGCGTCCGAGAGGTTCCGCGAAGAGGCCGACGAGTCCGAGAGGTTCCGCGAGGCCGAAGACTCGTCTGCCAAGTTCCGTGAAGCTGGAGGCTCTTCCTCCGCGGATTGCACGGGCTCGTGCGCGCGTGCGGCCGCGGTCGCGCCGCCGCCTACGCCTCCGAACGAAGACTCGATGATTGTCGGCTGAAGCTCCGCGCTGTAGTCGTCCTCCGCGCCCGCCGGGCTCTCCTCCGCGCCTGACGCCGCACCCGACTGCGAAGGCGTCTCGCCGCCCGTCTCAATCGAACGCGCGGAATGGTCGCCGGTCGGCCGCAGTGCGCTCGACGAACCGCTCCCGTCCGGAAGGTCTGCGTTGTTCGATGAAGGCGTGCCTTCATTCGCCTGCGCGTCGCCGCCCTGGCCTTGCAGGGCGATGCCGCAGTTACCGCAGAAGCGGTCTTCCTTGGAGACGGGAGTTTCGCAGTTGAAGCAGGAGGTCATCACTTCGAGTTACAGACTAAAACGCTCCGGCGCGGCCTCAATACACACGTACGTGCGCGGTCGCCTCGCTAACCTCTTAATTGAGCACGTGGAACTTTAGAAACGTCTTGCCGACGATTACCTCGTCGCCGTCGCGCAGGCTCTGCCGGTCGCCGGGCAACAACCTCCGGCCGCGATTGACGAAGGTGCCGTTGGTCGAGCCGAGGTCTTCGATATAGTACTGGCCGCCTCTCCGCGTAATCCTCGCGTGACGGCGCGAGACCTTCGCCTCGGGGTCGTCGGAGTCCAGGTCAACGTCGGGGAAGATGCCGCCGTCGGCATCCCAACGCCCGATGTGCGACTCCTCCTCGCAGAGGGGAAACTCCTTCCCGACCGAGCGCCCTCGGTGTATCACGAGCTTCGCGTGGGGAGTGCCGCCGCCACGACGCGGCGAGGACTCTTCGAGTCTGCGCGGGGCCGACTCCTCGACCTTGCGCGGCGCGCCCGCCTTACCCGCGAAAGAGGCCGGCGCGGGCGTGGCCGCCTGTGCGTTCGTGACCAAAGGCGTCTCGACCGTGCTGCGGCGACGCTGCTCAGGCGCGGGCGCGTCGTAGGGCGAAGTCTCGGGCGACTGTGCGGGGGCGGCGGGCGCGGAGCGGCGCGCGTCCTTGCCGTCGTCCGTGGGCTGAAGCTTCGCTCCCTGCTGCTGCGGCGGCGGCGGTGGTGGCTCGCCCGAGAGCGCGGCCCCGCACTCGTCGCAATACTGCGAGCCGTCGAGATTCTCCGTCTGGCACCTCTGGCAGGTGATCATGGCCCGAGTCCCTTTTAGGTTTTGACTGGCAGTGCGGGCTGGCGCGCCCCTGAAATGCCTCCGAAACCCACCGGGCGCTTCCCCTCTGAGGCACGACCGCGTAGCGCCGGCCGCTCATTGTACCGCGAAACTTCGGGCGCGCCAACATCATCTAAAGACGTGAATCGTGAACCGTAAACCGTGACAAGAAAAACCGAGAGGTGCGACAAAGCTGAGTCAGGAAGCGAAACGGGCGGCAGCACTGGATCAAGCCCACTTGTCGCCGTTTACGGTTCATGGCTCACGGTTTTCTGAAACTGTTCCAACGTTTCGCACGTAGAAGAGTTGGCCGACGGAGCCGGCAGAGAAAACCCCTGACGGCTTTGATTTAATCGCCGGCACGTGCGAATCTGTAGAGTCCGGCCCGACCTGAACACAACCACAAGTTTTACGAAGAGGAATCGAATCCCCATGGCTGTGAGCCGTAAGAAGAAAATCATCATCGCGGTCGCCGCGGTCGCCGTACTAGGCATCATCGTCGTCATAAGCATCTTCGCGCGCGGCAAGGACGAGCAGGAGGTGACGGTCGTCAAGGTCGAGACCCGCCCCGAGCTGAAGTCCACCGTCACCGCCTCCGGCGAAGTCCGACCCATACGCTTCGTCAACCTGACGAGCGAGGTTCAGGGCCGCATCACGGAGATAAGCGTCAACCCCGGCGACCACGTCACCACCGGCCAGCCGCTCGTACGCGTAGACCCGACGCAGCTCGAATCCTCCGCGGAGGCGCAGGCCGCCACCGCGCAGGCCGCATTCTCCGACGTGCAGAACGCCCGCCAGGCGGTCATCTCGGCCGAGACGGGAGTCCAACAGGCGCAGCAGCAACTCGCGGGCGCCGAGGCCGCGCTCGCGCAGTCGCGCCAAGCCGTCAACACGGCACAGACCTCCGTTGACCGCGAGCAGGTCAACCTCGCGACCGCGCAGCGCGAGCTGAAGCGCACGACCGAACTCATCGAGTCGGGTGTCGCCTCGCGCTCCGAGTTCGACGCGGCGCAGGATCGCCTGAAGACGGCGCAGGTCGCGCTCAACACCGCGAAGGCGCAGCTCGAATCGTCCAAGATAGCCGTCGAAGAGTCGAAGGCGAGAGTCAACCAGCAGGTTAAGGGCGTGCAGGCCGCGCAGAACAACGTCACGCAGGCGCGCAACAGCGTCAAGACGAGCGAGGCGCGCGCCACGAGTCAGCAGGCGCTCCTTCGCGGGCAGTCTTCGCAGCGCAGTAAGGCCGTCACGATGTCGCCTCTGACGGGCGTCGTCGTAGACATCCCCGCGCGCGTCGGCCAGTTCGCGGTCGCGGGTCTCTCGACCACCTCGCTGATGACCATCGCAGACATGACGACCATCAACGTCGAGGTCAACGTCGACGAGACCGAGATAGCGCAGGTCGAGGTCGGCCAGCCCGCGAAGGTCAAGGTTGACGCGACGGGCGAGCACGAGATAACGGGCACGGTCATACAGAAGAACCCGCTGGCCGTCTCGCGCTCCGACACCTCGGGCGCGGGCCTCGGCAATCGCGTGAACGTTCAGGAGGCGAAGGAGTTCAAGGTCATCATCGAACTCAAAGACCTGCCCGACGAGGCGCGCAACTCCCTCAAGCCCGGCATGACGGCGACGGCGACGGTCACGACGAAGACGAAGCAGAACGTGCTCGCAGTGCCCTTGCAGGCCATCGTCGAGAAGGCCCCGACGCCTACGCCTTCGCCCGGCGCTCCCGCCGGACAAGTCCCGGCCGCGACCCCCGTCGGCGAGAAGCCGAAGGACGTGAAGGGCGTCTACGTGCTCGACGGCAAGAAGGTCAAGTTCGTCCCCGTCGAGACCGGCATCACGGGCGAGAGCGACATAGAGATAGTAAGCGGCTTGCAGCCGAACCTCGAAGTAGTGACCGGCCCGAGCCGCGTTCTGCGAACGCTCAAGGAGGGCGACACCGTCAAGAAGCAGACGGGCAAGCCCGGCGAGGGTAAGGCAGAGGAGAAGAAATGAGCGAGGCCGTCTTAGAGATGGAGAGCCCCACAACAGTAGAACCGAAAGCCCTCGAACACGGCGAACTGCTCGCGCACGACGCCGTCCCGGCCGCACTCATCTCGATGCGCGACATCTGGCGCACCTACGAGATGGGCACGGAGAGTCTCCACGCGCTGCGCGGCGTCTCCTTCGACGTGCAGCGCGGCGAGTACCTCGCCATCATCGGGCCTTCGGGCTCGGGCAAATCGACGCTGATGAACCTCATCGGCTGCCTCGACACGCCCAGTCAGGGGCGCTACTGGATTAACAGTAAACTCGTCTCCGAGATGGAGGACGACGAACTCGCGCGCATACGAAATCAGGAGATAGGCTTCGTCTTCCAGACCTTCAACCTGCTCTCGCGCGCCACGGCCCTGCACAACGTAGAGCTTCCGCTCATCTATGCGGGCATCTCCTCGGTCGAGCGCAAGAAGCGAGCCGAGACCGCGCTCGCCTCCGTCGAGCTTTCAGACCGCATGACGCACCGCCCCAACGAACTCTCGGGCGGACAGCGCCAGCGCGTAGCCATCGCGCGCGCGCTCGTCAACCACCCCTCGATACTCCTCGCAGACGAGCCGACGGGCGCGCTCGACACGAAGACGAGCATGGAGATCATGGCCCTCTTCGAGCGGCTGCACGGCGAAGGCAACACCATCATCGTCGTCACGCACGAGCACGACATAGCCGAGCGCGCGCACCGCGTCATCTCAATCCGCGACGGCGAGATAGAGAAGGACGAGAAGATAAGATAGGGCAGAAGTAGAGAGTCAAAAGTAAGGATATGAACCAGCGCGGCCTTCATCATCGGTCAGGGATGAAGGCCGCGCTGGTCTTCAGTCAGAACCGGGAGCGGTGGCGACCGTGTAGCGGCTCCGAGGTGAGCCTGCATATCGGAGCTTGAGACCCGGTCGCCACCGCTCCCGGTTCTGACTTTCCCCTCGCTCCCGCTCGGCGTATGAGCGCACTGCTGACAGAGACGAAAGAGGAGCACGTCGCGCAACCCCGGCGCGTCGTTGAGCCTACGCCCGCGCCGCCGCCGCGTCGCGGCAAAGGAGGGAAGCGGCTCGGGCCTGCCTTCCACAAGACCTGGGAGTCTCTGCGAATCGCGCTCGGCTCTTTGCGCGCGAACAAGCTGCGCACGTCGCTGACGCTCGTCGGCGTCGTCGTCGGCGTCGCGGCCGTCATCGCCGTCGTCACAATCATCAAGGGCTTAGACCAGACCGTCGCCTCGACCTTCTCCTCGCAGGGCTCGACCGTCTTCACCGTCTCGAAGCGCCCGCAGGTCATCACCTCGCGCGAAGACTTCATACGCTTCAACCGGCGCAAGGACGTGACCGAGGACGACACGGACGCGCTCGCGCGCCTCTGCACGCTCTGCTGGCGCACAGGGATAGCCGCGAACGCGCAGGCCACCGTTAAGGCGGGCGACAAGTCCTCGGACAACGTGCGCGTGCGCGGCCTCACCATCTCGATGTTCGCGATTGAAGACACGGACGTGGTCGCGGGCCGCGCGTGGACTGACGTGGAGGAGGGCGCGGGACGCGACGTTGCCGTCATAGGCCCCGACGTTGTGGACAACCTCTTCGACGGCGCGCCGCAGGAGCAGGTCATAGGCCGTCGCGTGCGAGTCGAGGGACGCTCGTACGAAGTTATCGGCGTCACCGAGCGGCTCGGAAAAATCTTCGGCTTCTCGCGCGACAACTTCGTGCAGATTCCCTACCCCACCTTCCGCAAAGCATTCGGCGCGCGCACCTCGCTCATAGCCTTCGTGCAGGTGCCCGAAGAACCGATGCTCGCCGCCGCCGAGGATCAGGCGCGCGCCATCATGCGCAACCGTCGCGGCAAGACCTACAACGACGAGGACGACGGCTTCTCTCTGGAGACGCAGGACGTTTTCATAGACCTCTACAAGACCGCGACGGCGAACATATATCTCGTCACCATCGGCGTCGCCGCGATCTCGCTCGTCGTCGGCGGCATCGTCGTGATGAACATCATGCTCGTCTCCGTGACGGAGCGGACGCGAGAGATTGGCATACGCAAGGCCGTGGGCGCATCGCGCCGCGACGTGCTCTTACAGTTCCTCATCGAGGCCGTCGTCATAACTTCAATCGGCGGCATGCTCGGCGTGGGCGCGGGCTTCGCGCTCGCCTTCCTGCTCGCGAAGGCGATGGGCTTCCCGCTGCTCTTCAGCGCGACCTCGGCCGTCTTAGGCGTCGGCGTCTCCTCGGCCGTGGGCATCGCGAGCGGCCTCTGGCCCGCGTGGAAGGCTGCGGGGTTAGACCCGATTGAGGCGCTGCGCGCGGAGTGAGAATGGGTTCCGGGTTCTGGTTCCGAGTTTGAGCTTGCGCCTTTACCAGAACCCAAAACCTAAAACCCGGCACCCTTATTTATGTCTTTCGACGACATCAAAGAGTCCGCGGCGATGGCGGTGGCGACCGTTAGGGCGAATAAGCTTCGCTCGGCGCTGACTATCTTGGGCGTGGCGATAGGCGTCGTCACGCTCACCTTCATGGTCTCTATCATTCAGGGGTTGAACAAGGCTTTCGCGCAGCAGATAGAGTCGCTCGGGTCTAACACCATCTTCGTCTCGAAGTTCGACCCGAGCTTCGGCCGCCCGCCCAACAACGAGGAGCTTCACCGCAAGGACATCACCATCGAGGACGCGGAGGCGATACGCGCCGAAGTCTCGGACGCGGTCGAATCGGTCGCGCCGATACGCCGAAAGATTGCCTCAGACCTTCGCCACGCGGACAAGGAGACCGACACGCCGATTCTCTTCGGCGTCACGCCCGAGTACGAATACACGCTCACGCAGTTCGTCGAGCGCGGGCGCTTCGTCACGGAATCCGACCTCGCCGGACGCGAGAACGTAGCCATCCTCGCGCAGGACGTTGTGCGCGCGCTCTTCCCCGCGGAAGACCCTCTGGGGAAGGAGATAAAGATTGACGGCAGGCCCTTCCGCGTCGTCGGCGTGATGGAGACTCTGGGGAACTTCTTCGGCCAGTCGCGCGATAACTCCGTCTTCATCCCGCTCTCATCTTTCGACAAATACTGGCGCGACATCGAGCCGCCCTTCGTAGTCTTCTTCATCATCATGCGCCCCTACACGCGCGAACACGTGCATTCGGCGATGGACGAGATAACAGACCTCCTGCGCCGTCGCCGTCAGGTTCCGGCGGGCGAGAAGAACAACTTCGGCGTCTCGTCGCAGGACTCACTTCTGGACTTCTACAACCAGTTGACGGGCGCGACGTGGCTCGTGCTCACGGCCATTTCGTTCGTCGCACTGATGATAGGCGGGATAGGCGTGATGAACATCATGCTCGTCTCCGTCACGGAGCGGACGAAGGAGATTGGCGTGCGCAAGGCCGTGGGCGCGACGCGCGCGAACATACTCTGGCAGTTCCTCATCGAGGCCGTCGTGCTCACCGCGCTCGGGGGCTTGGCGGGGCTCATCGTCGGCGAGGTGGCGAGCCTTCTCACGAACCGTTACTCGCCGCTCCCGGCCTTCGTCCCGCTCTGGGCGATACTCGTCGGCATAGGCATCTCGGCGGCCGTCGGCATCATCTTCGGCCTCTGGCCCGCGTGGAAGGCCGCTAGATTAGACCCCATCGAGGCTTTGCGCTACGAGTAGCGCGGGCGTAACATCTACGTAAAAGCATACTGTTTTTTGGACGACGGCGACGAACCTTGTGGCTCTCGGTGTGCAACCAATACCCCGGTTCAACCGTAATAGACTGACCGATGAAACTCGTAGAGACATTGAAACTGGCGCTCGCGGCCATCTGGGCGCACAGGCTGCGCTCGGTGCTCACGCTGCTCGGCATGATCATAGGCGTGGCGGCCGTCGTCATCGTCTACTCGGCCATACAGGGCTTCAATCGCTACATCGACGAGAAGATCGCCGGGATAGGCGCGAAGTCCTACTCGATAACGCGCTTCAGCTTCGACGACTTCAAAGATCAGGACACCATCGCCGCCGCGCAGCGCCGCAACAAGGAGATTGACTTTGAAGACCTCGAATTCCTACGCGCGCGCCTGACGCTGACGGACAAGCTCGCGGCGGGCGCGCGCCCCGAGAGCGCGACCATCAAGCGCAACGAGGAGCTGCTCGAAGGCATCTCGGTTGACGGCGAGCAGGCGGGCTTAGGCGACATAGAGCAGGTCGAGGCGGAGGACGGGCGTTTCTTCACGGAGCTTGAGGACTCGTCCTCCGCGCGCGTCGCATACATCGGCGCGGACGTGGCGAACAAGCTCTTCCCTTCGGGCGGGGCGGTCGGCGGCGAGATAAATATCAACGGCCTCTCCTACCGCGTCATCGGCGTGGCGGTGGCGAAGGGCACGGTCTTCGGCATCCCGCAGGACAACTTCGTCACGCTCCCCTTAAGAACCTTCCGGCAGAACTTCGGCCCGCTCGTACGCCAGCGCTCCTTCTACATAGAGGGCACCGCGAAGGACGACACACACTTCGACGACGCGGTGGACGAGGCCAGGCAGTTGATGCGCATACGGCGCGGCCTGAAGACCGGCGAGAAGGACAACTTCGGAGTCTTTACGCCCGATGCCATCACGGGACTGCGCGACCGCCTGTTCGGAACCATATTTATCGTCGCGACCATCGTGCCCGCGATTGCGCTCGTCGTCGGCGGCATCGTCATCATGAACATCATGCTCGTCTCCGTCACGGAGAGGACGAAGGAGATAGGCATACGCAAGGCGCTCGGCGCGCGCCGCAACGACATACTGAAGCAGTTCTTAGTCGAGGCCGTCGTGCTCTCGGCCATCGGCGGCGCAATCGGCGTCGCCATAGCGTGGCTGCTCGGCCGCATCGTGACGGCCATACTCATCCCGACCTACCTCTCGACGGGCGCGATAATCATCGCCGTCACAATCTCCGGCAGCATAGGCGTCATGGCCGGACTCTTCCCGGCATGGAAGGCTTCAAAGCTCGACCCCATCGAGGCGCTACGGGCGGATTAGTAGCGGTCAGCTATCAGCACCCGGCTTTCAGCTTTAAGTGACGTGAAGGCTGAGTAATGAGAACCGGAGAGCGTGGCGACACAGGTTTTAGGCTGAGTGCCGACCGCTGACCGCTGAGAGTTTTTATGAAGTTAAAATTACGCAGCGACATTTACGAGAACTTGATGATGGCGCTCGGCACTCTGCGCGCGAACAAACTGCGCTCGGTGCTGACGGTGGTGGGCGTCATCATAGGCGTGTGGACTGTGATGGCAATCGCCTCCATCATCAGCGGCATCGACGAGGCCGTGAAGAAGGAGATCGAGTCGTTCGGCACGCGCTCCATCATCATCTCGAAGTACGAGCCCGGCATACACGTCGGCCGTCGCACGCGCGAGGAGCGCATGCGCAAAGACTTAACGTACGACGACGCGATGGCTCTGCGCGCGCTGCCCGCCGTGGAGACGAGCGTCCCCTTCCTCGACATCACGAGCGACTTCTTCGGCGCGAAGCTCAACGTCTCGGCGGGCGGCAAGACCTCGACGGCCGTGAGGTTGCAGGGGACTCTGCCCGACTACGAGCGCGCGGGGATTATGATCATCTCGAAGGGGCGCTGGTTCTCGCAGTTCGAGAACGACACGAACCAGCAGGTCTGCGTGATAGGCTCGACCGTGGCCGACAACTTCTTCCCCTTCGAGTCACCCGTCGACCAGTCGATACAGATAGGCGGCAACGACTTCCGCGTCCTCGGCATCTTCGAGCCGCGCGAGCAGTTGGGCGGCGGCGGCGGCGGCCCCAACGACCGCAACAACGTCATCTACATCCCGTACAACGTCGCGCACAAGCTCAAGCCCGACGCCTCGCAGGTGACGATTCTAGCCATCGCCAAGGTCGGCCACACGGACGAGGCTCTGGATCAGGTGACGGACATGCTGCGCGTGCGCCGTCAGGTCGCCTTCAACAAGCCGAACGACTTCGGCATGTCTACGGCCGAGTCAATCATCAGCCAGTTCCGCTCGATCACCGCGGGCATCGCCATCGCGATGGTCGCCATATCCTCGGTCGGCCTGATGGTCGGAGGCATTGGCGTGATGAACATCATGCTCGTCTCCGTCACGGAGCGGACGAAGGAGATTGGCATGCGCAAGGCGATAGGCGCGCGCCGCAAAGACATACTCTGGCAGTTCCTCATCGAGGCCGCGACGCTGACGGGCTCGGGCGGACTCATCGGTCTCCTCGTCGGCTGGCTGACCACTCTCCTTATACGCCTCTTCGTCCCCTCCTACGTCCCGCTCTGGGCACCCGTCCTCGGCTTCGCCGCCTCGGTCGGCATCGGCATCATCTTCGGCCTCTGGCCCGCGTGGAAGGCCGCGCGGTTAGACCCGATTGAGGCGCTGCGCTACGAATAGCCGTCGCGGGCTGTAGAACCCACAGAGTTAAAAGAGAGGGCGTCCTCTGCATTCAAGCGCAGAGGACGCCCTCTCTCTTTCTAACTCGGGGCCGCACGCACTCTCTAACTCGGGGCCGCACGCACTCCGCGGCGGTCGCGCGGGCCGTCGAATTCTCTCTCTCTACGCGCGACCGAAGACGAGCGCCATGACGAGGCGTATTAGCACGCCCAGCCCCCAGAGTGCGAGGACGACCGTCCAGGCCGAGCCCGACTTGAGCCGGCCCAGCTTGCGAAGCCCCAGGGCCGCGAGGAAGAGGCCGTAGAACGTGATGAGGTCGAACGAGCTGAGCAGCGCCGAGAGCACCGGGTGCGCCGTCGCGTCCACGAAGACGCCCGGGTTCGCGTGCACGAGCCCGTTCTCCCCGCGCACGATCTCCGCGTCGCCGTCCGGCGGGCTGACGAAGAGCAGCGCGACGTTGAGCACCACCGTGATGATAATCGGCGGCATGCTCGCGTACGCCCACACGGCGAGCGCCTTCTTGTAGCTCATCTGGCCGCCCATGAGGTTAACGCCGAGCAGGTAGAGGCCCGCGACGGCGGCGATGATGAAGAGCATGACGATGGGTACCGCGCCCATGCGTATCGCCTTGACGACGGGCATCTTCTGTATCTCCGCGCCCTTCTGCAACTGCTCCTCGTTCGCGTTGGAGTCCTTCTTCCTCGCCACGGAGATTTCGGCGTCTACCACGTTGTCGTAGCCGATGCGCGTGATGTAGAAGATGTAGGAGCCCGTGATGGCGATGATGCAGATGAGCGCGGCGACGAGGAAGCGCGGGCGCGCGCGCAGCGCCTCGAAGGTTCGGCCCGGCTCGAAGAAGATGCCGGACAGAGTCTCCGGCGTGGACATCGAAGGGCCTTCGGCCTCGCCCGCGTGGGCGTGGGGAGTGTAGTTTGGTTCGCTCATAAGTTTTCGTTCGCGGGCCGCGGGGTTCAAGGAAAGAAGTTTTACGGCGGTCGCGAAGCCTTCCTTCGCGCGGAAGCCTTTAAAGGGTATCGCCCCCGGCCCGACTCTCTGATACGCCCCCGCGCCGTTTTTGTTTCACACCGCTGAAGGTTGACCGCCCGCCCAATTCCGGCATAATTCTAAACCAGTCCCCGGCAACTCTGACTCAACCATCACGGGCGACCCGCCAACGCCCACAGACTATATCAAGAAAGGCGGACACAGATGAACGGAGAAGAGTTGGAAAGGGCAATCGCATTCATCATCGAACAGCAGGCGCAGTTTGCCGCGAACCAGCAGCGCCACGATGAAACGCTACTCAAACATGAGGAGACCATGCACGACCACGAAGAGTTCATGCGCGACCACGAGGCGGTAATGCGTGACCATGAGAAGAGGATGCGCGACCACGAAGAGAGTATGCGCAACCACGAGGAGAGGATGCGCAACCACGACGAGACGTTGAGCCGGATAGAGGGGGTGCAGGAGCAAACCGCTCTACAGATTCAGCACCTCGGCAGGGCGATGGCCGAACTGGCCGAGGCACACACCCGCACCGAGAACACGCTCGCCGAAACGAACGACAAACTAAACACCCTCGTCAACACCGTCGAACGCCACATCAGCGAAGGCCATAACGGTAAGATGTAGGGAGAAAGGTAAAAACGAGTGAGCGCGAAGAATGACAAATCGAAAAGAGTGGATGCAGCCTCACCCAGTGGCATTGGTTCTGCTGAAAAGAAGAAGTGTTTTGTTGTGACTCCAATAGGCGCTAATGATTCGCTCACGAGACGAGCTACTGACGGGCTAATCAATACGGTTATACGCCCCGCCCTTGCCGAACTCGACTTCAATGTTTATGTAGCGCACGAAATTGCCGCCCCCGGTTCAATCACCAAACAGGTGATTGAACATTTACTTTATGACGATCTCGTCGTCGCGAATCTTACCGGGCTGAACCCAAATGTGATGTATGAGCTTGCCGTCAGGCACGCGGCCCGGCTCCCTATTGTAACCGTGGCGGAGCAGGATACTATCCTGCCATTCGACATCTCAGACGAGCGGACTATTTTTTTCGTCAACGATATGGAAGGCGCGCGCGAACTTAAACCCCGTCTGGAAGAGGCCGTGAGGGCAGCCGTTGCAGAGTTAGAGCCGGATAATCCTATTTATCGAGTGGCCGAGGCCCGCGTAATGCGCGACGTTGTCGCTAAGGGTGATACGGAAAAATACTTGTTAGAACGGCTTGATTCAATTGAAAACGCCGTCAGCAGAATGAGTGCTAGTGTTGCGAGCCGGCAGACGGTGGGCCAGCCTATCGGTGGTTATACATATCGCATCTATTTCACCAATGGGGACGCAGAGAAAATTGCGAAGTTTAGAGCAAGTATTGATGAAAAAGTCGGCAGCCTGGAGAATTGGTTAAGAACGGCCGATCATTCCAGCCTGATCTTACAGTTTGCCGGAGAAGTATCTCCGAAGGAACTTGCAGCATTAGCGGAGTCTGAGGGGCTAATCGTGCGGAGTATCTCGCTACCTAGTCGGAGGGCTTAAGCACAGGGAAGGTTAGCTTTCAGATGTAACGTCAAGGTAGTTCCAGCTTCAATTCTTCGTATCCACCAATTCGGGCACTAGGTATGAGAGGCTACTGCGTTTTCGTCTCGGCCTCGAACCAGCCGGGGACTCTTATGCAGGCGACGGTGTGGTTGGGGGCGACTTCGCGGAGGTCGGGGTCAATGCGGGCGCAGTCGGGGATGGCGTCGGGGCAGCGCGTGTGGAAGCGGCAGCCGGAGGGCGGGTTGATGGGCGTGGGCACGTCGCCCTTGAGCACAATGCGGTCGCGCTTGCGCGTGGGGTCGGGGACGGGGATGGCGGAGAGGAGTGCGCGCGTGTATGGGTGGAGCGGGTTCGCGTAAAGCTCTTCGGCCGCGGCGACCTCGACGATGCGGCCGAGGTACATGACGGCCACGCGGTCGGAGATGTGCTCGACGACGGCGAGCCCGTGAGAGATGAAGAGGTAGGTCAGCTCGAACTCCCGCTGCAAGTCTTCGAGAAGGTTTATGACCTGCGCCTGCACGCTCACGTCGAGCGCGGAGACGGGCTCGTCCGCGACGATGAGCTTCGGGTTCAGGGCGAGCGCGCGCGCGATGCCTATGCGCTGGCGCTGCCCGCCCGAGAACTCGTGCGGGTAGCGGTCACGATAGTCGGGGTCTAGGCCCACTTTGCGCAGAAGCTCCGCGACGCGCTCGCGTCTTTCGCTCTTGTCGCCGATGCCGTGAATGACGAGCGGCTCCGAGACGATGTCGCGCACGCGCATGCGCGGGTTCAAGCTCGCGTAAGGGTCTTGAAAGATGATCTGCATCTCGCGGCGCAAGCGGCGTAGCTCCGCGCCCGAGGTCGCTAACACGTCGCGCCCATCGAACTCGACACTGCCGCGCGTCGGCTCAATCAGACGCAGAAGGCAGCGCCCAACCGTAGACTTCCCGCATCCCGACTCGCCGACCAACCCCAACGTCTCGCCGCGAAAGATTTCAAACGTCACGCCGTCAACGGCGCGCACAACGTCGTCGCTGTTTGCTACGGGGAAGTGCTTGAAGAGCCCGCGCACGCGCACGAGTTCCCCGCGCTCGTCGCCCTCCGCGTCATCCGCGCGCGCGGCCGAGCCTTCGGCCCGCGGCACCGTCTGCATCCTCTCGTTCGTGCTCATAGAGACAGAAAATTTAAGAGGGATGGATATGATATACAGGATAGGAGTACAGGAGTTGAAAGCTCAGATTTGAAATCTTTAACTCTTATCCTGTTCATCCTGTCCATCCCTGTGAACTATTCCTTCCGCCGCCGCCGCCGCTCAAGCCCGCGTATCATTCTCTCGCATGCGTTCAATCTGTGCGTCGGCGGCGACGGCCGCCGACAGGTCGTAGAGCACGCAGCGCGCGGAGACGCCGCCTTCGAGTTGATAGAGAGGGATGTCGCCTTCGGTGCAGCGCGGCATTCGGTGCGGGCAGCGCGGCGCGAAGTGGCAGCCCTCGGGCAGGTTCGTAGGCTTTGGCACTGTGCCCTCTATGGTCGAGAGGCGCACGGCCTTCGCGACGTGCGCCTCCGTCAACTTCGGGACGGAGCGCAGCAAGCCTTCGGTGTAAGGGTGCTTCGGCCGCGCGAAAAGCTCCGCGACCGGCGACTCTTCGACTATGCGGCCCGTGTACATGACCGCGACGCGGTCTGCGACTTCGGCGACGACGCCGAGGTCGTGCGTGATGAGAAGCACCGCGAGGTTGCGCGTGCGCCGAAGCTCGTCGATGAGTTCGAGTATCTGCGCCTGAATCGTCACGTCGAGCGCCGTCGTCGGCTCGTCGGCTATCAACAGTCTCGGGTCGCACGCGAGCGCCATCGCAATCATCACGCGCTGGCGCATGCCGCCCGAGAGTTGGTGCGGGTAGTCGTCCGCGCGCCGCGCGGGGTCTGGGATGGAGACTTCGCGCATGGCTTCGACCGCGGCCTCGCGCGCCTGCTTGCGGTTGAGCTTGCGGTGGAGCCGCAGCGCCTCTGCTATCTGCTCGCCGACAGTGTAGACGGGGTTGAGCGAGGTCATCGGGTCTTGAAAGATCATCGCGATGTCGTCGCCGCGAATCTCCCTCATGCGGTCTTCCGTCGCGGCCAGAAGGTTCTCGTCGCCGAACCAAACCTCGCCGCCGACTATCTCGCCCGGCGGACCTACCAGACGCATCAGAGACATGGCCGTTATAGACTTCCCGCACCCCGACTCGCCGACGAGCCCCAAAAGCTCGCCCTCCTCAAGATAAAAGCTCACGCCGTCCACCGCGCGCACCAGCCCGGCGCGCGTCCTGAACTGCGTCCGCAAGTTTTTGACTTCGAGAAGGTGTCCCACTTCGCCCTCAAGAGTAAACGACGCGCGCCACCGATGCCAAGACGCCTCGGGCGCCGCCGCGTGCGCCTTGCGGCCGAAGCGGCGTGCGTTCACTCACCCTCCTCGACCGTCAGCGTGACGTTTGAGCCGTCGCGCGCGCCGCGCCGCACGCGCAGCCGTCCGCGATGCGTGGACAGGTCTAGCGCGAAGAGTAGCGTCGAGAGTGTCGCCGCGAGCACAGTCCACCAGAGATACCTGAACTCGGAAGAGGGCGTGACGAAGAAGTACGCGAGGGCGTAAGTGAGCCCGCTCGAAGAGAGCGCCAGCACAGCGCCGAGGTCGCCTTCGAGCCCGAGCCTCAGAGATATGTAGATGAGGGTGAGGCAGATCAGAATCCATACGAAGCCGCGAAAGAAGGGCGAGTTGGAGAAGAGGAAGAAGTATGAAGTGAGCGCGCGCGTCAGCGCGTTGGGCTGCCTGCGGAACTCCGGCGGGTTGTTGAGCCCCGTGGCCGGGTTGAAGGGTTTGTAGATCAACGGCGTGCCGAGGCCCGTGAGATTCCTGAAGACCGCCCAGCGGTGACCGAGGTAGGCAGTCTTGTTGTGCGAGACCGTCTCCCACCACACGGCGCGGAGCCTGCTTATGTATTCAGGGTTACGCGTGCTCTTGAGCGGCGGCGGGTCGCCGTAGATGAGCGTGTTGACCCACTCGGGCGTGTACTGCTCCGTCACGCCTTCGAGCGAAAAGTTCTCCGCACTCTCGATGTAGTCGGGGAAGTGAGAGCGGCCCGTCTCCTTCGACACGGCCGCGAGGTCGTGAAGCATTATCTGCTGGAACGGATAGAGCGTCTTGCCCTTAGTGAGCATCTGCGTCGTGACGGCGACGGCCACAGTTAGAAGAGCGAAGTACGCGAGCCCGAGCACGACCGGCAGAAGTTTGAACGAGGCCGCGCGCGCCGCGAGACGCTTTGACTGTCGGCACGCGATGAAGCCGCTCCAGAGCGCGAAGGGCAGCACGGCCGGCGCGGCGTTCAAGCGCACGCCGTAGCCGTAGAACAGAAGCGGGCACGCGGCCAACACGGCGAAGCGCCAGCCCCTACGCACCGCCCCGTACAGAAGCGCCGACGCCATGAACAGCGCCACGCCCAACCCCACGTCCTTCCAAATCGACCCGAGCAGCGCCAAGACCTGCGGCATAAGGCCGAACGCCGCGAAGGCCATCCCGAGCACTATCGACCTGTCACGCGTCAGCCGCCAGAAGAGCGCCGCCGCGCCCCAGAAGAGCGCGTTGTGAAACAGCAACATCCCCGCGGGCCCCGGCCACACGCGGTCGAACAATCCCCACAGCGCGGACATTATCGGCGGATGTATGTCGTAAAAATTCCACGTGCGCCCCTGCATCCACTGGTCAATCGAATCCGGCGACATCACCCCCGGATAGAACGCCGCGACCGTCAACACGAACCCCGCAAGGCATATCAAGTAACCGCTCACACGAACGAGCGTCCTCGACTCCCCGCCACTCGTGCCTTCAGTCTCCATCAACTCTTAAACCGTCACGGCCTCGCGATACTCGCCCCAGACGTGGCGGAGGCGGTGGCTTATCTCGCCGACGGTGGCGAGTGATTCGACGCAGGAGAGTATGCGCGGGAGTAGGTTGTCGGTGCCGCGCGCGGCGTCTTCGAGGAGTGTGAGGGAGACCTCTACCCGTTCGGCGTCGCGGCTCGCTCGGAGCGAGCGGAGGCGTTCGACCTGGGCGCGCTCTACCTTCGGGTCTATGCGGAGCGTGGGGACTTCCGTATGGTCTTCGGAGCGGAAGCGGTTGACGCCGACGACTACCGCCCGTTCGGTCTCGACTGCGCGCTGGTACTGGTAGGCGGCCTCCTGTATCTCGCGCTGCACGTAGCCAATCTCAATCGCGTGGAGCATGCCGCCCATCGCGTCAATCTTTTCGAGGTAGTCAACGGCGCGCGCCTCTATCTCGTTCGTGAGGGCTTCGACGGCGTAGGAGCCGGCGAACGGGTCAACGGTGTCGGCGACGCCCGACTCGTGTGCGATGACCTGCTGCGTGCGGAGCGCCAGGCGCGCGGTGCTTTCGGTCGGGAGCGCGAGAGCTTCGTCCATCGCGTTCGTGTGAAGGCTTTGGGTTCCGCCCAACACCGCCGCGAGCGCCTGTATCGTCGTGCGTACGACGTTGACCTCGGGCTGCTGCGCGGTGAGCGTCGAGCCTGCGGTCTGCGTGTGGAAGCGAAGCATCTGCGAGCGTGGGTCGCGCGCATGGAAGCGCTCGCGCATCAGTCGCGCCCAGAGTCTCCGCGCCGCGCGGAACTTCGAGACCTCTTCGAGAAGGTTGTTGTGCGCGTTGAAGAAGAAGGAGAGGCGCGGCGCGAACTCGTCAACCTTGAGGCCCGCGGCGACGGCCGCCTCGACGTACGCGACGGCGTCGGCAAGCGTGAATGCGACCTCCTGCACGGCCGTCGAGCCGGCCTCGCGTATGTGGTAGCCGCTGATTGAGATCGTGTTCCAGTTCGGCACCTCCGAGGCGCAGAAGGCGAAGGTGTCCGTGACGAGTCGGAGCGACGGCGCTGGCGGATAGATGTATGTCCCGCGCGCGATGTACTCCTTGAGTATGTCGTTCTGGATTGTGCCCTGAAGCTTGTCGGCCGAGACGCCTTGTCTCTTCCCGACGGCGATGTAGAGGCAGAGCAGTATCGCGGCCGTCGCGTTTATCGTCATCGAGGTCGAGACTTCGCCCAAGGGGATGCCGCCGAAGAGCCGCTCCATGTCTTCGAGCGAGTCAATCGCGACGCCGACCTTGCCGACCTCGCCCGCCGCAAGCGGGTCGTCCGAGTCGAGGCCAATCTGCGTCGGCAGGTCGAATGCGACCGAGAGGCCCGTTGTCCCCTGCCCGAGAAGAAACTTGTAGCGCGCGTTCGACTCCTCGGCCGTCGCGTAGCCCGCGTACTGGCGCATCGTCCAGAGGCGTCCGCGATACAGGTTGCGCCGCACGCCGCGCGTGTATGGATACGCGCCGGGGTCGCCGAGGTCTCGGTCGTAGTCGAGCGGGTCTGTGTTCGACGGGTTGAAGTCGTTCGGGAGCGGGATGCCCGAAGAGGTCTCGAATTGCTCTCGCCGCTCGCCGCGCGCGGCGGCGGACGCGTCTGTCTTCGTGCTCATAAAATATCTCTTCCGCGCCCTACGCGGCCTTTGCATGTACTTTGCGTTCTTTGCGGTTAGACAATCTTCACTTAACCGCAAAGGTCGCGAAGAAGGCGCGAAGGTCGCTAAGGTTTTAAAGCCGATTGTCGTCGCCTTTGAGGTTGCCCGAAGCCTAGCACACGGTGGTTAGAGCGGGCAACGAACGCTTTCTGTGCAGCCCTCGCGCACGCGCTGTGTGCGCTTATGCTTCGCCACATTGAACGCCTTACGCTGTGCAACTACGCGGGGAACTCGCGCGTCTGAATCTCGTTGCAATCAACGCGCAACGCGTACGCAACAAGGCGAGCGAGGGGTTTCCGGTCACTCCGGGTTTAACAAGCTTCCCAGACAATCAAGGGCCTTATAAACGATGAGAAAGACGCTTTTTTCTGTTCTCCCGCTACTCGTGTTGCTTGGGCCGAGCTACGGGCGCCTGACCTCCTTCTTCGGCCTGCTGAGCTTCGCTCCCGCCTCCGCGCGCGTCGAGCCGGATTATCTTCGCGGCCCTTCGGCCAACCCCGCCGCCGAGCGCATGCGCGCACGCGTCCGACAGGCCCGAAGCGTCCTCGAACAACTCCCCGCCGACACGAAAGAAACGTTGGATGTCGTGACGCTTGCCGTCGGCGATGCCGACGGTCGCGTGCGGACGCTCCGCCTCTCGAAGGAAGAGTTTCTGAAGAAGGACAATACGCTGACGCTCGCCTCCTCCGACGGCGAGGCTTTGAAGCTCACCGTCGTCCGCCCCAACTACGTCAACACGGCCGTGCGCGTCTCGGACGCCTCGGGCCGAGAGCTTCAGCCGCTCGCCGTACGCTACCCGGTCGAGGACGGCGGCAAGCTCAAGGAGGTCGCCTACTACACCTCCGCGCACCCTTCGGTCGAGAGCCCCGAGATAGTGCGCGCGGGCCGCGACTACGTGCACGAAAAGTTGAACGCGGCGGTCGCGCGCCTCGCCTCGAAGGGCGAAACGGTCTCCCCTTCGGTCGTTGACGTTGCCGAGCGCCTCTGCGTCGTCGAGCACACAGACCACAAGCGCTTCATGAACGAAGCCTCGGCCCCCATCTTCGAGGAGGTTCGCGCGCTCTACGCGCTGAATTCGGGCGACACTTATCGTTACTCCGTAAGCTCGGCGGGTGCGGGCGGCATGGTGCAGATGATTCCGCCGACCTACAAGGCCGTGCGCGAGCAGCACCCCGCGGCCAACTTGCGCGAGGACTTCGTCGAGGGCATGCGCGACCACTCGAACGCGCTCGAAGCGATGCTCCTCTACATGCAGGACACATGGGACTATCTCTCGAAGCAGGACGAGGTCACGACCGCGCTCAACTCCGGCCTCGCCACGCAGCCAGAGCTTCTCGCCGCCGGGTATAACTCGAACCCGCGCCGCCTGCCCAAGTACCTGCGTGAAGGCGGCGACGGCTGGCGCGCGCTCATACCTCAGGAGACCAAGATGTACCTGCGCATCTACTCCTCGGTCGAGCAGAGCGTTGACTTCAAGAACCGCTCGTAAGAAAGTTAAAAGTTAAGACTTTCAAGACAGCGCGGCCTTCATCAAACGTTTGATGAAGGCCGCGCTTCTTCTCATCACTTTACCTTCGCCTTAATCACGAGCGATTGTGCCTGTCCCTCAGGAACACGTAACAGACGAAGAGCGCGACGATGACGGCGGGCACGCAAAGTGTCGCGAAGTAGTAGTCGGAGATCTGGCGTAGTTCGCCGCCTGTCATCACTGACTTCACTCGCCGCGCGCGCCGCGGTTCCGTAAATGTGTCGCGCCGTGGGTGCGGCGGTTGACCTGCGCACTCGCGCTCGCGTAGCATCTTCTTTAAAGAGGATTCCCCCGAAAATTCATCCGCGCGACGCGAGACGGACTTTGGAGATAAACGACGACGCAAAGGAGATCGTGCAGAAGCTCGGCGAGGCTATAAACTCGGCGGTCGAGCGCTCGCACGAAGTAGCCGAGGCCATCGAACACTTGCGCGAGGCCGGCTACGAAATGGAACTTACGCTTCGCCTCGAAATCGGCCTGCGCGAGTACGGCAGCGGCGGTGAAGACGGCGAAGAGGACGAGTCCGTGCGCCTCGAACTCACGGACGAAGACCGGCGCACACTGCGCGGCATGAAGATACGTTTCGACGACGCCGAGTAGAGTAGTTCAGACACGGAGGGACTTATGAACGTAGTGGGCACTGTGTTGTTGCTGATAGGGCTGTTCGGCTTCCTTCTAATAGTGCTCGGCGTCCTCTCGATCTTTCAGGACGGGAACATCCCGTTCGTCGGGATAAAGTACGGCGGCTCCTTCCTCGCAATCGTCGGCCTCTTCTTCGCGGCCCTCGGCGTCATAGGCTTCACGCGCATGCGCCGCCGCTGAAAAACCGTCCGCGCAAAACTCCAATCTCACAAGCACGCCGAGGGTGCCATTCTTTGCCTTCGCTCCGGGGCGTGTGATAGGCTGTTGACCTTTAAATACAACGTTTTCTCCGCCTTACGGCACGAACCTAAGAGGAGCACTGACTAAAGGTATGTCCACACACGCGAACAACGGCAACCCCACGGGCATCGGCCAAACGGGCAGGGTCGTTCAGGTCATCGGCCCCGTCCTCGACGTGGAGTTCGGCAATGGCTACTTGCCGCCCATCTACACGGCGCTGCGCGTCACGAGCGAAGGCTTCGACGTGCCCGAGCCCATCGACCTCATCGCCGAAGTCGAGCAGCATCTCGGCGAAGGCCGCGTCCGCACCGTCTCGATGCAGCCGACCGAGGGCGTCGTGCGCGGCATGGTCGCCACCGACACCGGCGGCGGCATCACCGTCCCCGTCGGCGAGACAACCTTGGGGCGCGTCCTGAATGTCATCGGACAGCCCGTGGACAACCTCGGGCCCGTCAACTCCGAGCAGCGCTACCCCATACACCGCCACGCGCCCACGCTCGACGAGCAGTCAACCGAGATGGAGATGTTCGAGACGGGCATCAAGGTCGTCGACCTGATACAGCCCTTCCTACGCGGCGGCAAGATCGGACTCTTCGGCGGCGCGGGCGTAGGCAAGACCGTGCTCATCATGGAGCTTATAAACAACGTCGCCATGAAGCACTCGGGCTTCTCCGTCTTCGCGGGCGTCGGCGAGCGCACGCGCGAAGGCAACGACCTGCTGCGCGAGATGGTCGAGTCGCAGGTCATCCAGTACGGCGAAGAGTTCAACAAGCACTTCGAGGAGACGGGCGAGTTCGACATGACGAAGGTGGACATGGCGACCATCGGCCAGTCGAAGGTCGCGCTCGTCTACGGACAGATGACCGAGCCGCCGGGCGCGCGCCTTCGCGTCGCGCTCTCGGGCCTCACGGTCGCAGAATACTTCCGCGATGAGGGCTTGGACGTGCTCCTCTTCGTTGACAACATCTTCCGCTTCACGCAGGCCGGGTCGGAAGTGTCGGCGCTGCTCGGCCGCATGCCGTCGGCAGTGGGTTATCAGCCGAACCTCGCGACCGAGATGGGCGAGCTTCAGGAGCGCATCACCTCGACGCGCACGGGCTCCATCACTTCGATTCAGGCCGTCTACGTTCCCGCGGACGACTACACAGACCCCGCGCCCGCGACGACCTTCGCGCACCTCGACGCCGTCACAGCGCTCTCGCGACAGATAGTCGAGCTGGGCATCTACCCGGCCGTTGACCCTCTGACTTCCAGCTCGCGCATACTCGACCCGCGCATCGTCGGCGAAGACCACTACCGCACGGCGCAGTCGGTCAAGCAGATCTTGCAGCGCTATAAAGACCTACAGGACATCATCGCCATCCTCGGCCTTGATGAGTTGTCGGAAGAGGACAAGCTCGTCGTCTCTCGCGCGCGAAAGGTGCAGCGCTTCTTCTCGCAGCCCTTCTTCGTCGCGCAGCAGTTCACGGGCATGGAGGGCAAGTACGTCCCCATCGCCGAGACGATACGCGGCTTCCAGGAGATCATCGACGGCAAGCACGACGACCTCCCCGAGCAGGCCTTCTACATGGTCGGCACAATCGAAGAGGCACGCGAGCGCGGCGAGCGCCTCGCGGCACAAGGGTAGAGGAAGTGATAAGTTTCAAGTTGCAAGTTGCAGGTTCAAAGTTAAGAGCTTGCCTTCTAACTTTGAACCTGCAACCTGCAACTTGAAACTTATCACTAAAAGAACATGCCACTTCAACTCGATGTCATAACGCCCGAGCGTCGGCTCCTGTCAGAACAGGTGGACGCGGCGACCGTGCCCGGCCTCGGCGGCGAGCTTGGGATTCTGCCGGGCCACACGCCGCTCATCTCGCAGCTAAAGACGGGCGTGCTCTCCTACACGCGCGGCGGCGAGACGCGACGCCTGCTCGTCTCCGGCGGCTTCGTCGAGGTTAACGAAGACCGTGTCTCGGTGCTCGCGGACCTCGCGGAGTTTCCCGAAGAGGTTGACGCCGCCCGCGCTCGGCTCGAACGCGACGAAGCCGAGCGACGACTCGCGGCCTTCACGGGCCCGCCCGAAGAACTCGACGAGGCACGCGTGCAACTCGACCGCGCGGACGCGCGACTCCAACTCGCCGCCACGAGCGAAGTCCCGCGCTAAAGTCCGGCCCGCAACCGAACTCAATTTGAAGGGCGCGCACCGATGGAAACGTCGGCGCGCGCCATCCTTTTTCACGCGGAAATTCTCAGAGCCTCCATCGTTTCATGCTTGCAACATTTGCCCGCGCGTGGCATAATAGCGACCTCAACTTAAGCCGCGAAGGCTAGGGTCAGACGAGGGGAAATTGATGTCACAGGCAGCGCCTGAAGTTCTTAAAAATTCGGTCGAGGTGGCGCGCGAGATTTCGGGCGCGGCGACGCCGGAAGACCAGCTCGTCGAATCTTCTTTGCGCCCGCGCTCGCTCGAAGAGTACATAGGGCAGCCGAAGATTACGACGAACCTCAAGATATTCCTGCGCGCGGCGAAGGCCCGCAACGAAGCCCTCGACCACGTGCTCTTCTTCGGCCCGCCGGGCCTTGGCAAGACCACGCTCTCGCAGATAATCGCGCAGGAGATGGGCGCGCCTTTGAAGAGTGTCAGCGCTCCTGCAATTGAGCGTGGCGGCGACCTCGCCGCAGTCTTGACGAACCTGCAAGAGGGCGAAGTCCTCTTCATTGACGAGATTCACCGCCTCAAGCCGCAGATTGAAGAAGTCCTCTACCCTGCGATGGAGGACTACCAGCTCGACATAATGATCGGGCAGGGCACGGCCGCGCGCTCCATCAAGCTTGAACTCCCGAAGTTCACGCTCGTCGGTGCGACGACGCGCGCAGGGCTCATCACGGCCCCCTTACGCGGGCGCTTCGGCATAGTCTTCCACCTGGACTTCTACTCGCAGAAAGACCTCGAAATCATCGTCCACCGCTCGGCCGAGATTCTCGGCGTCGAGATGGAGGCGACGGGAGCAGGTGAGATAGCGCGACGCTCTCGCGGGACACCGCGCATCGCGAACCGACTTCTCAGACGCGTGCGAGACTTCGCCGAAGTCGAGTACGACGGACGCGTGACGCGTGAGGTCGCGCGGCGCGCGCTCGACGAGATGGAGGTTGATAAGTTCGGGCTCGACGAGATTGACCGGAAGGTCTTGACGACCATCATCGAGAAGTTCGACGGCGGCCCCGTCGGCGTCGGCACCATCTCGGCATCAATCAGCGAGGAGCGCGAATCAATCGAGGAGATAATCGAGCCCTACCTCATCCAGATAGGCTTCCTCAACCGCACGCCGCGCGGACGCGTCTGCACGCCCGCCGCGTACAAGCACATGGGCTTCACGCCCCCGAAGCGGTAGGGGCTGAAAGCAGTCAGCCTTCAGCTTAAAGCCTTTCGACGGAAGGCGCGGGTTATGAAAGTGCGGCTGTTAAGTGGAATGGATAAGCTGATAGCTGACTGCTGACAGCTTCAAAAGATTTCGGCCCCCTCAAAGGGTCGAAAAGCGCCGGGCGGGCCGGACGTTGACGGATCGGGAGCCGTTGACGCTCGGCCCGCCCCGGTGCATTTTAGGGAGTCGGAGCGCCCGCCGTGGGTTTTTGCTGCGACGGGTCGGGTTTGAATTCGAGCGTGACGTTGACGACGCGCTTGGACGGGTCGGGCACGGCGTTGACCTTCATCTTCATAGGGGGAAGCTGATGACCCGCGCGCATCGCGTCGCGCAGGAACTCCGCCACGTTCTTCTTGAGAAACTGGTCTGGGTAGGCCGCGTCGAAGACTTCGCCGTGGAGTATCGACCAGCGCCCGCGCAGGTTGTTCGTGTCCGACTCGGATAGGCCATCGATGAAGAGGTCGCCCATTCGGTACTGCGGCCCCTCCTCGATTTGGAAGCGGTACGCGACGCTACGGTTCGCGTCGTCGAACTCCTGCGCCGTGCGCACGCTCGCGAGCAGATAGCCCTTGCGCGCGTAAGCCCTCCGCACAGACGCAATCCCCTTATCTATCTTGACGAAGTTCGCGATCTCTCGGGCCTTCATCCCGAGCGCGGCGTCGAGTTCCTGCGCGGTCAAAGCCTCCGCTCCATCCCACGCGGCCTTATCCCAGACGTATATCGAGCCCTCGTCAACGGAGATCGAGACCGCGAGACCCTTCTCGCAGTCGGCCGTACTGCTGTCGGGCTTCGCCTTCGGCGGGGCGAAGCTCGCGCGTAGGTAGCCGCGCTCCCAGTAGAGCGGGACGAGGTTACTCTGCACGAAGCCGAGCACGAACGCGCGCGAGTAGTCGTTGTCCAGGATGCCGCCGGACTTTATCACCAGCATCTCCTCGCTCAGAGCGTGCGCGCCCTGATAGTTAACCTTGCATACGCGCAGCCCCGGCCCCTTGACACCGAAGAGGTGCTCGACCTTTCGGCCCGAAGGGTCTGCGGAGAGGTTATATTCCACGGTACCTTCGATCTTCCGCTCGCGCAGTAAGTCCTGAAGCGCCTGCTTTATCTGCTCGGTCACGTTACCGGCCTCGGGCGCGGTGCCATCGAAGGCCGGGACGCGGCGCTTGATTGCTTCGCGTAGCTCCTCGTCCGTGAACCAGACGAAGTTGTCGAAGGCTACGGGCATCGTCCACGTCTGCTCCATGACCGTGAAGGTGAGTACGGCCCTGTCGGTCGTCCCCTTTATGTTGTAGCTGAGATTCTTGAAGAGTCCCGACGCCAGAAGGTTGTTCGCCACCACCTCCAACTCGTCAATCGTGACGCTCTGACCGACTTTCAATCCGCTCTTCTCAAGCGCCTCCTCTACCTTCACGCGCTCCAAACCTTTGAACTCGATTCTTTCGAGCTTCATCGCCTGCTGCGCGGGCTGTTGCGCGAGCGCCGGTTGCACGTACAGGGCCAATACAATGAATGCCGCGGCGGCGAACACGCGTGAGAGGGAGTATGACGAACGAGTCCGTTGAGGAATGGGCAGGAACACAATATTTCTCCGTTAGCTTATGAGTTCTTCAGGGGAGTGCAGGTATTTTAACAGCCCGACGCGCCCACCCGAAATCGAAGTCGAGCCCAGTGCATTATAGCGATTTGCAGTTGGAGTGAGCACCACAACAGAACCGCGAGCAGTAGCGAGCGGGTATAGGTTTCGACAGGCAGGCTCTCGGCGTAACTCGCTACCCGCTCGCTACCGCTCGCGGTTCTGTTTGGCCGCCCGCGGCGCTGGTCGCATCCATTCGCTAATCGCTGTAGGTGTCGCAATACTGAGACCGAGTAACGTGATACTCCGGTCAGGTATCGCGTTACCTAAGCTAAGTAACGCGATACCTGACCTCGGTATCGCGATACCTGACCTCGGTAATGCAATACCAAGCCTGGGTAGCGTGTTACTTAGTTTAGGTAACGCATTACTCAAGTCGGGTAACGCGTTACCCGGCTTGAGTAATGCGTTACCGGGGTCGAGTATCGCGATACCTAAGCTGAGTAACGCGATTCCCGGCGGCGGAATTGCGTTTCAGAGCCTTAAAAAACTGGCGGCCGGGGCGAATTTCGCGGCTCGGAAGGGCAAACCGGCCGTTTTTGCAGCATTTTATGCCTTCGCCTCGTGTATGCGTGCGCGCATCTCTCGGACGGCCTCGGAGAGTCCCGTCAGCACCGCGCGGGCTATGACATTGTGGCCGATGTTGAACTCCGTGATTTCGGGAATGGCCGCGACCTCGCCGACGTTGCGGTACGTGAGCCCGTGTCCGGCAGCGACGTGCAGGCCATACTGTGCCGCGAGCGTGGCGGCCTCGCGCAGTCGTCGGAGTTCGGCGGCGGCGCGCGCGCGTCCTTCGGAATGAATAGCGCGTGCGCCGAGAGTCGCCTCGGCGTAGAGGGCCGTGCATAGCTCGACCTGCTGCGCGCCCGCGTTGTGCGCGGCCTCTATCTGGCGCGCGTCCGGGTCTATGAAGATGCTTACGAAGAGGCCGCCGTCGCGTAAGGCGTCAATCGCGCGTCTGACGGTGTCGAAGTTGGCGGCCGTATCCAGCCCGCCTTCGGTCGTTATCTCGTCCGGCTTCTCGGCCACGAGCGAGACAGCGTCGGGGCGCGCGTCCCGAGCTATCCGAACCATCTCGTCGGTCGCGGCCATCTCCACGTTGAGGTATGTGGTCACGACGCGGCGCAGAGTGTATATGTCCTCGTCCTGTATGTGACGGCGGTCGCCGCGCAGGTGAACTGTTATGCCGTCGGCCCCCGCCTCCTCGCACATCGACGCAGCCGCCGCGACGCTCGGCTCCGGCGCGCGCCTCGCCTGCCTGACGGTCGCCACGTGGTCAATGTTTACGTTGAGTCTTGCTGTCATAATTCTGATGCTGGATGTTAGATGCTGGATGTTGGACGCCGTATGTTAGTTGTCAGCTTGTAGTCTTAACCAGCATCTAACATCTGTTCTAAATTCTCTGCCCGGCCAATTCCGGCGAAACGTCGCTCTCGATTGTGTCGCCGTCTTCGCTTATCTGCCTGTGGTCTTTGACGCGTTCGGCGGCGGCGCGTGCGCGCGCGATGGCAGCGTCGTAGAGGCCGCGGGCGGCGTTGCGTTTGACTTCGCGAAGCTCGGCGAAGCCCTGAAGGCCGGTCTTGAAGCTGACGGAGCCGCCTTCAACGTCGTTCCAGCGGACGGGGTATTCGAGCATGCGTAGGCCCGCGCGGTAGCCGATGAAGAGCAGCTCCACGTCGAAGCCGAAGCGGTCTATGAGCGCACCCTCGACTACCGCGCGGCACACGTCCATGCGGAACGCCTTGAAGCCGCACTGCGTGTCCTTGAAGGGTAGGCCCGTGGCGAGTCGCATCAGGCGGTTGAAGACCCGCCCGCTCTGCTCGCGCGTCCAGGGCTGGTGCGTGCCTATCAGTTTGCGGTCGAGCGCGCGCGAGCCGAAGACTATGTCGTACTGGCCCGAGCGTATCGGCTCGACGAGCTTGGGAGTCTCCGTGACGGGCATCGAGAGGTCTGCGTCGAAGAAGGCCGCGACGTTGTTGCGCGCTTCGAGCAGGCCCGTACGCACGGCATTGCCCTTCCCCTTGTTCGGCTCGACGCGTATGACGCGCCCTTCGGAGCGGCGGCGCGGGTGCGCGGCGATGGTCTCTTCGGAGACGCGTACGGTGTCGTCCTTCGAGCCGTCGTCCACGACGATGACCTCGCCGCCCGTCGGCTGCTCGTCGAGGTACGAGAGGATTTCGCGCAGCGTCTTCGCGATGCGCGCCGACTCGTTGTAAGCGGGGATGACGATGGAGAGAGCTGAAGGCATCTGTTAGCGAAACTCTTTCTTCGGCGGCCCGGAAGTGAGCCATACGCCGCGGATGACGCACGCGTTCCCGACGCACTCGGCCGACCGAATCCGGCCAAGCAATATAGCACAACGCGGGGAGGTGACGCCCGCCGCCGGGCCGCCAAACTCTTGTCACCTTTTTCGACTCGTTTCGTGCGATTTGACGAGTAAATCTCTACACTCGGAGGGTGCGGATTGTGGCCGGGGGCGCGCGGGGTGTTAGAATCTTTTCAGACCCCAGGGACAGACAGGCGTACTCGAAAGGTTTTCGGAGCAAGGCATGACAAGCAGGACGTTCGGACGCACAACAGCGGCGATAATAGTTGTGGCCGCGACACTCATCGGCGGCATCTACGGCCGCCGCGCCTTCAGCCGCCAGTCGGACGACAGCGGCGCGGGCGCGCAGCGCATCGAGTCGGCCTACAGCGAGGCGCTCTCGGTCATCTCGGAGAACTACGTCGAGAGCGTGGACTACGAGAAGGCCAACGAGGCGGCCATACAGGGCATGCTCTGGACGCTCGACCCGCACTCGAACTTCTTCGCGCCCGAAGAGTATCGGCGGCTGATGCAGGATCAGGAGTCGCGCTTCACAGGCATCGGCGTCTCCATCCTACGCCACCGCGACGGCGTCTACGTGCAGACTCCGATTGAAGGCACGCCCGCCGCGAAGGCGGGTCTACGCTTCGGCGACCGGATAGTTGAGGTTGACGGCAAGGACGCGCGCGACTGGACTACGCCGCAGGTCTCGAAGGCCGTGCGCGGCCCCGAAGGCGAGCCGGTCGCGATAAAGGTCGAGCGCGCGGGCAACCAGTCGGCGCTCTACTTCACGATACGCCGTGGCAGCGTCCCGCAGCCCTCGATAAGAAACTCCTTCATGGTGCGCCCCGGCGTCGGCTACATCGGCCTGACAGGCGGCTTCACGCAGACGACGGCCGACGAGTTGGCGTCCGCGCTCGAAGAGCTTAGCCATCAGGGCATGCAGCAACTCATACTCGACCTTCGCAACAACCCCGGCGGACTCCTCGACCAGGCAATCAAAGTCGTGAGCCACTTCGTAGGACGCGGCAAGGCCGTTGTGTCCGTGCGCAGCCGCGACGTGAGCGACACGCGCGAGTACAAGAACAATCTTTACGACCCGGTCAACTATCCTCTCGTCGTCTTAGTCAACGGCGGCTCGGCCTCGGCCTCCGAGATAGTCTCGGGCGCTTTGCAGGATCACGGGCGCGCGATTGTCGTCGGCGAGACGACCTTCGGCAAGGGGCTCGTGCAGAGGATCTTCAATCTCCCCTACGGCGCGGGGCTGACGCTGACGACGGCGAAGTACTACACGCCCTACGGCCGTCTGATTCAGCGCTCCTACGCGGGCGGCTCTCTATACGACTACTACACGCACCACGACGAGACGCAGACGGCCACGCCCGCGACGCCTCAAAGCCCTTCGAGCACCGTCGCGCCGAACGCGGCGGCGAGCGGGCCGACGCCGAAGCCCACTCCGAAGCCGAAGCCTTCGGGGCCACCCGTGACGACCGCTGGCGGGCGAGTCTTCTACGGCGGCGGCGGCATCACGCCCGACTACGAGGTCAAGCCTCTGGAAGTCGCGACGCCCGCGCGCGCGCGAATCTACGAGGAGGCTTTCTTCTTCGTGCGCCAGTTGGCGGGCGGGCAGGTCGCGGGGCTTGAGAGCTACCGCGTCAATGCGGAGCCGCAGTTCGGACACACCGCCAAGCCGACGGACTTGCAGGTGACGGACAAGGTAGTCGAAGCCTTCCGCGACTTCGTCAAGCGCGACCCCGAAGCGGGCCTGAGCCCCGCGCAGGTCGAGCGCGAGATGGACTACGCACGCATGCGCATACGCGAGAACCTCGTCAACGCAGCCTTCGGCGGCGACGCGGCGACGCGGCTCCTGCTCGACAGCGACCCGCAGCTACTGCGCTCACTCGAACTCTTCCCGGAGGCGAAGGCGCTCGCGGAGAACGTCAACCGCCAACGCCCGTCGGAATAACGATTCCCCTTTGAACGTCGGTCAGAGCAGGCAATGACAAGGGGGAAGAATGAGGCACGGTCAAGGGTCGGCGGTCGAAGAAGAGTCCACTAACAAGACGGCTTCTAAAGTCGAAGCGTCCGCGTCCCGCTCGGGGACGGCGGACGCTTCGACTTTAGAGAGCACGGTGGCTGCCACCGCGTCGAGGCTCCCGGCGGGGCTGCGCGCGCTCAGGCACCGCAACTATCAACTCTTCTTCTTCGGCCAGCTCATCTCGCTCACGGGCACGTGGATGCAGTCGGTCGCGGAGTCTTGGCTCATATACCGGCTCACGGGTTCGGCCGTGCTGCTCGGCCTCGTCGGGTTCTCCTCGCAGATTCCGGTCTTCCTGCTCGCGCCCGTAGGCGGCGCGGTCGCCGACCGCTACCGACGCCACCGCATACTCGTCACGACGCAGACGATAGCGATGCTGCTCGCCTTCACGCTCGCGGGCCTCACACTCTCGGGCCGCATACAGGTGTGGGAGGTCTTCGCGCTCGCGTCTCTGCTCGGCCTAAACAACGCCTTCGACATACCCGCGCGCCAGGCTTTCGTCGTTGACATGGTCGGGCGCGACGACATTCTGAACGCGATAGCCTTGAACTCCTCCATGGTCAACGGCGCGCGCGTCGTCGGCCCCGCGGTCGCGGGGATTCTGGTCGCGACCGTGGGCGAGGGCTGGTGCTTCTTCGCCAACGCCGCGAGCTACATCGCGGTGATAACGTGCCTCCTCCTGATGAAGATCGCCACGGCGCGACGCGCGCCCGCGCGCACGTCCGCGCTCGCGAGCATCGCCGAGGGCTTCCGCTTCGTCACGCACAAAGCGCCCGTGCGCGCGCTCCTGCTTCTGCTCGGGCTGATAAGTCTGATGGGGATGCCTTACTCCGTCCTGATGCCGATATTCGCAGACCAGATTCTGCACGGCGGCGCGAGCGGGCTCGGGCTCTTGATGGGCGCGTCGGGCGTGGGCGCGCTCGTGGGCGCGGTGAGCCTCGCGACGCGAGGGGGCCTGCGCGGGCTCGGCCGATGGGTCGCGTTCTCCTCCGCGGGCTTCGGCGTGAGCATCATACTCTTTTCGCTCTCGCGCTCGTTCTGGCTCTCGGCGGCGCTGCTCTTGCCCGTGGGCTTCTCGATGATGATAGAGATGGCGTCGTCGAACACGCTGATTCAGGCGATGGTGCCCGACGCACTTCGCGGCCGTGTGATGGCCGTCTACTCGATGATGTTCATGGGCATGGCCCCGATAGGCGCGCTGCTCGCGGGCACGCTCGCGCAGAGGATAGGCGCGCCGGAGACGGTCGCGCTCGGCGGCGTGGTCTGCATACTCGGGGCGCTCGTCTTCGGCCTCCGCCTGCCCGCGCTCCGTGCGGAGGCGCGCGAGATAATCGTCGCGCTCCAGATGGTCGGAGGCGACCCGCCCGAAGATATGACGAACACGGGCGAGTACGCCGCGCTCGCCCCGCGCAAAGCTTAGGGAGCGCGCCGCAGGCGGACGAACTCGAAGACGCCTCCTTAAAGACGCCTCGGCGCGCCGCAAGAGCGTCCGCCTCACCGTGCGCGACGCCGTGGGCGCGCGCGAGGTCATCATCAAGCTCAGGGATTTGGTTTAATCAGAACCGCGAGCGGTAGCGAGTGGGTCTCAAGTTCCATTAGGCATTCGCCTGTTGAAACTTGAGACCCGCTCGCTACCGCTCGCGGTTCTGTTCTTGCGTTTACCTGTCCGCGCTCGGGGCCGCCGCGCGTCGCCTTCTCGTGGGCCGCGTCTGCTTGGGAGGGCCGATGCCGAGCAGCGGCTCTGTGTGCCCTTCGGCGAGCGCGCGCCCCTCGCCTATGCTCCGAACGTTGACGACAAACTTCGTGCGGCGCGTGACGCCCGCGAGCATCTTGCGGAGCGTCTCTTCGTCGAGCGCCGAGTCCGAGACGCCGTACGCGCGAAGCTCTCCGCGCAGACGCGAGACGGTGTTCGTGCCGCGGTCGTACACGTCCGGGTAGATGTAGAGCGTGCCGCCTTCGACGACGAGCGTGTCGTAGTTGATGTCGAACTGCAAAGGCTCTTCGAGCGTCGCGACGAGAGGCTTCGTGCTCGCCTTCGCGCGAGCAATCTGTTTCGCAGTCACCGGCAGACTACGCGCCGCGACAATCTTCTCCGCGAGGTCGTACAAGTCCGAGCGGAGCATTCGCACGCAGCCGTGCGAAACGAGGTTGCCGAGGTTGCTCGGCCCGGTCGCCTGATGAATCAGGTATCCGTCGCCGAGAGGAATCTTCACCTTGCCGAGCGGGTTGCGCGGGTCGCTCGCCTTTATCACCTCGCCGGGACGGACGCCCTTGTGACTGCTCACCCAGTCGCTCGAAGGCGGAATCCACGCCGGGTTCCAGATTATCTCGTGCGCCTCGCGCTCGCCTATGTAGATAGGGTACTGCTTCATCCCGACCCCGATGAAGTAAGACTTAACTTCCTTGCCGTTCTGCCACAGCGTCAAGCGGAACGAAGGCACGTTGAGCGTCAACTTTATGTCGGGCTGCCCGGCCTCGAACTCCGCGCGCTCTATGCTCCCGCCCGTCACCTTGTCCTCGCGCTCCGACTCGAAACGGTCGTAGCGTATGTAGTCGTCCTGCGCGCGCGCGCCGACACACGCGCCCCCTAACAGCGCGACGACGAAAGCGAGCCTTATAACAATCCTACTTGCGAACATGAATACTCTTCTCCCTCCTCGACTGATGAAAAAACTCTCGCGCGTACGTCGAGAGGGAGAGCACGACGCGCGTCCACGGATAATGACGGGGGTTAACAGGGGTTGGTTATGTTATCCGACGAAATGGTTGTCCGGCGCAAGCGCTCAGCGCAAGAAGAGGCGTATGTATAGGTATGTGGCCTGCACGACGCCGATGAAGAAGCCTATGAGCAGGCCGAAAAGCTCGATGGTGCGTAGGTGCTGCTTGGCGACGGAGAGGACGAGGTCTTCAAGCTTTGTGATGGGGTAGCCCGAGACCTTCTCGCGCACGATGCCGCCGATGTCGAACTCTGCGATTGCGTGCGGCAGACGCTCGCGCGCGGCCGACTCGATGCGGTCTGTGAGGAGCGCGGCGGTGCGCCTGACCTTCTCCTCGGGCACGAGGTCGCCGACGCGCCCGATGGGCATGACGAGGAGTTTCTCGACCTGCGTCGTCAGTATCGCGTTGATGGTGCGCGCCGTCTCGTCGCGCGAGAGCACGCCCATCATGCCGCGCGAGAGGAAGCTCTTGAGCTTGTCGGCCGAGTCGGGCCGCGCGTGTTCGAGGAGCGCGCGGAGCGTGTGCGGTCTGAGGCGTTCGAGCGCGTCGGTCGCGTAGGCGGAGACGGAGGTGGAGAGTTCCCGGCTCCGCGCGAGCGAGAGTATGCGCGAGGCTATCTCGTCTTTTACCATCTCAAGCCTGTCGGGCGAGACGTTGCCGACGAGTTCGTTGACGGGGCGCGCGAGCACGCCGTCTATCGTGGAGTTTAAGAACTCTTCGGCCTGATGCTCGAACGCCTCGCCCGAGAGAAACTCTTCGACGCGGCGCGGCAGAGTCTTGTTGACGAGGTCGTCAACCTCACCGTGTATGCGCTCGCGCGAGATGAATATCTTCTTGAAGAAGTTTAGCTGCGTGTAGTAGTCGTCAACCTCTCGCTTGATGAGCGCGCCTATCTGCTTGCGCGTGCCCTTGTTCGTCGCGATGTCGGTGAGGTGCCGGACTATCGGCGGGACCTGCGAGTCGATCCTCTCCTTGATGACGGCGACCGTGTCGGGCGTGAACATCTCGGCGAGCGTGGCCCGGCTCCCGGCGAGTTCGTCCACGCGTGCGGAGACGAACTCGCGCACCTTCGACTCGAAGCCGCGCTCGGTGACGACGCCTCGGAAGCGGTTCTCGACGAAGCCGAGCACCTGCTCGAAAGTCTCGGGGGCCACGGCCTCGCCGAGGCGCTGCGAGAGTATCTCTTCAACGCGCCGGTCTATGAAGCTTGAGACTGCCTCGGCCGTCTCTTCACTCTTGAGGACGCCCGCGACGTGTTCGGCGATTCGCAGTTGGAGCGCGGAGAGCGCGTCGAGGACGGGCGCGCGCACGGCCTTCGGGAGCGCGTCGAGCACCGTGTCGTAGTTCTTCTCAAGCAGCTCGTCGGTGTAGGAGTTGACGAACGCTTCGACCCTGCGCCGGAAGAAGCCCGTCTCGAAGAGCGCGTGGACGACCGTGTCCTGCGAGACCAGCTCGTTGCCGACGGCGTTGCCGATGGTCTGCGCGAGCCGCGCGCGGTGGCGCGGTATCATGCCCTGCGGCCAGACGGTGAGCCCGAAAATTTTGACGGGGTTGTGAGGGCGGAAGAGCATACGCACGGCGAGCCAGGCCGCGCCGTAGCCGTGGAAGGTCGCCACGAGGACGATCAGGAACAACTCGAACCACTTGCTGTGGATGACCGCGTTAACCCACTCGATGGCGAGCAACTCCTTCTCGGCGCGCGCTGCGAAGATTGAAAAGGGGAGACTTCCATGATGCTAAACGCCGAGAGGCGAGAGCGTCAAACGGAAGAGGTCAAAAGTAAAAAGGCAAAAGTTAAGGAGGATGAGAGTAAGCCTTACTCTCATCCTCCTTCTTTATGAACAGTGCGGCCTTCGTCAGCGGGCCGAGTGAAGGCTGCGCGTCGTCGGCTCACTCTTAATCATGACTCGGGGGAGGCGAATTGATGCCGGTCGCGCCTCCGCTTCATTTTTGCCTTTTGCCTTTCTACTTTCGACCTCTTCCGTCAGGAGGTCCGCGAGCGCGCTCTCAAGGTTCGTGTATATGAACTTGAAGTTCATCTCGACGAGGCGGTCGGGGATGCAGCGGCGACCCTTGAGCGCGAGTTCCGCCTCAGTCCTCAAGAGGAGCGCGCCGACGCGCACGAGCCAAGCGGGCGTGCGAGGGCTCCACGGGCGCTTGAGCGCGCAGCGAAGCTCGCACATGAACTCGGCGTTCGTCACCGGGGCGGGGCCGGTCGCATTGAAGACGCCCACCGTCTCCTGCCGCTCGACGCACCAGAGGACGAGACGGCAGAAGTCGCGCACGTGAAGCCAGCTTATGTACTGGCGGCCCGCCCCGATAGCGCCGCCCATGTAGAGGCGCGCGAGCCGCGCGAGCGTGGGGAGCGCGCCGCCGTCGCGGCCGAGTACGAAGCCTATGCGCAGAAGAATCTTCCTCGTCGATGGAAGCTCAAGCGAGTCGAACGCGCGCTCCCAACGAAGACAGACTTCGACGGGGAAGCCTGCGCCCGCTGGCGCGTGCTCGTCGCAGACACGCTTCCCCGCGTCGCCGTATATCGCGAGCGAGCCCGCCTGCACGAAGACGCGCGGGGCCTCGGCGCACGCGCGCACGGCGCGGCCGACGGCCTCGACTGAATGGATGCGCGACTCCAGAATCTCTCGGCGGTTCGCGTGCGTGTGACGACACTCAACTCTTCGGCCGGTTAAGTTGACGACTGCGGCCGCGCCCTCAAGCTCGCGCGCCCAAGACGCGCAGACGTTCCGCCCGTCCCACTCGACCTCACGCACGTGCGCGCGTGAGAGCTTCGAGGGCTTGCGCGTCAACACCACGACCTCGTAGCCCTCTCGCACGAACTCTCGGGTGAGCGAGCGGCCCAAAAATCCGCTGCCGCCCGCGAGAACCACACGCCCCTTCGACACACGCGCTTCAGACATGAGCTTGAACCTCCACTCGGCGCGCTTCCCTTGCGCGCGCCTTCGACAAGGGATTCATCAAGCCCCATGCCGCACGCGTCATGCTCTTAAATGCCGAGTTTTTAAGTTGGGCGAGTGCGGCTGTCTTGCAAATGGCGAGAGTCGCGCGGGCGGTTAGCAGTTTGCGAATCGCTCGAAGACCGATGAGAGCCGACGTTATCGAACGCCGCCTTCGTCACCTCTCACGAGCAGCGTGAAGAAGAGCGCGGCGACCGAGAGCAGAGCCGGCCCGCGCCGATTAGATGTCGGCGGCGGGTTTCTCGACGGGGTAGCCCGCGGCGAGCCACGCGCTTGTGCCGCCCTCTACGTTGTAGAGTCTTCGGAAGCCGAGCGGGCGAAGCATGCTCGTCGCGGCGCTCGAACGGTAGCCGCCCGCGCATATCACTGCAATGGGGCGCGAGGAGTCTAACCCGCTCGCGTCTTCGCGAAGACGCGGCCCGAGCGGCGCGCTGACAGCATGCGGCGCGTGACCCGCGACGTACTCCACCGGGCGTCGCACGTCGAGGACTTGAAGGTCTGCGCGCTCTTCGATCATGCGGCGCAACTCGGCGGGCGAAATCTGCTCGACCTCCGACACCTCGAAGCCAGCCTCGCGCCAACCCTCCATGCCGCCGCGCAGGTAGCCGCGCACAGAGTCGTGTCCGACGCGTGCGAGACGAGTCAGCGCCTCGTCCACCTGCGCCTCCGTATCGGCCACGACGATGAGCGCCGCGCCGAGCGGGATGAGCGCGCCCGCCCAACTCGCGAACTGACCGCCGAGGCCAATGTTGAGCGCGCCGGGCACGTGGCCCGCGCCGAACTCCGCGGCCGTACGCACGTCGAGCACGACGTAGCCGAGGTTCGCGTAAGCAACTACCTGCTGAGGCAGCAACGCCGCGGGCCGTCGAATGTCTGTGAGCGGCGGCGCGCCTTCGCGGTTCAATTCCGCATCCTTCGGAAAGTATGCGGGCGCTTCCGAGAGGTCGGTCGTCAGTATGCGCACGAACTCGTCTTTCGACATCGGCGCGAGCGCGTAGTTGAAGCGCCGCTGCTGGCCTATCGTCGAAGAGGTCTCCTTCGAGATGTTGCGCCCGCACATCGAGCCCGCCCCGTGCGCGGGCCAGACTTCGACGCTGTCGTCTAGCTTCAGGAGTTTGCCGTGCAGGCTCTCGTACATCAGCGCGGCCATGTCGGCGGGCGTGTAGCCGCGCGCACCCGCGAGGTCGGGCCGTCCAACGTCTCCGACGAAGAGCGTGTCGCCCGTGAGAACCTTCCGTGGCTCGGGCGAGGCTTCGGTGTCTATGACGAGGACGGAGATGCTCTCGGGCGTGTGGCCCGGCGTCTCTAAGATTCGCAGTAGAACTTTACCCACTCGAAGCTCGTCGCCGTCGCGCACAGAGAGGTGTGGAAAGCGCACGGCCGCGCTCTCGCCGAAGACGATCTCCGCGCCCGTGCGCGCCGCCAACTCTCGGTGGCCGCTGACGAAGTCCGCGTGAAGGTGCGTCTCGACGACGTACTTAATCCGCAGCCCCATAGCCGCCGCCTCTTCGACGTACTGGTCAACGTCGCGTTGCGGGTCAACGACCGCCGCCTCGCCGTCGGAGCCGACGAGGTAAGACGCGTGCGCGAGACAGCCGAGGTAGAACTGTTTGAAGTACATTTTGGGAGACTCCTGAATTTTTCCGCGCACGGATTCTATTCCGCCCCGCCCAAGAGGACAAGAACAGAACCGCAAGCGGTAACGGGCAGGTCAGAACCGTGAGCGGTAGCGACCGGGTCGCGTGTTACATCAGGCTTGCCTTCATCTCGGCACGGACGCTACGCTCCACGCTTCGGCCGCGCCTTCATCTCGGCCTCCATCAGCAACGTCTTCCTGCGAGAGTTCGGCCCGGACATCATCGCCATCTTCCGGCACTGACTCCGCGCGACCTCGAACATTCTGGAACTCAAACGCACGCGCGCGGGAATATCGAACATAGTCGCGCGCGCGTGTGTTTACCAAGTGACCGAGATTCGATTTTAGTCACAAACTCGAATCCAGAAAAGACGCCCGGAGGTTCCAGAGATGTTGTCGCTCAAACTCGCAACGCGGGCCGCGTCGCTCGCCGCACTCATACTTATATCTTCGCCAACGCTGTTCGCGCAGACGGCCGCGGCCACGTCCACCACGTCCGCCGCCTCGAAGACGGAGGAGCACCTGCGCGTCCTGCGTCAGCACATGGAAGCCTTCAACGGGTCGGACGCGGAAGCCCTGAAGAGGTTCGCGGCCGAGCACCTTTCGGCGGAGGAGCGCCACGGCCAGCCGCCCGAGCGCGTCGCGGAGGCCGAGATGGACTTCCGCCGGATGGCCGGCGCGTTCGACCTCTACGAAATCGAGAAGCACACGGACACGGAACTCGTCGCGATGCTCAAGACGCGCGACGAGTTTCCGACCTTCGCGCGCATGGTCTGGAAATTCGACGCGTCGAACCCATCGCTCGTGACTTCGCGCGACCTCGAACAGACGGACACGCCCGCGAGCGCCGTCGGCCGGAAGCGCACGGCCGAGGAGCTTGCGAAGGAGGTTGACGCGAAGCTCTCGCGCCTTGTCGAGCGCGACCGGTTCTCAGGCGCGGTGCTCATAGCGAAGGACGGACGCCCCGTCTGGCAGAAGGCTTACGGCTACGCCGACCGCGAGTCGAAGACCCCGAACAACCTCGACACCCGCTTTCGCCTCGGCTCGATGAACAAGATGTTCACGTCCGTCTCCATCGCGCAGCTCGTGCAGGCGGGTAAGCTCAAGTACACGGACACAATCGCGGACGTGCTGCCCGACTACCCGGACAGAGAAGTCGCGCGCAAGATAACTATTCATCAACTGCTCACGCACACGTCGGGCCTCGGCGACATCTTCGGGCCGGAGTTTCAGAAGTCGAAGGACACACTGCGCGAGATAAAGGACTACCTGCCTCTATTCGCGGGCAAGCCTCTGCGCTTCGAGCCGGGCACGGACTTCTCTTACTCGAACGGCGGCTTCATCGTGCTCGGCCTCGTCATCGAGAAGGTATCGGGCCAGAGCTATTACGACTACGTGCAGCGCCACGTCTACGACGTTGCGGGGATGAAGGCATCGGGCAGCTTCCCGAAGGACGAGAAAGTTCCGAACCTCGCGG
>JBJMGR010000376.1:0-3288 GCA_045807805.1 Pyrinomonadaceae bacterium | reverse complement strand
CGAACAACTCGGCGGGCGCGTCTCTGTCGCCGCGCACCGTCTGACCGCCGAAGTGTTGGAAGGGAGCGTGCGCGTCGAACGCTTCATCGAAGACGGTGACGTGATTGATTTAGAGGGCGACCCTTCAATACGCTTGCGAGCGATGCACACGCCCGGTCACACGCGCGGCCACCTCTCGTTCTACGACGAGCGCGCGGGCGTGCTCGTCACGGGCGACAACATCGTCGGGCTCGGCTCAGTGCTCATAGACCCCGAAGAGGGGAGCGTGCGCGACTACCTCGCGACGCTCGAACGCTACCGCAGCTTGCCGCGTCTCGTCGCGCTCTTCGGCGGACACGGCCCCGCGGTCGCGAACCCGTTCGCGAAGATAGAGGAGTACGTCGAGCACAGGCTCATGCGCGAGCGTGAAGTGCTCGCGGCGGTGCGCGCGGGCGCGACGACGCCCGAGGAGATTGTCGCGCGCGCGTACGCCGACGTTCACACGAAGATGCAGGCGCTCGCCGCGCGCGCCGTGCTCGCACATCTTATAAAGCTCGAAGAGGACGGGCTCGTCGCGCGCGACACGAATGGTCTCTTCAACGCGCGGCCCTGAACTTAAATGACGCAGGAGAAAGTCTCTTCAAAGAATACGACGGGCGCGGCCCGCAAGCGTCGCGACGAAGGCGCGTCAGTCTCGAACGAGCGTAGCGTCGCGGCGGACGCGCGCCCCGAGACGGCCGCGCCTTCGGACACGCAGATCGAGTCCGAACGACTCCGCATGCGCGAAATGGTTTCGAGCGTGCCCGGCGTCGTGTGGGAGGCTTGGGGCGAGCCCGACGCGGGCTCGCAGCGGATAGACTTCGTGAGCGACCACGTCGAGAAGATGCTCGGCTACACCGTCGAGGAGTGGCTCGCGACTCCGAACTTCTGGCTCTCAATCGTCCACCCAGATGACCGCGAGCGCGCAGCCGCCGAGGCGCGACGCAAGTTCAACGGCAATGGCGACGCGTCGAACGAGTTCCGCTGGATAAGGAAGGACGGGGCCGTCATACACGTCGAGTCCCATTCGGTTGCCGTGCGCGACGCGGGCGGGCGCGCAATCGGCATGCGCGGCGTGACGATGGACGTATCCTCGCGCAAGCGTTTCGAGGAGGAGTTGGCGCGGCGCGTGCGTCAGGCGGCGCTCGGCGCGGACGTGGGCGGCGCGCTCGCCGAAGGCGGCGTCTCTTTGCGACACGCGTTGCAGAGCTGCTGCGACGCCGTCGTGCGACATCTAGACGCGGCCTTCGCGCGCGTGTGGACACTGGAACGCGGCGCGGACGTGCTTGAGCTTCGCGCGAGCGCGGGGATGTACACGCACCTCGACGGCGCGCACGGCCGGGTGCCCGTCGGCCGCTTCAAGATTGGTCTCATCGCGGCGGAGCGGCTGCCGCATCTCACGAACTCGGTCGTCGGAGACCCGAGCGTCGGCGATCAGGAGTGGGCGAAGCGCGAGGGGATGGTTGCGTTCGCGGGCTACCCGCTTCTCGTCGAAGACCGTCTCGTCGGCGTGCTCGCGATGTTCTCGCGTACGGCCCTGCCCGAAGACACGCTCGAAGCGCTCGCGTCCGTCTCGAACGTCATCGCGCAAGGGATAGAGCGCAAGCGCGTCGAGGATGCGCTCGCGGAACTCTTGAGCGCGCGCGAGCAGACCATCGAAGAGGTCTCGACGCCGGTCGTGCCCGTGCTCAAAGGCGTGCTGGTGCTGCCGCTCATCGGCTCGCTCGACACCTCTCGCGCGGAGCGCGCGACGCGGGCCGCGCTCACGGAGGTGACGAGGCAGGGCGCGCGCGTCTGTATAATCGACATCACGGGGGCGCGCATCGTTGACTCGCACGCGGTCATGCGCCTGACGAGTCTCGTGCAGGCTTTGAAGCTCGTGGGCGCGGACGCCTACGTCACGGGCGTCGGCGCGCAGGTCGCGCAGACGCTCGTCGGACTCGGGCTCGACATGCAGGGCATAAGAACATTCCGCACGCTCGCGCAGGCTCTCGCGACGCTCATCGACAAAGGCGCGCGTGGCAACGCCCCGCGCCGTTAACTGAATCAGAAGGTATCTTCAGGTGTCGGCTGTCAGCTTCAACACCTTCGCGCTCTTGGCGACCATTTTGCGCCCTCTGCGTTTAAGCCGAACTCTTTAACCGCAAAGCGCGCCGAAGTATTCGCGAAGGGCGCAAAGGATTTAAAACTGAATGCCGACAGCTAACGGCTAACGGCAATTTTCAAGGGGAATCATAAAGGCAATGGCACTACCCAGAACACTCGGCGAACTCAAAGCTCAGGGCTACCGCGTGCGCAACGTGAAGGACGAGATGCGCGCGAACCTACTCGACAAACTACGTCGCGGCGAGCGCGTCTTCCCCGGCATCGTCGGCTATGACGAGACCGTCATCCCGCAGATAGTAAACGCGGTGCTGGCGCGCCACAACGTAATCCTCCTCGGCCTGCGCGGACAGGCCAAGAGCCGAATCATACGCCAGCTCGTCAACCTCCTGGACGAGGCGATACCCGTCATCGCGGGCTCCGAAGTTAACGACGACCCGTTCCGGCCCATCTCGGCCTACGGCCGTCAGGCGGTCGAGCGCGAGGGCGACGAGACGCCCATCGCGTGGGTCGAGCGCGACTCGCGCTTCGTCGAAAAGCTCGCCACGCCCGACGTGACCATCGCCGACATCATAGGCGACGTTGACCCGATAAAGGCCGCGCGCGGCGGTCATCTTTTGAGCGACGAGCTGACCATTCACTACGGGCTTCTGCCGCGCGCCAACCGCGGCCTCTTCGCCATCAACGAGCTTCCAGACCTCGCGGGCAAGATTCAGGTCGGCCTCTTCAACATCATGCAGGAGGGCGACGTGCAGATTAAGGGCTACCCCGTGCGCCTGCCCTTGGACGTGATGCTCGTCTTCTCGGCGAACCCCGAGGACTACACCGCGCGCGGCAAGATAATCACGCCCCTCAAAGACCGCATCGGCTCGGAGGTGACGACGCACTACCCGACGGACTTGCAGCTCGGCGTCGAGATAACGAAGCAGGAGGCATGGGTCGAGCGCGAGGGCGTCGAAGGCCGCCTGCGACTCCCCGAGTTCATACGCGAACTCATCGAGCAGATAGCATTCGAGGCGCGCGACGACCAGCGCATAGACAAGCGCTCGGGCGTCTCGCAGCGCATGCCGATAACGGTCACTGAGTCGGTCGTCTCGAACGCGGAGCGCCGCGCTATCTCGACGGGCGAGGAGGAGATCGTGCCGCGCGTCTCCGACGTTTACGCGG
>JBJMGR010000375.1:0-13311 GCA_045807805.1 Pyrinomonadaceae bacterium | reverse complement strand
GTGCCCGCAACGGACACCCTCCCTTTTTACATAACCCAGGTTGTCATATCGAGTTGCAAAATAAATTGATATTTCCGTTTAGAGGCGGTCTATGACCGCCGAGTTTTCGGCATCGCACCAACGGCGGTCACAGACCGCCTCTAAACGAAAGGTAAGGCGTTCTTCCGTCCTACGGCTTGACGCCGTTGTTGCTTGCGGGCGGCGGCGTGGCCGGAGTGGTCGGCTGAGTGGCGGCGGGGCGCGCGGGGTCTGTGCCGTTCGCGGGCGCGCCGGGCCGCGTGGACTCGAAGCTCGCCTCCTTCTTGCCGTCCGAGGGCTTCTTGGGCGCGCTGGTCGGGAGCGGCCTCACGTCGCGCGGGGGCGCGGTGCGGTTGACGGGCCTGTTGTAGTTGTCGGGCAGCGTGCCGCCGTGGGCTATCACGTCGTCGATGATGTCGCCGCCCTTGCTCGAACGGCTGATGATGACGCCGTCCTTGTTGACGGTCTTGGGCATGACGCCGCTTATCTGCTGGAAGATGCCCTCCATGATTCCCGGCCCCGTCGGCTCCTCCTGCACGGCGTCGGGCGCGGCGTCGGGGACGGACGCGCCGATGGCCGTGAGCTTCTCCTTAGCTCTGTCGGCGAAGCCGCTGTTGGGGTGTGTGCGCACTAGCTGCTGGAAGTACTTGGTTGCCTCGTCGGGCTCCTCCTCCTCGACGTAGGTCACGCCGAGACGGTAGAGCACTTCGGCCATACGCTCATAGTTCGGATATTTTTCCGTCACCTCGCGCAGGCGCGACTGCGCGCCCTTGAGGTTGTTCGCGGCGTGCCTGAAATACTTCTCGTAGTACTGGTTGGCGACGTTGAGGTCGTGGTCGGCGAGACTGTTCTGAACCTCGCTCAGGCGAATCTCCACCTCGGGCCGGAGCGACGACTGCTTATACTGCTGTAGGCAGAACTTCAGGCGCTGCTCGGCCTTTCGCGCGGGCGCGATGTCGCGGTCGGAGAGGCCCATCCGGCGCATCTCGACCTCGCCCATCTTCACGCACACGTCGTCGGAGAGCGGGTGCGTCGGGAAGAACGTGACCCAGTCCTGATAAGCCTGTCCCGCCTGTATCAGCGCGCTCGTCGTGCCTTCGAGGTAGAAGGTGTCGGCGATGGCGAGCTTCGAGAGCGGCAGGTAGACCGAGTCGGGGTAGGTGTTGATGATGACGCTGTAGAGGGCGCGCGCCGTCTCGTAGTTGTCCTTGCGCGCCTCCTTCGTGGCCTCCGCGAAGAGTTGCGCGTCGCGGCCCGGCGCGACCGTCCCGACAAGCTCTGCGTACTTATCGTCGCCGCCGCCGAGTATCTTGCCGAAGAAGCCGCCCTTCTTCGTCTTCTTAACGGCCTGCGCATCGGCGGCCGACGCGGTCGTCGAGCGCGCTTGCGCGGTCTCGCGCATGGCGACCTGCGCGCGGTCGTCCAACTCCTTGACGGCGACTTCGAGCTTGTCTATTTCGGTCGGGTCGTAGCGCTCGGCCTTCTCCTGCTTGGTCTTGAGGTCGTTGACCTCGTTGAGCAGCTTGCCCGTCTCCTTCTCAAGGCCGCTCAGGCGCTTGTGCGGGTCGTCGGCCGACTCCTCGCCCTTATCCTTCGCGTTCAGGCCCGCGATGGCGCTGTTGAGCGTGCGCCGCACAGTCTCAAGCCGCGAGCGCATCACGTCGAGGCGCTGCGTGGGCGAGTTCTGCTGCTGACGACGCGCGGCGGCCGCGCCCACGAACGCGGGCAGAGCGCCGAGCAGGAGCGCCGAGCATAGTGTGGCCGTTAAGAAGTTACGAAAACGCATTTTGAAAACCTCCAAAGCTAAACGCGGAACGCGGAATGATGAATATGAAGGCGTGCCTTCCTCTTCATTCATCACTCATCACTCAATCATTTTAAACAAGCTGTGCAGACGCTGCGAGCAGGCCGCGCACGGCCGCCGCGGGATCGCTCTGGCCGAAGACCGAAGTGCCCGCGACGAATATCTCCGCGCCGACCGCGGCGGCGTCGGCGATGTTGTCGGGGCCTATGCCGCCGTCAATCTCTATGCGCGTCGCGAGGCCGCGCTCCTCAATCATCCGGCGCAGTCGCCTCACCTTATCAAGCGACGCAGGGATGAACTTCTGGCCGCCGAAGCCGGGGTTGACCGACATCACAAGCACATAATCGGCGTACGCAAGCGCCTCTTCTATCGCGCCCAGACTCGTCGCGGGATTTAGAACGATGCCCGCCTTCGCGCCGCCTTTTTTTATTGACGCCAGAGTCCTGTGAATGTGCGGGTCGGCCTCGATGTGTACGGAAACCATCTGCGCGCCCGCCTCGACGAACTGCTCGGCGTATAGACCCGGCTCAGAAATCATTAGATGCGCATCCAGGGGTAACCGGGTTGCGCGTGCGAGCGAACGAACTACAGGCAATCCGACCGTTATGTTCGGCACGAAATGGCCGTCCATCACGTCCACGTGGATTAACGTCGCCCCGCCGCGCTCGGCCGCATCTATCTGCTCGCCGAGGCGCGTGAAGTCCGCGGACAGGATTGAAGGCGCAATCTCGACCAAGAAACTCGCTCCTGTTTATGTCGGGGTTGGACTGGGAGGGCCGCGCACGTCGCCGCGGCCTTACGGTACGGGCCGCCTGTTCGTGTTCGAGGGGCGGCTCGGCGGAGTCGTCGTGTGCGTGCCGGCGTTCGTGTTCGTGTTCAGTGTGCGGCGCGCGTTCGAGTTCGTGTTGCCGTTCGCGTTCTTGTTATTCGAGTTCTTGTTGTTCGAGTTGCCGCTATTCTTGTTGTTCGAGTTCGAGTTCTCGTTCGAGTTGGCGGAGGCGTTCGAGTTCTTGTTATCGTTCGAGTTCCTGTTCGTAGGCTTGCGGCGGTTCGAGTTCGTGTTGCGGTTCTCGTCTAACCCTTCGGTGCCGCGCTCGGTCTTCCTCTCTTCGGCGACCGCCTCGTCGGGCGGCTGCTCGCCCTCTTTCGGCGCGCGGCTGACGACGACGGCGACTGTCTGCCCCTCCTTGATGGTCTCGCCCGCGTGCGGCGACTGGTCGAGTATGACTCCGGGCGGCACGTCGGGTTTGAAGCGCTTCGCGCGCTCGCGTATGTCGAGGCCCGCCTTCGAGAGAACCTTCTCGCCGTCGAAGTAGGACTTGCCTGAAACGTCGGGCACCTGAATGTTCGGGCTGCGGAGGGAGATATAGATGGTCGTGAGCAGGCCGAAGGCGAAGGCGACGGCGATCAGCGCGACGAGTCCGAGTTTACCGAACGCCGACAGAATCCTACCGAAAGCCACTCAGTTACGACGCCTCTCTTCGCAGTCCGACAGGGGAATTTAGCCGAGGGAGCACGGCCCTAAAACAGACGGCGAAGTCTAACATTCGCCCTCTATGCGCCGCAAGGCAACAATCAGAGCCGCGAACGGTAGTGAGCGTGTCGCGAGCTGCGCTAAAAGACCTTGCGGCGTAACGCACACCCGCTCACTACCGTTCGCGGTACTGTTTTTCGAGCGTCGCGACGAAGAAGCCGTCAACGCCGTCCCTGTGCGGCCATGTGCGCGCGGAGCCGTCGGGCAGGAGGATTGCAGGCGGCGCGGGCTCGGCCGTCAACTGCCTGAAGTCGGCGCGCGCGTCGAGGAAGCGAGCTATCACCTGCTCGTTCTCTTCTCTCTCGACCGAGCACGTGGAGTAGACGAGGCGACCGCCGGGGCGCAGGACGCGCGCGGCCTCTTGAAGAATGCGCGACTGAACTCCGGCAAGCTCGCGTATGTTTTCGGGCGCGAGCCGCCAGCGTATCTCCGGGTTGTGGCGGAGCGTGCCCGTGCCCGTGCAGGGCGCGTCAACTAGCACGCGGTCGAACGCGCCGTCTGCGAAGGGCAGAGAGCGTTCGGCGTCGAGCGCGACCGCGTGAACACTTCGGATGCCGAGACGCGCGCAAGTCTCCGAGCCCGTGCGGAGTCTGTGCTCGTAGAGGTCGGCGGCGACGATGTGCGCGCGGTCGGAGGCGAGCGCGGCCACGTGCGTCGTCTTGCTGCCGGGAGCGGCGCACACGTCGAGTATGCGCTCGCCCTCGCGCGCGCCGAGGACGTGTGCGACCAACTGCGAAGCCTCGTCCTGCAAGTAGACTCGCCCTTCGGCCGCTAGTCCGCGAAGGAGTGAGCCAGCGCCCGCGCCGCCCTCGACGCGCCAGGCGCCGGGCGCGACGCGCGAAGGCGCGAGACTCAGTCCCGCGTCGCGGAGTTGATTGATGAGAGCGTCGCCGTTCGGACTCAGCGTGTTGACGCGGAAGGCCGCGGGCGCTGAGTCGTTGTTGGCGCGCGCGAACGCCTCGGCCTCCACGCGTCCGAAGGCTTCGGCCCAGCGCGCGACGAGCCAAGCGGGGTGCGAAGTCTCGACAGAGATTCTCTCAATCGGGTCTTTAATCTCAGAGGCGGGGTCGTACTCCGGCTCGCGCGCGGCGCGGCGAAGCACTGCGTTGACGAAGGGCGCGGCCGAGCGGAGACGCGCCGCGTGTACGAGGTTCACCGACTCGTTGACGGCCGCGCGCGCGGGAACGCGTGTGAGAAAGCGAAGTTGATAGAGCCCGAGACGCAGCGCGCGTCGGACGGGCGCGTCGAGCTTATCGGCCTTGCGACCCGCGAAGTGTTCGAGCGCGCGGTCGAGCCACAACTGCCGACGCAGGACTCCGAGCGTGAGTTCGTAGCAGAGCGAGCGATCTTCGGCCGACAACTCTTCGGGCAGCCCCGCGAGCAGGGGCGCGGCGAACGCGCCTTCATCTTCGACGCGCCGCAGAACCTCGAACGCAGCGCGCCGCGCGTGCGAGACAGTGCGCCCCGACGCGTCGCGCTCGTCGGGTTCCCGCTTGCGCTTCACAACACGCACGCGCCCGCTCATCCCAACGTCTCTCCCGCATGAGCGCGCATCCCGTTGATGAAGTCTCGCGCGCTCGTGCGCTGCTTGCCTTCGAGTTGAACTTCGAGCAGACGCAGGGCCGTCGAGCCGCCGCACGAGACCATGAGCGCGTCGCCGCGCGCCTCCATTATCACGCCGGGCCGAACTTGAGTCCGTCCGCCGGGGCTCTCGCTTTCGGCCTTCGGAACTTCGGCGCGCCAGACGACGAGGCGGCGGCCGTTGAAAGAAGTGTAAGCGCCCGGCCACGGCTGGAAGCCGCGCACGCGCCGCTCGATTTCGCGCGCGCCGAGCGTCCAGTCAATCAAGCCGTCCTCACGGTGCAGAATCGGCGCGAGCGTCGAGACTTCGTCGCGCTGCGCGCGCGGCTCAATCTCACGGAAGCGCGCGAGCGTCTCACTCAGAAGCTCCGCGCCCGCGTGCGAGAGTCGTTCGAGGAGTTGCGGCGCGGTCTCGTCCTCTCTGATTGTCGTCGGACGTTGAAGCAGGACGGGGCCTGTGTCCAAGCCTTCGTCCATGAGCATCGTCGTGATGCCCGTCTCTCGTTCGCCCCGCACGAGCGCCCAGTTGACGGGTGCCGCGCCGCGATACTTCGGCAGAAGCGAGAAGTGGACGTTAACGCATCCGAGCGCGGGCGCGCGCAGGAAAGCGGGCGGGAGTATGCGCCCGTACGCGACGACGACAGCCGCGTCGAACGGCTGCGAGGTGAAGAGCGCGAGCGTCTCCCCGGTCTTTATCTTCGAGGGCTGTTGTATGTTGAGGCCGTGCGAGAGCGCGCACTCCTTGACGGGCGACGCCTTCAAACGGTTTCCGCGCCCGGCGGGCCTGTCGGGCTGCGTCCAGACCGAGACGACCTCGTGCCCGTCCTCGACGCAACGCATCAGAGTCGGCACGGCGGACTCGGGCGTGCCCATGAAAATTAATTTCATAAGGATGAAGGATGAAGGATGAAGGATGAAGTGAAAGCGATTCTCATCAACACGACTTTCATCCTTCACCCTTCATCCTTCATCCTAAATCGTTCCACGCTTCTCGCGGTTCGAGTAGCCGGGGCGGACTTTTTCGGAGACGACCTTCGCCTGCATGAAGAGACCGAGGTAGTCGCGCCCGCCCGCCTTCGAGTCGGTGCCGCTCATGTTGAAGCCGCCGAAGGGGTGAACGCCGACAAGCGCGCCCGTGCATTTGCGGTTGAGGTAGAGGTTGCCGACGTGGAACTCGCGCGCCGCACGCGAGAGCTTCTCGGGGTCGTTCGTGTAGACCGCGCCCGTCAGGCCGTACTCGGTGTCGTTTGCGATGCGGAGCGCCTCTTCAAAGTCGGCGGCCTTGATGCACGCGAGCACCGGCCCGAAAATCTCCTGCTGCTCGACGCGGTCGCCGGGCTTAACGTCGGCGATGACGGTCGGCTCGATGAAGAAGCCCTGCTCGCCGTCGCTCCCGCCGCCCGCGACGACGCGCCCGCCGTCCTCCTGCCCCCACTCGACGTACTTGTTGATGGTCTTGAATGCCTTCTCGTTGACGACGGCGCTCATCCCCGTCGTCTGCTCGGTCGGATCACCGACCAGAAGCTTCGACGTGCGCTCGACTATGCGCTCAAGGATTGGCTCGTATGCATCGCCGACGATGATGGCGCGCGAGCAGGCAGAGCACTTCTGCCCCTGAAAGCCGAAGGCCGACGCGACGACTCCCGCCGCCGCTTCGTCGAGGTCTGTGTCAGAGTCAACGACGATTGCGTCCTTGCCGCCCATCTCGGCCACCACGCGCTTTATCCAAAGCTGGCCTTCGTGGACTTTGGCCGCGCGCTCGTTGATGCGGAGCCCTATCTCCTTCGAGCCCGTGAAGGCGACGTAGCGCGTCAAGGGGTGGTCAACCACCACGTCTCCGACCTCCGCGCCCGAGCCGGTCATGAAGTTGACGACGCCCGCGGGCATGCCCGCCTCTTCCAGAAGCTCGAAGAACTTGTATGCGATGGCGGGCGCGTCGGAAGAGGGCTTGAGTACTACGGTGTTGCCCGTCACGGCCGAGGCGACGGTCATACCCGCCATGATTGCGAGCGGGAAGTTCCACGGCGGGATGACGACGCCGACGCCGAGCGGGATGTATTCGAGCCGGTTCTCTTCGCCCTCTAGCGCCACGAGCGGCTGCCCGCCCGCGTAGCGAAGCATCTCTCGCGCGTAGAACTCGCAGAAGTCAATCGCCTCGGCCGTGTCGCCGTCGGCCTCGGGCCAACTCTTCGCGACCTCGTGAATCATCCAGGCGGAGAAGTAGTGCTTGCGCTCGCGCAGGAGCGAGGCCACGCGGAAGAGCCAGTCGGCGCGCTGCTGCGGGAGCGTGCGGCTCCAAGTCTTGAACGTCTCGTTCGCCGTTTCGACCGCCCTCGTCGCAAGCTCCTTCGTGGCCTTGTGGAAGCGTCCGACCACTTCGGTCTTGCGCGCGGGGTTTCTGCTTTCGAGAAAGTCTCCGGTCTCGATTCGCTCGCCGCCAATGACGAGCGGGTAGTCGCGCCCGAGTTCTGATTTAACCTGCGCCAGCGCCTCGCGCATCGCGCGCGCGTTCTCCTCTTTAGAGAAGTCCGTGAAAGGCTCGTTGCGAAATTCGTCGTGCTGCATCTGCTGCATACTCTTCTCCTCAGTCAGGAACAATGAATGCTTTATGTTGGGTGAAAATTTCTTATATGCTATCACACACAAAAACAGAACCGCGAGCGGTAGCGAGTGGGTCGCGGTTACGCCGAAAGTCTTCGTCGCGTAACTCACAACCGCTCGCCACCGCTCGCGGTTCCGTTAAAGAGTTTAGACCCAGCGGCCCTGCTTTTCGAGACGGCGAATCTTGCGCCTGACGAGTTCGCGCTTGAGCGGCGTGGTGCGGTCTATGAAGACTATGCCGTCGCAGTGGTCTGTCTCGTGCAGCATGCAGCGCGCTTCGAGGTCGAGGCCGTCGAACTCGAACTCCTCGCCGTTTATGTCATGCGCGCGCACGACCGCGCGCAAAGAGCGCTTCACAGGGAAGAAGATGCCGGGGAACGAGAGGCAGCCTTCGTCGCCCGTCTGGTCGCCCTCGACGCTGAGGACGGCCGGGTTTATCAGCGCGACGCGCGCCTCGGGGTCTCGGCCGCCTGAGCAGTCCATCACGAACAGTCGCTTGGAGACGCCGACCTGCGGCGCTGCCAGCCCTACGCCGCGCGACGCGTACATCGTCTCGAACATGTCCGAGACGAGCCGCCGTAAGCCGGCGTCGAACTCGGTCACGGACTCGCCCGGCCTCTCAAGAACCGGGTCGCCGTACTTCACAATGTCCAGAAGTGCCATCTCGAAAAATAACTCTACAGGCTGATAATCGAATGCCGTCCGACTTCGTCGGAGTGACCGCCGCTCCGAGTCTACTACAGGGAATTACGGGCCTGCCAGCAACGCGTTTAGAGACTTCAGACCAGCTTTCGGTTGCACACGGACGCGCGACGAATCACGAAGGCGCGCATGCTCTCAACCTCTTCCCTTCCCGAACTCGGGCGCGCGTTTCTGCATGAAGGCGGTGACGCCTTCGAGGAAGTCGGGCGAGCGGAAGCATTCGGCCTGTCCCTCGGCCTCGAAGTCGAGCGCGGCGGCTAGGGCTTCGTGCTCTCTGCGCGCGAGCGCGGCCTTGATGCGCGCGAGCGAGGGCTGTGGGGCGGCGGCGAGGCGCGCGGCCGTTTCGTCAACGGCGGCGTCCAACTCTTCGCGCGCGACGACGCGATTGACGAGGCCGAGCGCGTGCGCGTCCTCGGCGGAGAGTTGCGTGCCCGTAGCCATCAACTCGAAGGCGCGCGCGTAGCCGACGAGCGCGGGCAGGAAGTGCGTACTGCCTCCGTCGGGCATGAGGCCGACGCGGACGAAGCTCTGCATGAAGGTCGCGTCCCGCGAAGCGACGCGCACGTCCGAGGCGAGGACGTAGCTGAAACCTATCCCCGCGACCGGGCCGTTGACGCGCGCGACGACGGGTTTACGCAGCGCGCGCAGACGAAGTATCGGCGGGTTGATGAGTTCACGAATCTTCGCGGCCACGTCGAGAGTCGCAAGCTCTCCGGGGCTCAGCGAAGTCAGGTCAAGCCCGCCGCAGAAGGAGTCGCCCGCGCCCGTGATGACGACGACGCGGCTCTCGTCGCGCGCGGCCTCTTCGACCGCGTCGGCGAAGAGCGCGAACGTGTCGAGGTCAACGGCGTTCCGGCGCGCGGGGTTGTTGAAGGTGATGCGCTTGACGCCGCCTTCCGTTGCGACGAGGAGCTTCGCTTCTCTGTTCATGTCGTTTGTCCGTGTTCGGTTACTTGCGCGAGAGGGTGGGCGCGTTGAAGACCGCGTAGCGAATCGGCCCGTGTTTGCGCCGTCGCCACCAGACGGCGGCCGTGCGTCGTCGGACGGCCGTGAACAACTCGCCCTTTCGCATGACGCCGCGCACGAGTCGGCTTATGTCGTGGCGGAAGGTTGCGACGACGAAGAGGCGCTTCGGGTCCGCGGCCTTTATGCGCGCCTTCTCGAAGCGGAGTATGTCGAGCGTCCAACCCGAGCCGAGGTGATCTTCGGCCAGCCTCTTTTCGAGGTAGTCGGCGAAGGCGAGCACGTCGCCGAAGAGGCGCTCGAAGGAGACCGCGCCGTGCTCCGCGACGTAGCGGTCGAAGTAGTCTGTGAAGCGCCCTTTGAGCACGCGGTGCGTGAGCGGGAGCAGCTTGTAGACCTGCACGAAGCGGCGCTCGCGCGGCGAGGCGGCGATGGAGTCGAAGCGCGCGGCGGCTGTGCGCCTGAGATGTCGCGATCCGACGGTCGAGAGCCCAAGCTCGCGCCCGAGCGCGAAGGGGTCGTTGACGAAGCGCTTGCGCAACTCCTCGTCGGTCGAGAGCCGCGCGAGTATCTGTTCTATCTCCGTTAGTCCCATTGGTCTTCTCAATCAGTATGCGCGAAGCTGTTCGAGGTAAGCGTCGAAGTTGCGGCGCATCTCCGAGAGCGAGTCGCCGCCGAACTTCTCGCGCATTCCTTCGGCGAGCGTGAGCGCGACCATCGCCTCGCCGATGACTCCGGCGGCGGGCACGGCCGTCACGTCCGAGCGCTCGAAGGCCGCGAGCTGCTCCTCCTTCGTCTCGATGTCAACGGAGCGGAGCGCGCGCCGTAGCGTCGAGATGGGTTTGAGGAAGCCGCGCACGCGTATCTCCTCGCCGTTCGTGATGCCGCCTTCCAAGCCCCCCGCGCGGTTCGTCGGTCGCCTGAAGGCACGGCCTTCCGAGTCGTATTCAATCTCGTCGTGAACCGACGAGCCGGGAAGCGATGCGGCCTCGACGCCCGCGCCGATTGAGACGGCCTTGACTGCGGGTATGGACATCAGGGAGCGCGCGAGCCGACCGTCGAGCTTCGAGTCCCACGAAGTGTGCGAGCCTAATCCGGCGACGACGCCCCGCGCGACGACCTCGAAGACTCCGCCGAGCGTGTCGCCTTCACGCTTCTTCTCATCAATGAGCGCGACCATCTGGCCTTGCGCCACGGCGTCCGCACAGCGTAGCGGCGCGTCGTCCGGGATGGCACGGATCTCTTCCCACGCGACTTCGAGCGGCGATGCGGGCACGCCGCCGAGCTGCGCAACGTGGCTGCGTATCTCGACGCCGAACGCGTTGAGAAGCTGTTTCGCGAGAGCGCCGCACGCGACACGCGCCGCGGTCTCTCGCGCGGAGGCGCGCTCTAAAATCTCTCGAAGGTCTCGCGCGCCGTACTTGAGCCCGCCCGCCAAGTCCGCGTGGCCCGGACGCGGCCGACGCACGCGCCGCATCTTCTCTTCGGGAACTTCTTCGGGCGGACGCGCTTCGGCTGCCATCACGTCAGACCAGTTCTTCCAGTCCTTGTTCTCAATCGTCAAAGCGACGGGCGAGCCGAGCGTGAGGCCGTGGCGCACGCCGCCGAGGAGTTCGACGCGGTCGCGCTCAATCTTCATGCGCCCGCCGCGCCCATAGCCCCACTGGCGGCGCTCAAGCTCGCGGTTAATCAACTCCACTTCGACCGCGAGCCCTGCGGGCAGACCTTCGACTATCGCGACGAGCGCGCGGCCGTGCGACTCACCTGCGGTGTTGAAGCGGAACATTCGTCTGAGTCGTTTAAGCGCGGCCTCTTCAAACGTCGAGGAAGCGAGCGCGCGCCTCCGCGGGCGGCAGCATGCACTGGTCGAACTTGCCGAAGAACCTGTAACGGTTGCGCGCGAAGAGGTCGTAGAGGTAATCACGCGCGGGGCGCGGGACGACGTACGCGCAGAGGAGGACTTTCCAGAATCCGCCGAGGTAAGCGGCGACCCTGAGCGCCGCTTCGGAACGTATGTGGACGCGCTCGCCTCCGTCGGAGTTATCGACGAAGACGACCGAGTCAACACCTCGAAGCTCGGGATGACGTTCGACCACGGTTCGGCCGTAGTCGCTCTGCAACGCGGCGAAGCGCATCGTGCCGCGCCGGTCGCGGTCGAGAATCATCTGGACGGTCTTGTTGCAGAAGCCGCACACGCCGTCGTAGAGCAAGACGGGCGCGCCCGCCGTCGTTTCTACCATGAATGGAATCTTAACAGAAGTGATGAGTGATAAGTGATAAGTGATGAGTGATGAGAAAGAACGGAGGCGTGCCCCGTCTTTTCTCATCACTTATCACTCATCACCTATCACTTTCCCGAGAAGTTCTTCCGCGAAGATGTTGCCGCGGCCGAGCACGCATGCGGGGTCGAAGGCGCGCTTTAGTTCGGCCATCTCGCACAGATGCCGCTCGCCGTAGAGCGCGCGAAGGTACTCGCGCTTTATCTTCCCGACCCCGTGCTCGGCGGAGACGGTGCCGCCTAAAGAGACCGCGCGCTCGACGAAGCGCGCGTAGGTCTCGCGTGCGGCCAACTGCTCAAGGTCGTCGCGCGGGAGTATGTTGACGTGGACGTGGTTGTCGCCTATGTGGCCGAAGATGACGTATGCGAGGCGCGACGCGCGCAAGCTATCCTTGTAGAAGCGCAGCATCTCCGGGAAAGCCGCGTCGGGCACGGCCATGTCGGTCGAGACTTTGCGCTGGCCGTGTCGCGCGAGCCACTCGTTGACCATCACGGGCAGAGCATGTCGGAAGGCGCGCATCTCCGCGAGGTCGTGCTCGTTCGTCCCGAACCAGGACTCATCCGCGAGCGCGCCGTGCCCCTCGACGAGCCCGAGCCATTCACCCATCAGCGCCTCTTCCGTCTCCTCGGTCGTCTCCTGCTCGAAGAAGATTGCGCCGCCCGCCGCGCGCGCGGGCACGAGCGGGTAGCGCTCGCGAAGAAAACTCAGAGACTCCGCGTCGAAATACTCCAACGCGCGCGCGTCGAGTCCGGCCGCGGCGTCAACAACGGAGGCGCGCGCGGCCTCGCGCGTCGTGAGCGAACGCTCGCGCGCCTCGCGAACGAAGGCAAGCAGAGACTCTTCATCGCGGAAGAAGACCACGCCCGCGAGCACTCCGCGCGGGCGCGGCAGAAGCTTGACTTCAACTTCGGTGACGACGCCGAGCGTGCCCTCGCTGCCGACGAAGAGGTCGATCAAGTCCATCCCCTTCGCCACGTAATAGCCCGCCGCGTGCTTGCGCGTCGAAGGCATCGAGATTGAAGGAAGGCTTGCCTTTATCATTCGCCCGCCGCCGAGCGGGACTGTCAGGAGCCCCGCGTCGTCCGCAAAAATCTCGCCGCGTCTTAAGTTGAGCACGTCGCCGCCAGCGAGCGCGATCTTCAAACGTCTGACGTACTCGCGCGTCGGCCCGTACTTGAACGTGCGCGCGCCCGACGCATTGGTCGCGACCGTGCCGCCCAGATAACAGCTCGCCTCCGTCGGGTCGGGCGGGTAGAGCAGGCCGCGCGCGCGCACCTCTCGCTGGAAGTCCGCGAGCACGACGCCCGCTTCGGCGGTCGCGCGCGCGCCGTCGTCACCCGCGAAGATTTCGCCTATGTGGCTCAGCCTCTCGGTCGAGAGCACGACGCCGCCGAAGGGCACGCGACCGCCCACGATGCCCGTGCCCGCGCCCGCGATTGTGACGGGCGTGCGCTCGCGCGACGCTCGCGCGAGCGCGTCGGCCGCCTCTTCAGAACTCTCAGGCAGATAGACGCGCGAAGCGTGCCCGCCCGCGAGGTTGCTCGCGTCGGCGAGGAACGACTGAATCGCGTCCTGCTCAGACTTGACCAGCATGTAATTCGTCGCGCTCCTCCCACCTCAACCCGGTGCGAAGCGCATCGCGTGTCGTTCGCCTAAGTCATCGTCAGCTCGCGCTCGCGCAGGTACTTGATGCGGTCGCGGATTTCGGCGGCGCGCTCGAATTCGAGGTTCTTGGCGGCGGCGCGCATCTCGTGTTCGAGGCGTGCGATGGTGGCCTCGATGTTGGCCGCGGTGTAGTCCTCCAAGGCGTCGAGTTCGAGCGGCACCTT
>JBJMGR010000374.1:0-9099 GCA_045807805.1 Pyrinomonadaceae bacterium | reverse complement strand
GGGGGTTACTGCTCACGTGAGCAGTAACCCCCTACCGTTGCTCCGCTGAGGAGGACTGATTTGTAGGAGAGTTTAACGCAAGAGGTGGCAGATTCTGCCACCTCTTGCGTTAAGTCACGGTTAGAAGTTCAGCTTCAGGCCGAACTGGAACTGGCGCGGATCGAAGGCGGCGGTGGCGCGGCTGCGATAGCGGCCGTTGCCCGCGCGCTCGTTGACGAGGTTCACGTCCTCGAAGCGCGGCGAGACGCCCGCCTCGTTGAAGCGGTTGAAGAGGTTGAAGCCCTCCGCGATTATTTCGAGCCTCATGCGCTCGCCCAAGGGCACGGTGCGCGCGACGCGAAGGTCGAGCGACTGGTAGCTGTGCGTTAGGCCGGTGTTGCGCCCGAGGTTGCCGGCCGAGAAGAGTGGGCCGCAGTCGGGAGGCCCCGGCACGCAGAGCGAGCCGTCGGCGCGTACGTTCGGGCGGTCGGTGTTCGACGAAAGGTCGCGGTTCGTGTCAACACCCGAGAGGATGTTGAAGGGTCGGCCTGACGAAACCTCGAAGATGGGCGCGACGATGAAGTCGGCGAAGAAGCTGTGCCAGCCGTCGCCGCCGCGCCAAGAGGCGGGAGAGGCGAGCACGCCGCTGAAGACGAAGCGGTGGCGCTGGTCGAAGAGCGAGTCGGCGCGCTCAAGGTCGAGCCGCGTCACGTCCTGCGGGAGCAGGAGCGTCTGCAAGTCCGAAGAGTCGTCGATGGCGTGCGCCCACGTATAGCTCGCGAGGAACTGGAAGTTGTTCGCGAAGCGGCGGCGCAACTCGAAGGTGCCCGCGTGATAGACGGAGTTGCCGTCGGAGAGTTGCGCGTTGATGTCGCCGAAGGTGGAGACAAGGCCGGGGCGCGCGAGCGTGCCCGCGCCCGTGATCGCCGCGTTGAAGACTGCGGGCGTGAGCGCGGCGTTCTGCGACTGCACGAAGAGGTAGTTCGGCCCGCCGGGGCGGAACAGGTTCGCCGCGAAGGGCTGGACTACGCCGCCGCGCGTCGTGACGGAGACGAGGCCCGGAATGGGCTGCGCGACGATGTTCGAGCAGGCCGCGGGCGAGAGCGTTAGAATCTCTGTGCGGTCGACGGGCTGGCGGTTGAAGCAGCGTACGAAGTTCTGCACGAGCAGCGGGACGTTCGGCCCGTTCAGGTTCGTCGGGTGCGGCAGGTGGTGCGCGCCCGTGAAGAGCCAACTCGCCGAGAAGGACATGTTGCTCGTTATCTTGCGTTCGAGCGTGACGTTCGCCTGATTGGCGTATGCGTACTCGAAGTTCGACGCGACCGGCAAAGAGAAGGGCAGGAACGGCCCGAAGCCTGGGAACGTCTGGTCGTTGAAGCGCTGTCGGCCGAACTGGTACTGCGCCGACGCGGCCGTGCCCGGCGTAGTGAATCCCGCGGGGCACAGAGGGTTCGCGCTCGCGGCGGTGCAGACCGTGCCCTGGAAAATCTGTACGGCGTTAAGGAGCGCGGTCGGCGCGGGACTGCCCGCGAGCGCGACGAACTGCTGCTGCTGCACGTTGTCGGCGATGTCGGAGTTGAAGCCGATGGCTAAGAGCGGGTGGTCGTAGAAGAGTCCGTAGGCCGCGCGCAGCACGGTGCTTCCGTCGTTCTTCAAGTCCCAGGCGAAGCCTATGCGCGGCGCGTAGTTGTTCTTGTCGCGCGGGAAGCCCTGCTGTATGCCGAAGGCGTTGTAGAAGGTCTGCGTCTGCGACGCGGGGACGAGGATACCGGAGAGCGGGTCGCGGAAGTCCGTCGGCGGAATCTGCTTCGTCAGCTCGTAGTCGTAGCGCACGCCGTAGTTGACCGTGAAGTTCGGCTTAACCTTCCAGGAGTCCTGCGCGAACCACGCGAGCGGGCGGTTGTTGAGCTTGCTGACGGGGTTGCCGAACCCCTGTACGAAGTTCTCCGGGAAGCCGAGGCCGTACTGCTGCACGGGCGTGAAGGCGGGCGGCGCGGCCGTGCCGATGGTCGGGAAGGCCGGGTTCAAGGTCGTGGCCGAGAGGCCGCCGAAGTTGAAGAGGCCGGCGAAGTTCAGCTCGAAGATGGCGTCGATGCTTATGAAGTTGGCGTCGCCGCCGAACTTCATCGTGTGATTACCCTTCACCCAGCTAACGTTGTCGGTGTACTGGTAGCGGCTCTCGGTTCGTATGACGGGCGAGAAAAGCTCGCGGCCGATGAAGGAGACGCCCGAGATGTTGTAGGCCGTGCCCTGCCCGTTCTGCGAGACGAAGGTCGCGCGGCGCGAGCTGAAGCTGAAGCGTCCTTCGTTGACCACGGTCGGCGCGAGCGTCGAGTGGAGCGTCGAGACGAAGGCCGTGTCGCGAAGGGTCTGAATGCCTGTGCGCGAGAAGTCGTTCTGTCCGAGCGCCTGATTCTGCGACTCGACCTGAATGCCCGTGATGTCCGAAGGGTTGTAGCTGAAGCGCAGCGTCAGGTTGTGCTCGTCGTTTATCTTGTGGTCGAGACGCGCGGAGGTAAACGTCGTGTCCTCCATGATCGGGAAGACGCGCGCGAGGCCGAGCAGCGGACGGAAGGCGTTAACGTTGACGGGCACGGGCGCGCCCGTGAGCGCGAAGCGCGAGCCTATGACCTGCCCCGCGGGTATGGCCGCGATGCCGAACGTCGCGCCGGGGCTGACCACGGGGCTCGTGCCCGTCAGGCCGGTGTTGCCGCCTGTGGAGGCGAGCGTCGCGTAGGCGACGGCCGCGCCGAATATCTGCTGCCCCTGCGCGACGTTGCCCCCGGCGATGAGCGCGTTGGCCGTCGTCAGAAGCGTGTTGACGTAGCCGGCCTGCGCCGCGTTGAGTCGCGTGTAGGTCTGGTTGCCGAGCCCCGGAATGGGGATGGTCACGCTCGAAGTCAGCCCCTGAATCACGTCCGACGTGAAGAAGCCCGACTCCTGCCGCTTGCGCTGCTCGAAGGCGATGAAGCCGAAGGTGTTGTCTTTGTCTAAGGGGAAGCCGAGCGTCGCGCCGTACTGTGCGCGCGTGAACGGAGCCTTCTTGTCCGGGTCGTTGTCTATGATGGGCGCGAAGGCGTTGCGCGCCTGTATAGACTTGTGGCGTATGAAGCCGAAGACGTTGCCCGTCACCTCGTTCGTGCCGGACTTGGTGACGACGTTGACGACGCCGCCCGCCGTCCGCCCGAACTCGGGCGCGAACGAGTTCGTGACGACCTGAAACTCCTGCACTGCCTCCTGTGAAACGGTAGAGCGCGCGGCGTTGACGGAGTTGTCCGTGTTGTCCGCGCCGTCAACCTGCACGAGGTTCGAGCGCCCGCGCTGGCCGCCGAAGTTGACGCCCGAGGTCGGCGCGGGGCCGATGGGGCGGCCGTTGTCGCGCGTGACCATCGAGTTCGTCAAAGTGAAGTTGATGTAGTCGCGCTGGTTGATGGGCAGGTTGTCGATGCGCACCTGATCGATGGTGCTCGACACGTTCGTCTTCGAGGTCTCGATGAGTTCGGTCTGCGCGCCGGAGACCGTGACCACGTCGGTTATCTGCCCGACTTCGAGCGAGATGTCGAGGTCCGCGCGCTGGCCCACCGTGACTTTGATCGAGGGGACGACGGCCTTCTTGAAGTTCGCGGCCTCGACCGTCACCTCGTAGGTTCCGGGCGTGAGCTGCACGAACTGATAGAGGCCGTCGTCGTTCGACGTGGCGGTGCGCGTGTCGTTCGTCGCGGGGTTGCGCACGGTGATTGTGGCTCCGGGGACGACTGCGCCCGCCGGGTCTTTGACGACGCCGCTCAGGTTGGCCGAAGTCGCGTCGGCCTGCGCGAGCGCCGAGCCCGCCGAGATGGTGAGCGCGAGAGCGCAGGCGAGCACGAAGCGGTAAGCGGTCGGGAGCCACCGCCGTGTGGAACAACGCATAACTCTTCTCCTTGAAAGACAAAGATTGAACGTACGGGCGAGGCGTTGAGGGCGCGCGCGCCGAAACGTGCGCGCGCCCTCAGCCAGCGAGAATTTTCGAGTCCGCACGCGTGCGGACTCGGCCGCGCGCCGGGAGATCGAAACGGTTTGTCACGAGCTTGAAAAAGAGGTCTGCGGCCTGAAAGCGTTTCCGTGTGTCGAGAGCCTTACTGCGGCCGCTTACGTACGACTTTGTACCTGAAAAAGAGGCACTTTGCAAGAAGGTTATTCGCGCCCGCGCACGCCGCTCAATTACGCGGGCCGCGCAACAAAATCGCGCGGCGACGGCGCGACGACGCACGCCCCTTTTCGCTTCACTCGGCACGCCCCCCGCGCCGCTCGGCGAGGGCGCGCAAGATGCGCCAGTAGCGCGTGGGCAGCAGGCGCTGCATGAGGTCTATCTGCGAGGCGTCGCGGCCGACGAGTATGCGCGGCTCGCCGCGGAGCATGCCGCGTACGATGCGCTCGGCCGCCTGCTGAGGGCTGGTTATCGCAAGCCGCTCGAACCTCGCTCTCTCACGCTCGCCCTTCAAAGGGTCTGCGCCCGCGCCGATTCGCGCCGAGCGCGCGATGCCTGTGCGGACGCCGCCCGGATGCACGGTCGAGACGCGAACGTTCGTCCCCTCAAGCTCATGCCTCAACGATTCGGCGAAGCCGCGCACGGCGAACTTGCTCGCGCAGTATGCGGCCTGACCCGGCGGCGCGATGATGCCGAAGATACTCGACACGCAGACTATGTGCGCGCTCGTCTGACGCTTGAGCAGCGGGAGGAAGTGCTTGACGCCGTAGACCGTGCCCCAGAAGTTGATTGACATCACCCATTCGATGTCCGCGAGCGAGACCTCCTCGACCGTCCCGTGCAGCGCCACGCCAGCGTTGTTAATCAGAACGTCCGCGCGGCCGTGACGCTCCGCAACCTCGCGCGCGAAGGTCTCGACCTGCCCGTCGTCCGCGACGTTTACCGTGTGGGCCGAGACGCTCGCGCCGCTCGAAGCGAGCGCTCGCGCGGTCGCTTCGAGCGCGTCGCCATCTATGTCCGCGAGGCAGAGCGCCGCGCCCTCCCCGGCCAGACGCGACGCAAGCGCCCGCCCAATTCCCGTGGCCGCGCCCGTCAGAACCGCGACTCTTCCTTCAAGCTTTCGATTCATTCGAGTATGAAGTTTGTCTGCTGAGCGCGCCGCTGCGAGTTGCGCGCGCGAGGCCGCGCCTGAGTCGCTCGCTCGCGCCGAGCGCCAGAACCGCGAACTCCGCGAACGCCGACGGCGCGAAGGCCGCGCGTCGAAGCATCCCGCACAGGCGCAGTCGCGCGCCGAAGTGTTCGTCGTACGCCGCGCGATACTCGCGAGCGAGCGAGTCGAGCACCTCCGTGTTCAGGTCGAACGAAGAGGAAGGCGCGGCATCTCTTGAATGTGCCGACTCTTGTGAATGTGTTGACTCTTGTGAACGCGCGGCGTCGAGAGCGCGCGCGACGGCGTGTGCGGCAAGCTCGCCGCCTTCGAGCGCCATGAGCATGCCGCTGCCGGTGAAAGGGTCTATGAAGGCCGCGGCGTCGCCCGCCGCGATGAGTCCCGATGCGGGCGCGGGGTCGCGTCGCCCGAAGCTCTCGACGGCGACGGCGAGCCAGCGCGTCTTCGCGCTCGCGTTCGCCAACGTCTCCGCCGCGCGTCTGTTCTTCATCAAGACCTCGCGCATGACGCGCGTCGCGTCGCCGCCGCGCGAGCGCACGTCCTTCGCGCGCGCGAAGAAGCAAAGGTTACTCACGCCGCCCTCGACCGCGCTCAAGCCCCCGTAGCCGCCGGGGTAGAAGTAGATCTCGCACGCGCCCGGCGCGCCCGGCGCGCCTTCGAGATGAGCCTTGAAGGCGACGAGTCGCTCGCGCCCTCGCTCGTGTGTGGCGCCGCCCGCGCGCGTCTCGCTAACGACGGCGACGCTCTCATCCTTCGCCGTCTCGCCTGCGCCCTTCGACTCGCGCCCGGCGCGGCGCACGACCGCGCGCTGCCGTCCCGTCGCGTCTATCGTCAACGCCGCGCGGTACTCGCGCGCGTGCGAGCCGTCGGTGTGAAGGCTGACGCCGCGCACGCGACCGCCCTCTGCGATGACGCCCGCGAGCGCCGTCTCTTCGAGGACTTGCACGCCGACCTCTCTCGCGCGTCGAAGCAGTCGCGCGTCCATCTCCGCGCGGCTCAGGCCGAGCGCCGCCGTGCGCGCACCGCCGAACCATTCGCTCGGCACAGAGAGCGCACGACCGCTCGGCGCGTAGAAGACAGTCTCCGTTACCTCCGCCCCGCCCGCCGACTCCATCCCTTCGAGCACGCCGAGCCGCTCGAAGTGGCTCAAGCACTCCGGTGAGATGAACTCGCCGCAGAGCTTAGCGCGCGGGAACCTCTCGCGCTCCGCGAGCAGCACGCGCGCTCCGCGCGCCGCAAGATGAATCGCCGCGCTCGAACCGGCGGGGCCTCCGCCCACGATGATTGCGTCGAAGTCAGACATTCGTTAATCGAGATGCCGGATGTTAGATGTTAGATGTTAGTGAAAGAGCACTCGCCTTAACTAACATTCGGCATCCGACATCTAACGTCTTACTTGCTTCCGCTGAGAACCAGACGATACGGAAAGCGCCGCTCCACTTTTGCGCCCGAGAGGCCCGCGCGCTCCGCGAGCGCCTTCAGTTCGCGCGGGGCGAAGGCTCGAAGGATTGAGAGCGCACCGTCCTCGCGTATCAGGCGGTTGTGCAGAAAGAGCCGACCCAAGGTCGTGTAGAAGTAGTAGGCGACGGGGTGTCGGTGCAGGTCTATCACGTAGACACGCCTTCGCGCGACACGCGACATCTCTCGGAGCAGCGCGACGACCGACTCGTCGCGGAAGTGATGCGTGAAGAGCGAGCAGATCACGTAGTCGAACGCGCCCGCGTCGAAGGGCATTCGCAGAGCGTCGGCGCGCACGGCCGAGACTTCCGGGAACGCGCGCGACTCTTCGAGCATGCCTTCGGTCGAACGCTCATTGAGTTCGAGCCCGACCAGCCTCGCCTTCATCCCGCGCGCGCGCGCCCAACGCGCCGTCTCGCGCAGAAGCTCGCCCGTGCCCGCGCCCACGTCGAGCAGAGAGAACTCGCGCGCTCCGTCACGCTCAATCTCATTGAGCACGGAGCGGCGCAGCGCGCTCGCGTCGCCGAGCCAGCGGTTGACACGCCGCAGCTCGACCATGCAGCCCTCGTACTCCTCGCGCGTATAGTCGCCGAGGTCTAAGTGCTCAAGCTCGTAGCTGCGCCGTCTGAAACGCTCGAACATAAATTTGGAAGGATGAAGGATGAGGGATGAAGGTAAGACTGTCGGGAATTTGTTTAATGTCTGACAGCGACGCTTTCATCCTTCATCCTTCCGACACGCGTTCGACGACGAGCGCGCTGTTCTTCGAGCCGAAGCCTATGCAGTTGCAGAGCGCGACGCGCACGTCCCTCTCTCGCGCGCGGTTGGGCGTGTAGTCGAGGTCGCACTCGGGTGCCGCCTCGTCGAGGTTTATGGTCGGCGGTATGAAGCCGGTCCGGATGGCGCAGAGCGCGGCCGCGAGCCCCGCCGCGCCCGAAGCGCCCTGCGGGTGGCCTATCTGCGACTTCGTGCCCGACATCGGAATGCGCCGCGCCGAGTCTCCGAGCGCGAGCTTCAAAGCCTGCGTCTCGATGCGGTCGTTCAAGACCGTCGAGGTGCCGTGAAGATTCACGTAGTCAACCTCTTCGGGCGCGCGCCCCGCCTCTTCGAGCGCGAGCCGCATCGCGCGCGCGGGCTCCTCGCCCGTCTCTTCGAGGCGCACGCGGTGGTAGGCGTCGCACGTCGCGCCGTAGCCCGTCACCTCCGCGTAAACTTGCGCGCCCCTCTCGCGCGCGCGCTCATACTCTTCGAGCACGTAGACCCAAGCGCCCTCACCCAAGACCATCCCCGAGCGGTCGCGCGAGAAGGGGCGAGAGGCGCGCGCGGGCTCTTCGTTCCAATTCTCCGTGAGCACCTTCATCAGACAGAAGCCCTCAAGTATGCCGGGCGCGAGCGGCGCGTCCGAGCCGCCTGCGAGCATCGCGTCCTGTCGGCCGAGCACGATGTGCTGCGCGGCGTACGCGATTGCGTCGGTGGACGAAGTGCAGCCCGTCGAGATGACGTGCGAGAGCCCTCGAATGCCGAAGGCCATGGAGAGTTCGGAGGAGAGTCCGCCGTGCGTCGAGGAAGGAATCGTGTAGACGCTCGGCGTGCCGGGCGCGTCCGGGATGTAGAGATACTTGTATTGCTCTTCTGTGAAGGCGAGGCCGCCGCCGCCCGTGCCCATGACGACACCGAAGGCGCGCCGCTCTTCCGTCGTGAAGACGGAACTATCAAGCCCCGCATCGGCCATCGCCTCTCGCGCGGACGCGAGCGCGAGAGGCACTGTGCGCGCGACGTGGCGTCGGTCTTTCGCTTTAAGCTCGGCCTCCCAGTCGAAGTCGCGAACCTGCCCCGCTATCTGCACGGGCGAGCGCGAAACGTCGAAACCTTCGATGCGCCGTATGCCGCTCTCGCCTCGCCGGAGCGCGCCCCAGAAGGCCGCGCGCCCGACGCCGAGCGGCGTCACGCAGCCCATGCCCGTGATGACGACGCGGCGCGGACGGGTCAGACCTCTAAGCATATGTCACTCGTTTCGCTTGTCTGCCGGGGAGCCTTCGTTCCGAACTGTGAGCGGCCCAAGCATAGCACGCGCGGGGACGAAAAGGGGGAGTTTGAGAAAAGCGCCCGGAAGGGTCGCGCCGAGGGCGTCCTTGAGCAACACGCGCGCGCTGCGGTACATTGCCGCGGGCGCTGCCGGAGGCTTGGGACTGACTTGGAGATAACGCAGCTAGAGTTCTTCATAAAGGTGGTCGAGGAGGGCGGCTTCTCGAAGGCCGCCACGCGCGTCTTCCGCACGCAGCCCGCCGTGAGCATCGCCGTCAAGCGACTCGAAGAGGAGGTCGGAGCGCCCTTGCTCGACCGCTCGCAGAAAGTCCCGACCCTCACGGAGGCGGGCCAGCTCATCTACGAGTACGCGTGCCGCATCATCGCTCTGCGCGATCAGGCGCGCGGCGCGGTCGCGGAGCTTCGCGAACTCCGGCGCGGGCGCGTGCGCATCGGCGCGAACGAGAGCACGTCGCTATACTTCCTCCCCGACTTCATACTC
>JBJMGR010000373.1:0-39737 GCA_045807805.1 Pyrinomonadaceae bacterium | reverse complement strand
GTCAACCAGTACGACGTGAGCGGCGAGTACGGGCGCTCGTTCTTCGACACGCGCCACCGCGTCTTCATCGGCGGCTCGATGGGCGTGCCGTTCCTGAAGCTTTCGCTCAACCCGATAATCATCGCGAACACGGGCCGGCCCTTCAACATCACGACCGGCTTCGACAACAACCGCGACGGCATCTTCAACGACCGCCCGGCCTTCGCAGACGCGCAGACCGCGGCGGCCGACCTGCGCCACACGCAGTGGGGCGACTTCGACATCAACCCGAAGGCGGGCCAGACCATCATCCCGCGCAACTACGCCGAAGGCCCCGGCTTCTTCTCCGTCAACCTGCGCGTCGGCCGCGCCATAAGCTTCGGCGATACGGCCGCGTCGAGGGCCGCTGCCGATCAGCGTAAGAAGCAGCAGGACGAGCAGCGTCAGCAGCAGGCGCAGGGCGGCGGTGGCGGTGGGCGCGGCGGCAATAACCGCGAGGGCGGTGGTGGCGGCGGCGGGCGCGGCGGCGGCCCCGTGGGCGGCATGGGCGGCCCGATGATGATGATGATGGGCAGCCCCGGCGGCGGCGGAGAAGGGAAGAAGTACACGCTCAACTTCTCGCTCTTCTTCGTCAACCTGCTCAACCACACGAACCTCTCGAACCCCGTGGGCAACCTGAGTTCGCCGAGCTTCGGGCAGTCGCTCTCCACCGCGGGCGGCTTCGGCGGCGGCGGCGGCAACGTCGCCGCGGGCAACCGTCGCGTGCAGGCTTCCGTGAGGTTCACCTTCTAGAGTTAGTACAGTCAGAACCGGGAGCGGTAGCGACCGGGTAACGGCTCCGAGATAAGATTGTATCTCAGAGTCACTACCCGGTCGCTACCGCTCCCGGTTCTGTTCTTATCCCGACGAGCCGCGTCCGCCTATGAGGTTCGCGACGACGAGCGCGAACTCGGCGGGCTCGACGGGCTTCGAGAGGTGAACCTGATAGCACAGCCAGGATGGCTTCGAGTGTTTTAAAATTCGGGTAAGAGCCCTTCCTGAATACCGTCAACAAGTCCCACGCGTCAAGGCTGACCGCGCGTGCCCCGCGAAATGGTAGAGAGGCCGCGCGACGATTTAACGTCGCGCGGCCTCTCTCACTACGGCGGGCCGTGACCAAGACGTGCTAGACGTTCATAAGCTCCTGCTCTTTGGTCTTCGCCATCTCGTCAACTTTGGCGATGTATGTGTTCGTGAGCTTCTGCACCTCTTCTAGCGCGTCGCGCTCCGCGTCCTCGGAAATCTGCTTATCCTTGAGCATCTTCTTCATACGGTCGTTGGCGTCGCGGCGCACGTTGCGAATCGCGGTGCGGTGCTCCTCGGCCGCCTCGTGAACCTGCTTGGCGAGCTGCTTGCGGCGCTCTTCGGTTAGCGGCGGGACGGGCACGCGCACAAGCTTGCCGTCGTTCGATGGGTTGAGGCCGAGGTCGGCCGAGCGTATGGCCTTCTCTATCGCACCGATCTGCGTCATGTCCCACGGCTGCACCGTGAGCATGTTCGCCTCGGCCGCGTGGACGGAGGCCATCTGGTTCAGGGGCGTCGGCGTCCCGTAGTAGTCAACGGTCACGCCGTCGAGCAGGCTCACGGACGCGCGCCCCGTGCGAATGGTGGCGAGACGCTTCCTCAAGTCCTCGACCGCCCCCTCCATACGCGGCCTCGTCTCTTTGATGACATCTTTTTCGCTCATGGCTTCTCCGAAGTGATAAGTGATAAATGATAAGAGCCTTCAGCTTTCAGCGCTCAGCATTCAGCCAAACCTCTTTGCGTTCTTTGCGTCTACTCTGTGACCTTTGCGGTTAGGGAACTTTTGCTTAACCGCAAAGCGCGCGAAGGGCGCGAAGAGTTTGAAGCTGAAAGCTGAGTGCTGAAAGCTTCCTTATCACTTATCACGGTTTCTCATTACAAACTCTCGTGCCGACCGTCTCGCCGGAAACGACACGGACGATGTTGCCCGGCGTGCGCATGTTGAAGACGACTATGGGGAGGTCGTTGTCCATGCAAAGGCTTATGGCCGAGGCGTCCATCACCTGTAGCCGCTTCTCAAGAACTTCCTGATACGTGATGCAGTCGTAGCGCTTCGCCTGTGGGTCTTTGACGGGGTCGGCCGTGTAGACGCCGTCTACCTTCGTCGCCTTTAAGATAACGTCGGCCTTAATCTCTAGCGCGCGCAGGGCCGCGGCCGAGTCGGTCGTGAAGTACGGGTTGCCCGTCCCGGCGGCGAAGATGACGACGCGCCCCTTCTCAAGATGTCTGATGGCGCGGCGGCGTATGAATGGCTCGCCGACCTGCGGGATGTGTATGGCCGAGAGCACGCGCGTGTGTATGCCGACTTTTTCGAGCGCGTCCTGCAAGACGACGGCGTTCATCACGGTGGCGAGCATGCCTATGTAGTCGGCGCTCGACCTGTCCATGTCGCCCGCGCTCTCCGAGACGCCGCGGAAGATGTTCCCGCCGCCGACGACTACGGCGACCTCGACGCCGAGGCCGCGCACGGCCTTTATCTCTTCCGCGATAGAGCGCGCGACCTTAACGTCCACGCCGTAGTTCTGCGCGCCCATCAGCGCCTCGCCCGACGCCTTCAAAAGTATTCGCCTGAAGGCCGGCACGCTCGCCGTGCTGTTGTCGCTGTTGGTCATGGGTAAGAAATTAACAGGGATGGACGGGATGAACAGGATAAGAGTTAAAGATTTAAGATTTCAAATCTGAAATTGCTTTATCCTGCCTATCCTATCCATCCCTGTTAACGTTCCTTCGGTCTAAGCTTACTGGTTGCCGCCGCTCATCGAGGCGACTTCGCCTGCAAAGTCGTCTTCGCGGCGCGCGAGCCCCTCGCCCATCTTGTAGCGCGAGAAGCGTCGGACGGTGATGCGCTCGCCCGTCTTGGCGATCTTCTCGGTCAGGAGTTCGTTGATGGTCTTCGCGGGGTCTTTGACGAACGGCTGGTCTACGAGCACGGCCTCCTCGTAGAACTTGTTGAGGCGGCCCTCGACGATCTTCTCGACGACCTGCTCGGGCTTGTTCGCGTTCTTAGGGTCGTTGGCTATCTGCGCGCGCGTAATCTCGCGCTCCTTGGCGAGGATGTCCGCCGGGACTTCCTCGCGCGTGACGTAGCGCGGTTCGGCCGCGGCGATGTGCATCGCGATGTCCTTGACGAGCGCCTGAAACTCGTCGGTGCGCGCGACGAAGTCCGTCTCGCAATTGACCTCGACGAGCACGCCGACCTTGCCGCCCATGTGTATGTAGGAGCCGACCGCGCCTTCGGCGGCGACGCGGCCAGCCTTCTTACCGGCGGTCGCGATGCCGCGCTTGCGTAGAATCTCGACGGCCTGATCCTCGTTGCCGTCGGCCTCCGTGAGCGCCTTCTTGCACTCCATCATCCCCGCGCCCGTCTTCTCCCTGAGCGACTTGACCGCCGCCGATGTTATCTCCGCCATGACAGTAGAACTCTCCTTATTGATTAGCTGTCGCCTTTGAATAGCTGTCAGCGTTCAGCACTGAGCGTTCAGCTTTAAATGTAACCGAAGCGAACTGTCGGCCAGCGGTGTCGGCCTCGTCATAAGGCTTTAAGCTGAAAGCTGACCGCTGAATGCTGACCACTTAAAAAGATGCGCAGCCCGGCGGGTTCATCCGCACTAAAGGGCTGCGCTCGCCGTTGTCTGAAAGTTGAAAGCGTATCGGGCCGCCGCCGTCGTTGCTACTTGGCCGCGCCGACGGTCTCCGCGCCCTTCTCGGCCTCGGGCGACCGCGGGGGCTGCGTGCCTTCGGCGTCCGCGCTGCCCGTAGCGCCGCGCTCGGGCGCGTGCGTGCCGACCTGCTCGTGGTCGCCGACGCTGTCGGGCTGCTGGCCCGTGCGCCCGAAACCCTGATTGCCGGGGACGGAGGTCTGCACGTCCGCCGAGACGTTCGACACGTCCTGTCCGGCGACCTGCGCCGACTGTGCGCCGGGCTCAATCTCGCGAGTGACGGAAGAGGTCGCGACGCGCGAAGTCGGAGCGGCGGCCGCCGTCTCGGCCTGCTGACCCGCCTCGTCCTCGTCCGAGTCCTTCGTGTTCACCTGATGGCCTTCGATGACGGCGTCGGCGATGCGCGACGCGAAGAGGCGCACGGCGCGGAGCGCGTCGTCGTTGCCGGGGATGACGTAGTCGATGCCTTCGGGCGAGCAGTTGGTGTCGACGACGGCGATGATGGGGATGCCGAGGCGGTTCGCCTCCTTGACCGCGATGTCCTCCTTGCGCACGTCTATGATGAAGAGCGCGTCGGGAATGCGGTTCATGTTCTTTATCCCGGAGAGGTTCTTGTCGAGGATTTCGCGCTCGCGGTCGAGCTTGATGCGCTCCTTCTTCGTCATCTTCTCGTAGCGGCCGTCCGATTGCATCGCTTCGAGGTCGCGGAGGCGCTTGATGGACTTCTGCACGGTCTGGAAGTTGGTCAAGAGACCGCCCAGCCAGCGCTGATTGATGTAGTACTGCCCGGCCCTTTCGGCCTCTTCGCGGATGGCGTCCTGCGCCTGTCGCTTGGTGCCGACGAAGAGAATATTTCGTCCGCGCTCCTCGCCCATCATCGCGGTGACGAACGTGATGGCGTCGCGGAACATCTTCTGCGTCTTCTGGAGGTCGATGATGTTAATGCCGTTGCGCTCGCCGAAGATGAACTCCTTCATCTTCGGGTTCCAGCGTCTGACCTGATGGCCGAAGTGGACGCCGGCCTCTAACAACTCCTTCATCGTAACGGTGACTGGCAAACTAAATCCTCCTGCTTCTTGATTGGTTTATGTGCTCGCCGCGCCCCAAGCGCCCACGAAGGGGCAACCAACCGGGCCGCGGCAATGGATTAACGACAGTGACGGGTGACAAGTGACGGGTGGCAAGTTAGAAGCTTCTCGCTCGTCACTCGCCACTCCACTGAACTTAACGCTTCGAGAACTGGAAGCGCTTGCGCGCGCCCTTCTGGCCGTACTTCTTGCGCTCCTTCGCGCGCGGGTCGCGCGTGACTAGTCCGGCGTCCTTGAGCGCGGGGCGGAGGTCTGCGTTGAACTCCATGAGCGCGCGCGTGATGCCGTGGCGCACAGCGCCCGCCTGTCCCGCGGGGCCGCCGCCCGCGACGTTGACGACGATGTCAAACTTGCTCGCGGTGTCGGTGAGCGTCAAGGGCTGGCGTATGACCATGCGCAGCGCCTGATTCGGGAAGTACACGTCGAAGGTCTTGCGGTTGATGCGGATTTCGCCCGTGCCGGGCCGAAGGTAGACGCGCGCCGTCGAAGTCTTGCGCCGCCCGGTTCCGTAATACTGAATGTCTGCCACAGCTTCCTCTTCCTTAAACTGAAACTTACGGTTTACGCCTTCTGCGCCCTTGTGCGCGGGCTCAGGGCGAGCGGCTCGGGCTGCTGCGCCGCGTGACGGCGCAACCCCTCGTCGTCGCCATATACCTTGAGCTTCTTCCCCATCGCCTTGCCGAGCTTGTTCTTCGGGAGCATGCCCTTGACCGCAAGCTCGATGACGCGCTCCGGGTGGCGCTCGAACTGATCCTTGACCGAGATGGAGCGCAGACCGCCGGGGTAGAGCGTGTGGTGGTGGTACATCTTCTGGTCGTTCTTCGACCCCTTGAAGACCGCCTTCTGCGCGTTGATGACGATGACGTGGTCGCCCGTGTCGAGGAAGGGCGTGTACTGCGGCTTGTTCTTGCCCATCAGCACGCGCGCGACCTCGGTTGCGAGGCGGCCGACGGTCTGACCCTCGGCGTCCACGACGTACCATTTGCGATTCTCAGCGAGTCCGTCGCCGCTCGGGAAATATGTTGACATAAGGATAAGTCTCTCAATCTTAAGCGTCTAGAACGCGAACGAACAGAATACGAAACGCCCTTTTTGTTGTCAAGCCGCGACGGCCGAAGCGCAAAGGCCCGCTCAAACGGAAGGCTCTCAAGGTCTCGCGAGACCTGAGAGCCTTCCTTCGGCCTTACCGGAGCCGCTCGCGTACGTGCCTTACTGCGGCGGGGTCTGCTGCTGGTCGTCCGTGCGGCGCTTGAGCGAAGGCTTGTCGTCCTTCTTCTCGGGCGTCGTGGTGCCGTCGGCCGGGGCCGTGTCGTCGGGCGAGGGAGAGCGGCGCTTGAGCGTCGGTCGGCCGGGCGCGCTGCCGTCGTTCGGGCCGATGTCGCCCGCGGTCGAAGCCTTCGCGTTCGATAGCCGGAGCAGGCGTGCCTTGACGCGTTGGAATTCCGAGGTCGAGAGGACGTACTCCTCCTTGTCGGGGAAGCGCGCGACGAGAGCGCGCGTTGACTCCATGCGGTCAACCGACTGCGGGTGCGTCTCGAAGAGCTTCGAGAAGGTGCCGGGCTTCTTCTTGTTCTTCGCGGCGAGCTTCTCGAACATCGTGGACATCGCGTTCGGGTCGTACCCGGCGGCCCAGAGGTACTGGACGCCGAGCATGTCGGCCTCCGACTCGGCGCTGCGGCTGAACTTCATGAAGCCAAGCAACGCGCCGAACTGCGCGCCCTGATTGATGAGCATGCCGCCCAGGCCGCCGAGGAATATCGAGCCCGCCATCAGGCCGATCTGCGCCAGCATGCCCTTGGCCTGATTCTCCATCGCGTGGCGCGCGGCGACGTGCGCTATCTCGTGCGCCATAACGCCCGCGACCTCCGCCTCGTTGTCGGCGGCGAGGATGAGCCCCTTGTTGACGTAGAAGAAGCCGCCGGGCAGCGCGAAGGCGTTGACCTCGTCGGAGTCTATCACCTTGATGGTGAAGGGAATCTTCGCGTCCGAGTGGAGCACGACGTTCTGGCCGACGCGGTTGATGTACTCCGTTATGACGGGGTCGTCAACGAACTTGGCCTCGCGGTCAACTTCGGCGGCGAGCTGTCGGCCGAGGGCGACCTCCTTGTCCACGCCGCCCGAGATGCCTGCGATGAAGCCGCCGTTGATCTTGCGCTTGCCGATGAGCCGCGGGTCTTCCTTCTCGGAGAGCGGCTTGCCGGGGTTGGCCGGGGCCGTCGAAGGCTGCGCGGTCTTGTCGTCCGCGGTGGTCTTCTTGGCGGCGATGTCCTGTTGCGACTGCTGCTTCTGGGCGTCCTTCTGCTGCTGCTGCTGACGGCGCGGCAGCGGCGTGGCCGCGAGCGAGCCCGCCCAGAGCGTGAAGATGAGCCCCGTGGCCGTGAACGCGCGCGCTAATCTGTTGTACATACCTGGTGCCTCCGAAAGACTTTTCAACGCCTGCTTTGGCCGAAGGAAGGAGGGGGCAGCCTCTCCGTCTTTAAAACTCCGAACGCCCGAAGGGGGACGGCCCTATCGCCTCAGACTAAAAACCCGCTTGAGGCGAGCGGCGACGCGTCGTCCGCTGGCGGCGCGCCTCTGAATGTTTGGTCACGGCGGTAGGCCGAAGAGAACCCGAAAAGGCGTGAACCTTTGATGCAACGGGGCGCTCCGTTGGTTGTGTCGCCCCCAGGGCCCGCGCCGACGCCGAAAGCCCCCGCGCGAGACCGTCTAACCCCGGCCTTGTTACTCTTGTTACTAAGGAGACTGGGACGGATTATACATCCGACGCGGCCACCCCGTAAAACTTATTGATTGCACGCCGCACGCCCCGCGTGCTAGATTCAAAAATGCCCGCCGAAGCCTCACTCAACAGGGCACACCCCACCTTTAACAAAGCGATTGTACCTGCCGGGGGCGAATGAAACGCATACAGGACAAGATCAAGGATCTGGTTGAGCCGCAGACTTTCGAGCAGGTCGGGGACTATGCGGAAGACCCCGTGCAGGCGCTCGCGGCCTACCGCTTCACGGACGTAACTTCAGACCTGCTCTCGCGCTGGCTGCACGTCCTCGCGAATCTGCCGCCGGGGCGCGGGGCTGCCTACGCGCTCGCGGGGCCGCGCGGAGTGGGAAAGAGCCACACGCTCTCGGTCTTCGGCGCGCTCGTAGAGTCTGAGCGTTTGAGGCAGGGCGCGGAGGACGCCAACGTCGGGTCGAGCGCGGAGAAGCTCGCGGGCCGACGCTTCTCGGTCGTGCGGGTCGAGCGCGGCACGCGCTCTTCGCTCGTCGAAGAGTTGGCCGTCTCCTTCGCGGCCTTCTTCGGCGGGAGCGAGACGCAGTGGGGCGGCCATCCGGCTGAAGTCCTCGCGGTCGCGGCGTCGCGCGCGGCGGGCGAGACGCTGGTCGTTATAGTTGACACGGCCTTCAACCGTCCCGCGCGTGTCTCGCGCGACGACGGCCCAGTCCTCGCCGCGCTCGCCACGGCCGCCGACGACCTGAGCGCCTTCGTCGCGCTCGCCTTAGACGACGACATCGCGGGGGCGGACGGCGCGAACGTCGCGCTCGCGGGCGCGTTCCGTATAGACTATTTAGACCCGGAGAACCTCTACCGCGTCGCAGACCAGTTCGTGCTGCGCAAGCGTCCGAAGGTCGGCGACACGCTGCGCGAGATCTATCAGGACTTGCGCGCGAACGTTCAGGACTTCAACTGGAGCCAGCAGCGCTTCGCCTCGGTCTACCCCGTCCACCCGCTCGTCGCGGAGGTGTCCGCGGGAGTCCGGCTCTACGTCCCTTCGTTCGCCTTCCTACCGTTCGCCGCCTTGTCCGCCGCGCGCGCCACGTCGCGCCCGGCGCTCGCGCTCGTCCTCTTGGACGAAGTCTTCGACGCGACCGAAGAGGATCTTCGACGCCACGCCGAGCTTCGCAACGCCTTCACGGCCTACGACCACCTGACCGAGCGCTGCATAGGGCTTATGCCCATCATGCAGCGCTACCGCGCGCGGCTCATATTGAAGAGCCTCCTCATACTCTCGCTCGACGGGCGCGGCGCGACTCCGCGCGAGATGTGCGCGGCGCTACTCATTTCGGACGAGGCGGAGGGGCGCGACGCGGCGAAGCACGCGGGTGAGACCCTGACGCAATTCGCGCGCGCGGCCGCGCCCGGAAGCCTTGACGTGGCGGCCGAGCCGAGCGGCGACGTGCGCTACTGCTTCCGCCTCCCCGCGCACGGCAAGCAGGCCGCCCCCGCGATACAGCCCGCAGTCCTCCTGCGCACGCAACCGCGGAGCGACGAGCGCGCAGGCATGACTGTTAAGGCTCCGAAGGTTGATGAAGGCGTGCCTTCATCAACGTCAGCAGTCCTGGCGGAACCGAACTCCACGCAAGTTTCGGACGCGCCTGCTCCGGTCAAAGACGAAGCGGCGGCCATTAAAGTCGAAGGCGCGGCTGTTAAAGACGGCGCGGCCGTTAGAGTCGAAAGCGCCAAAGTTACAGATGGGACGGTCGCCGTCAAGGATGAAGTCGTCTCGGTTAAGGATGAAGTCGTCTCGGTTAAAGATTCGGGCGGCGATGTCGTCGCGGAGAAGTCCGGCGACGGGCCTGAGCCTCTGTCGGAGGAGGCCGTCGAGTGGGCGCGTCTACTGACGGGCGAAGAGTCGCTCGCGGTGTCGGCGCACGAAGAGGTCTGCGCGGCGCTCAAGGCTTGGGTGGGAGAGTGGAGGGAGTGCGGGCTCCGTCAGAAGTTCGAGCTTCTGCCCGACTGGTGTCTGACGACGCGCGTCTGGAAGATCGAAGGCGAGGTGCGGAAGAGTTTCGGGCGCGCGGCGGCGGCAGTCGAGGCCGCGCTCGCGGGCAAGGGCACACTCGCCTCTGCCTTGCGCCACGTCGCGGAGTCTTTCGGCAACTCGCGCGATAGGTTCACGCTTCGCACTCGCGCGCTCGGAGCCCTGAAGGGCTTCGTCGAGAGTCAGGCAGAGCGCCAGCAGGTGCGCGCGTACCTCGCGGCCGCCGAAAGCACGGGCATAGACGAGATTGAGACCGCACGCCGGGAGCTTCTGAACATCTCTGAGGACTCGAACAACTTTCTCGACGCCTTCAGGCGCGGGCGCTTCGAGCGCCTGTGGTTAGAGTTTCGCGCGCGCTACGGCGAGCATTACGCGGCCGCGCATGATAAAACTGTCGGCGCGCGCGACCTCCGCGCCGCTCTGATAGAGCTTCGACGCGGCGAGCGCTGGCGAGAGTTCGAGTCGCTCGCGCGTCTGCCCGTAGTCAGCTCGCAGGTGTGGCGGCAGGCCGAGACGCTTCTGCGGCTTGCGGAGGGCGGGCGCTGCACGATGCCCGTCCGCGTCATACTCGAAACGAGGCCCGCGTGCGCGTGCCGCTTCCGTCTTTCGCGCGCGTCGGATTTAGAGGAGCTTCCGCAGGAGCTTGAGGCGCTGATGGAGCGCGGCCTCGGAGTCTACAGGCGGACGCTCCTCATGCTCGGCGCGAGCCTCGCCATCTCGCTCGACGCGCTCGGGCGGCGCGAGACGGACGAGGCAATGATTGTGCGCGCGCGCTCTCTCTCGTCGGGGTTCGCGCAGGGTCGTCTTCCCGAGCGTTTGACGCGGCAGGACGTTGCGCTCGTCGAGCGCGCTCTGCGGCGTATGCCCGCGCCGCCGCCCGTGCGCGTGGTCGCGCCGAACGGCGACGCGGGGCTTCTGACGCGCGAAGAGTTGCGCGCGCGCTTCGAGCAGTGGTTGGACGAGCTGCCCGAGCAGCCCGTCCTAATCGAAGTCGTCTCGAATGCGGAGGCACATGCGACGTGAAGTCGAAGGCAAAAGTTCAAAGTTCAAAGCTCAAAGTTCAAAGTTCAAATACGGGAAGGGGAGACTTGGACGCGAATCGTCCGGTCTCCCCTTCGTCACGTAAGAGTTCGACTAGCTCGTCACGAAAGGCTTACGCGTCTTCGACGCGTAAGCCTTCGGTGCCCTCTTCGTCGCGCGGGAGCGTTGCGATAGTCGGCGCGGGACGCTTGGGGACGGCGCTTGCGTCGGCGCTCGACGCATGCGGCTACGAGGTGCGCGCGCTCGTGTCGCGAGGCGCGGCGGGCGCGCGGCGGGCGGCGGCGCGTGCGGGATTGAAGACCCTCGCGCTCGGGGCGGGAGAGTTGGAGCGTCTGCCTCCGGTCGAGCTTCTGTTCATAACGACCCCGGACGACGTGTTGAAAGAGACTGTCGCGTCACTCGCATCTCTGACGGAGGCGCGCGCGCGCGTCGCGCTGCACACGAGCGGCGCGCTCTCATCGGAGCGGCTCGCACCTCTGCGCGCGCGCGGCTACCGGATAGGCTCGATGCATCCGCTCGCGGCCGTGAGCGAGACGCGCGCGGGCGCTCGGAGTCTTCGACGCGCCTTCTACTGCGTCGAGGGCGACGCTGTCGGGGTGCGCGCGGCGCGCAGAGTCGTGCGCGATTTGGGCGGGCGGAGTTTCACGATAGCGCCGGAAGACAAGGCGCTATACCACGCGGCGGCCGTGATGACGGCGGGCCACGTGGTCGCGCTCTTCGACACGGCGCTCGACACGCTGCGTCGCTGCGGCCTAACCAACACGCGCGCGCGCGAAGTCCTTCTGCCGCTTCTCCGCAACACGGTCGAGAACCTCTCGACGCAGACGCCCGAGCGCGCGCTGACCGGGAGCTTCGCGCGCGCCGATGCGTTGACCGTCGTAAAGCACTTGGAGGCGCTGCACGGACTTCGCGACTCCGACGCCCTCGACGCATACGTCGCGCTCGGCGAGCATTCCTTGAAACTCGCGTTGCGCGCGGGCGCGAGTCCCGAGGCCGTCGCAAGAGTCCGCCGCGCCCTGTCGAAGGCTTAAGGGCGGAGCCGCTTGCGCCGCCGCGTGTCTTGGCGCTAGAGTTATTACGGTTTGCAGTTGCATTGGCACTAATAGCCACAATGTTTGAACCATGCAGCAATGTCTTCTTTGGTCACGGCATGGATGGCTGCACTGACAGCCTCGTTTAAGTCCGGCGCGGTGCGCGGCTGCTGACCGCGCACTAAGGTCTTGATCTTGAGCCAGCAGTTCTCGTTCGGCGAGAAGTCCGGCGAGTAAGCCGGCAGCCAGATGACTTGCGCCTTCGCCCTGGCGGCTGACTCCTCGACGGCGCTGGCTTTGTGCGCGGGTAAGTTGTCGAGCAACAGCACATCTCCCGCGCGCAGTCGTGGCAACAACAGCTCATTCACAAAAGCGTCGAAGACCGAGTGGTCAACGCTGCCCGTGAGCAACAAGGAGGCGACCATGCCGCGCAGCGCCAGGCTGCCGATCAGAGAATGGTTCGGGCCGCGCTTAAACGGCACATGGCCGACGACGCGCTCGCCGCGCGGGGCACGCCCGAAGGCGCGCGTAAAAGCCAGAAAGCCCGTCTCGTCAGTGAAGACCAGCTTGCGGCGATCAACGCTCGCCATTCGCTCTCGAAAGGCGAGTCGCGCTGCTTCATCTCTTTCGTCGGCAGCGAGCGTCTTTTTTTTCGCGGCAGCCCTAAGCGTTGTAGCGCGCGGCAGACGGTCGAAGGATGGACTTGCACATCGGCTTTAGTTTTCAAATAGGCGGCGAGTTCGCAGAGCGTCGCGTCGGGCGTCTCGACGACTTTGTCGCGCAGGGTCGAGAGTGTCTTGGCAGCCAGCGCAGTCGGATAGCCCCCGGCGTGCGGCTGCGGTGCGAGGCTTAGTCCCGCACGGCGCTTGTGCACGAAGCGCGCGACGGTGCGCCGTCCGACATCGAATAGTTCGGCCACCTCGTCCAAAGTGTAATCGTGATGCTCATAGGCGAGAGCAATCTTCTCTCGTAAATCAGTCGAATAGGCTTTCATGGCTTATGAGTGTGTTACTCATAGTGCCAATGCAAGTGCAAACCGTAATAAGCCCAAGCCCATCGAAGTCGCATTTAGACCGGAGCAACGAAAGGAAGAGTTCCGCCTTGCCCTTCAACCCCAACACGCCGAGCGCGAGCTACAGCCTGACTCTACGCGTAAAGCTCTCGTCTCGCGCGGGCACGCTCGGCGAACTGACCGTCGCCATCGGGCACGCGGGCGGCGACATCGGCGCGATAGACATCGTCAGCGTCGGGCGCGACTCCATCATCCGCGACCTGACGGTCAACGCGGGCTCCGCGGAGCACGGCGCAACGATTGTCGAGGCCGCGCGCAGCGTTGACGGCGTTGAAGTCATAAACGTCTCGGACCGCGTCTTCCTGATGCACCTCGGCGGGAAGATAGAGGTCGTCTCCAAAGCGCCGCTTAAGACTCGCGCAGACCTCTCGATGGCATACACGCCGGGCGTCGCGCGCGTCTGCGAGGCGATAGCGCGCGACCCGGAGAAGGTTTACACGCTGACGATTAAGCGCAACACCGTCGCCGTCGTCACGGACGGGACGGCCGTGCTCGGCCTCGGAGACATAGGCCCCGCCGCCGCGCTCCCCGTGATGGAAGGGAAGGCGATGCTCTTCAAAGAGTTCGCCGACGTTGACGCCTTCCCCATCTGCCTCTCGACGAAAGACCCCAACGAGATTGTCAACACGATCAAGCGCATCTCTGTCGGCTTCGGCGGCATCAACCTCGAAGACATCTCCGCGCCGCGCTGCTTCGAGATAGAGGAGCGTCTGAAGGAGGAGTTGGACATCCCCGTCTTCCACGACGACCAGCACGGCACGGCCGTCGTGGTGCTGGCCGCGCTCATCAACGCCATCAAGCTCGTCGGCAAGCGCATGGAGGACTTGAAGGTCGTCGTCAACGGCGTGGGCGCGGCGGGCGTCGCGTGCTCGAAGATAATCTTGAGCGCGGGCGTCAAGAATGTCATCGGCTGCGACCAGCACGGGGCGATATACGAGGGGCGCGTCGAGCACATGAACTGGGTCAAGGATCACTACTCGCGCATCACGAACCCGGCGGGCGAGCGCGGCAGCGTCCACGACTTGATGAAGGGGGCGGATGTCTTCTTGGGCCTCTCGGTTCCCGGCGTGATAGGCGTCGAGGACATAAAGAACATGACGAAAGACCCGATCGTCTTCGCGATGGCGAACCCGACACCGGAGATTATGCCCGAGGAGGTCGTGGGGCTCGTCGCCGTGATGGCGACGGGGCGCAGCGACTACCCGAACCAGATAAACAACGTCCTCTGCTTCCCCGGCATCTTCCGCGGCGCGCTGCAATGCCGCGCCTCGCGCATCAATGAAGAGATGAAGCTCGCCGCCGCCCAAGCCATCGCCGGAATCATCACGCCCGAAGAGCTACACCCCGAATACATAGTCCCCTCCGTCTTCGACAAGCGCGTCGCCGAAGCCGTCGCACGCGAAGTCGAAGAGGCCGCCTACCAGACCGGCGTCGCCCGCCGCGAACGCACACACGTAGATTCACTGATGTGAGCCGCCCGACGGCAAACAGCAGAGTGGGATGTCCTATGTCGTAGGACATCCCTCTTATGTCTTATGCAGGAGAGCTTGCGACTTAATGTCCAAGGGTTATCCCCTAATCTATTGGACACAAACCTCTCTCATCTCTCATACAAAACAAAAGATGGAAGCTTATACAGATTGGTGAAGTCGAACATTTTGTAAACCCGACCCGACTTAAAATTCACCGTCTTTTTCCGCAGGTTCAGCTTTGGAACAAAAGGATAGAAAACTATTTTCTGCCTTTTCTTTTTGTTCTCAGTCCATGAATAAACAACAATGAGCGGAGGTATTAACATTCCGATTTTGAGAGCCTTTTCCATAATATCCCATCCAGAGCCGGGCACAACATGACCGGGCGTAGGCTTGGATTGGCTCGATTTAACTTGGACTCTGAAGAAACAGGCAGAGCATTGCAAGTCATATAGCGGATAATTAACAGGGAGATTCATTAATTCTTTCCCACAGTTAGGGCAAGGAACTAATTTGGCGACCAACCTTTCACCCTTATTACCAGACACCTGATTCGGAGTCATATTCTTTACCTGTGTTTGCAAGAATATATCTAACACCCGAGACCGGCCGCTATTTTCTTTTGACGGAGAGGACGGGTTGGAGTCGCCAGAGGCCGCGGAGGCGGCCCTGCTGCTCAGCGCCTTTGTGCATGCCCCGGACGGTGGAGGCGTGGCAGTAGTCCGCGATGGGCCTCTCGCAGGTTGCCCGCTCCTCGGCTGTTCACTCGTCAAAGATCAGGAGCAGTCGTCGGGCTCAAGTCGCGTCTGCGCGCTGACGGTAGAAGAGAGCGTCGGAAGTAGTATCGCGAGAGCCAGGACGGTTCTCATGCCGAAGGTTGTCATTAAAGTGAACTCCTCAGTGTCGCGTGTGCTTCAGACCGTTGCGCGTAAGGACTGCGCGATGAGCGGGACGACGCGGCGCGGGACGGCGATGGCCTCTTTGATGTGGCGCGAGTTTGTGAAGTGCCCGGCGACGTAGAGGCCGGGCACGTTCGTCTCGAAGGTCTCGGGGTCGTAAGAGGGGACTTCCGTGAGGCCACACTTCTCCGTGCTGACGCCCGCGCTGCGAAGGAGTGTGAGGTCTGCGTCGCTGCCTATCAGGACGAAGACCGCGTCGTTCGCTAGCGCGTGCGTCTCGCCGCGTTCGTCTTTGATTATGACGCGCGACTCTTCGATGCGCTCGACCTCGGAGAAGAGAAAGAGGCTAAGGCGGCCACTCTCCAGCTCGCGCTCAAGCGGCTCGCGCACCCAGTGCTTGATGCAGCCCTTCTTCGGGTCGCGGTTCTCCCAGTCCGAGGGCCATATCGCAAAGGTCGTGCGCGCGCCGCCTTCGGCGAGGAAGAGCGCGGCCTCGGCGGCAGAGTTTCCGCCGCCGACGACGAGCGCGTCCTTGCGTACGAAGGGAAAGGGCTCGACGAAACGGTGGTGTACTTTCGGGAGGTCTTCGCCGGGGACTTTAAGGCGTCGCGGGTGCGCCATCGCGCCCGTGCAGACGAGCAGTCGCGACGCCTCGTATGAGTCGCGAGTCGTCGTCACGCGGAAGCCTTCGGCGTCGAGCGGCTCGATCTTCGTGACGGCCTCTTCCGTGTTGATGCGTAAGGAGTGTTCGAGCGTGAATCGCACGTAGTAGGAGAGAAGCTCCTCGCGCGTGGGCTTCTCGCGGCAAGGGCGCAGCTCGCCCTCGCCAAGCTCCAACTCGTTCGTCGTCGAGAAGACCGTGAGCCCTACGGGATAGTGGTAGACAGTGTCCGCGATGAGCCCCTTCTCGACGACGAGGTAGTCTAACCCCTCGCGCGCCGCAACGTCCGCGGCGGAGAGACCGGCCGGCCCCGCGCCGATTATCAGTAGATCGAGTCGTCCTTCGCTCATGTGAACGACGCAATCGTCGCACGCCGCGCGACGCGTTAGCAACCCGCCGGGAAGGCGAAGGCGGAAGCCCGACCGTGAGGGGGGGCGTGAGGTAAAGGATGAATGCGGAAGGATGAAGGATGAAGGATGAAATGAAGGCGGGGGCCTTTAATTCATCCTTCATCCTTCATCCTTCCGCATTTCTTTCGCCTTCCGTCTATGGAAGGGGCGGGCAGTTCGGGGGGAGGACGGCGTGGCCGGGGCGGCCGATGTATTCGCAGACCTGCGTCTTGAAGGTTTCGAGGTCTGTGACCTTGTCGCCCTTGCAGAGAGTATCGACGACGTGTTGGCCGAGCGCGCGGTAGCTCTCGAACTGCGACTCGCTGTACATCTGGTCGCCCGTGGACTCGTGCGGGAACGCGGGGTTTGCTTTCGCGTAGTGGAACACGTCGGCCGGCTCGCCGCCGTATATGTTCGGCTTGATGTAGACGATGACGCCGTTCTGCGCGTCCTCGCCGTCCTTCCGCGAGTAGCAGATCGTCCCCACGGCCGCGTACTTCTCGCCGTCCTTGTCCGACAGCAGGCTCCTCACCGTGTCGCGCTCCTTCACGCCTATCGGCAGGTCGTCGAAGACGATGGGTATGCCGAGGTCGTCACGCACCTTGCCGATGGCGTTGCCGAGGTCGTTGAAGGTGAGCGTCGGGTCCGCGCTCCCGTCGCAGACGACGATGAAGTGGCTGCGTCGCAAGACCATCTCGTAGAGGCCGAGGTTCTCGAAGTGTCCGCCGTCGGAGAGGTAGACGTAAGGGTGCCGGTCGTCCGTCCAACCCAGAGTCTCCGCCAACAGAGCGCGCGGCCCGAAGGTCGGCCCGGACTTGTCATAAGTCTTTTCGCCAGCCGCGCCCGGATTGCCGAGCCACCAACCTAAACGCACGTTGAAGAGTGAGAGCAGGAAGGTGACGAAGGTCGAGGAGTAGTAACCCATGTTCGGGCTCGCCGCCGCGCCCGAGATTGCTACGGCCGTGCCGAGCGAGATGCCCCGGCCCGCGCCCTTGTCGTAGCCGTACTTCGCCGACTCGCGGTAGCCCCTCGGTATGCAGAAGCTCCCGCAGAAGAGGCGCGTCGCCGTGAACGACTCGGCCTTCCTGTCCTGCCACGCGAGCTGCTCGCCCGAAAGGCTGACGAGATTGAGCGTCATGTTGACGACGTGCAGCGGTCTTTTCGCAAGAGCGCTCATCGCCATGTTGTCGCGCTCGTCGAAGCCCGTGAAGGCGTTCGGGTCGCGCTCGTCCTTGCCCTCGGCGTCGCCGCCCCCCTTCTCGTCCGCGTGCCCCTTCCTCTTCTTCTTCTTCTCGCGCGAGGCACCGAGGTAAGCGCGTATGAGGCGGTCGCGGTAAGCGCCGTGCAGAGAGAACTTGTTGATGTTGACGAAGAAGCCCATGCCGACGCCGACCCCTACGATGACGAGCGTCAGCGCGAGCACGAACCTGCCCGGCATGTGGTAGACGACGTTCAGGAGGCCGTGCTCGTCGAAGGCGGTGCGCGCCGTGCCGTCCCAAGTGACTTGCGCGAGCGCGTCCCACGCTATCGGCTTGATGTGGAGCAGCGCGCGCACTCCGTCAGCCCATTGCCCCGCGTCGGCGAGCGCGTCGTAGATGGCGCGGTAGAGATAGCTCGTCGCGAGCGAGAGGACGATGAGGAGGAAGACCGCGAAGATGGGCGCGGCCAGCGCCAGCGCAATCTTCTTCAGGAGAGGAGTCCAGCTCGCGCTCTTCTGCTTCGCCTCCTCCTTGCCGTTGACGGCCGTTCTGCCGCTCGCGCCGCCGCCGACCGTCACGATGCCGGCCGCGCTGCCTATCGCGGTCACTATCTTCGCCCCGAGGATGAAGAGCACTACGGGGCCGAAGATGACGACACTGCTCAGCGCCATCCATCCGCCGGTGGCTATCAGAATCCACGCGCCCGCGCGCGCAACCCACTCGCGGTCGGCGTCCGTCGTGTAGAAGCTCGCGAACCCCACGAAGACCGTCGCGGACGCGAGGAACAGTAAGAGGAAGATCGGGGCGGCGAAGCAGACGTATATCGAGGTGCTGAGAACGCTCGCCGCCAGGTCGGCCTTCGCCACGGGGTTGTCGAAGACGCGCGTGGCGATGAGGTAGGTGAGCAGCCCGCCTATCGCGCCCGTGTAGACGGCGACGAATGGCTCGGAGAGGAGTAACGGCCTCGTGATGAGAAGCCCTCGCACGAGTAACGCTTGAGTCACGACGTAAGCGCCGCCGTAAAGCAGCACGCCGAAGAGCGCGAAGGCGAAGGCCGTGTGCATCTCGAAGCCGAGCGGCGCGAAGACGAGGTTGCCGTAGTCCGTGCGCAGCCAGGCCCAGTAGGTCGTTATGAGGAATGCGAGCAGCAGAAGGGGCAGCAGCGAGAACTTCAGGAAAGACCACTCGTCCCTCTTCCCCTTGCTCACGCGGCTTCTTGAATTTCCGCGCTTGTGCGGAGCGTCGGCGATGCTCGGGCGGTTGCCGATGATGTACGCGATGGCGGCGACGCCGCACGTGACCGCGAGCCAGAAGGCCGCGTCTATCCAGCGCGCCTCGACGTGTCCCGTCCCGCGCCAGCGCGTGAGCGCGAGGACGAGGCGCGGCAGCGCGAGCACGCCGAGTATGAGCGGGACGAGCACGAGCCAGTTGAGAAAGAGGTTGCGAAAGTATATGGCCGCCAGCGTCCAGGTGTCGGCGGAGAGCAGCCCGAGCTTCGGACTCATGTAGTTGCTGTAGGAGCGCAGGTGCCTGACCTGCTCGCGCTCGGGCTGAAGCTTCGGCTCGGGCGCATGGGTCAGCGCCTCCTGAATCTTACGCGTGGCCTGCTCGCTGTCGGCGAGCGTCAACTCGCCGCCCCCGCGCGCGAGCCTGATTCGCTCGGCCTCGTGCTTGAGCCATGCCGAGAACCAACCGCCGAGGTAGCCGCCGCCCGAGACCGTCGAGAGGTAGTCGAACTCCGAGAGCAACCCACGCTGCGCGAGCCCTTGTAGGACGCCGAGGCCGAACGTGGCGCTGCGTATCCCACCGCCCGAGAAGCAGAGCGCGGTACGCTTCTTCTTCTCGTCTTTCGCGCGTTTGTGGATGAGGCTGAAGAGCGCGGCCAGCCGCCGGTCGGACTCCGTGGCGTCGCCGGGCGCGTCTCTTGGGTAGTCGGACGGCAGCGCGCCGTAAAGCTCCTCATACTCTTTCTCTAAGACCTGACAAATGTCGAAAGGGCCGGCCATGACCTGTAGTCTCCTGTCGCGCAAGGGATGAAAGCTCTAAGGCCGAAGGCGCGTCGGGGCTTCGACGCACGACGCCGCGGCCTCTGACTGTCCGGGTGGGCGGCCGTCGAGTGCGCGAGCCGCGCTGACGGATAGAGGGTGGGAGCAACCGGCCCCAGTGTATTAGACCGGTTGCTCCCGTTGATTGACGTGAACGCCCGAAGCGTCGGCCGCGACCCCGTGCCTCGCGGAGCGCGGTCTCTGCACTACTGCGTAGGCGCGGGCGCTTTGGGCGTAGGGGCGGGCGAGTTCGGGGCCGGGGCCGTCTCGTCGGCCCGCTTCGCCGCCTGCCCGACCTTCAGGGCGGTGAAGAGCTTCCCTATGTCGAAGCGCGTCCCGAAGAGGAAGCGCAAGTCGTCGGGCCCCTTGCCGAAGTTCCCGTCGAAGCCGATGATGAAGGGCGTGTTCGGAATTTTCATGCGGCCGAGGGCTTCCCATCTCCACGGGCGCTCGCGCACGAAGATGGTCTGCCCGTTGGGGTCTCTGTCCTGCGTCGGGCTCATGATGTCGAAACTCTCCCAACGGCCGGCCGAGACCGTAAGCCAGCTTATCAACTCGGGCGCGAGGTTCGTGTTGCGTGTGTACTTGTAGTAGTTGCCGTCGCCGTCGAGGTAGCAGTCCTCATCGTATTGGTCCGCGCCGTCACCACCCCGAACGCCGCCCATGCTGATCCTAATCTGCTCGTTGTTCTGCCCGTTCGACCTGCCGCGACCGCGGCCGTCATCGTCTGACTTCTTCTTGCATAGCTCGCGCTGTGTGGGGATGCGGAAATGGCCGAGCATGCCGCCGAACGAAAAGAAGTTGAACACGTCGTCGCCGCCGAAGCGCGTGCCCTCGGCCGTCGTCCGGTTGCCCGTGATGGTCTGGATGCCTCCCTTCAGCAGCGGGGCGACGAAGAGCGCGTTACGCTCAAGGCGGGTGGAGCGCTCAATCGTAGCCGTCCCGCTGCGTTTGTCTACGCGCGTCGTCTCCTCGGAAGGGATGCTGCGCATCCAGGAGGTGTACTTGCCGTATATGGGGAAGTAGAAGCCCGCCTGAAGCAGCGCGCCCTTCTCGGAGGTCAGGAAGTTCTCGCAGTCGGGCGTGTTCGTCGTGCACGGGGTTGACGACGACGAAGAACCCGTGGGTTGCGAGACGGGGATGGAGGTCAGGCGCGCGTCGAAGAAGCTGTTGACATCGTGCAAGACCTTCCACGAGCGCGGCGCGAGGTAGTTCTTGTCGAGCGTGAAGTCGAGGAAGATATCGTTCTTGGAGAAGTTGCCGCGCTCCTTCGACAGGACGACGCCGCCCGAGAAGTATGCGCGCACGCGCCCCCAGTCATACTCGGGCGCCTGCTCCGCGACGTTCGCGGCGCTTTCCGGCTGCGCAGCGGGCTTGACGCCCACCCACTTGATGGAGTCGGTGAGAGTCGAGTCGGCCGCGTCGGTGACGGTTATCGTGTTCTCGCCCTCGCCCAAAGTGATCTTCTCCGTGTACTCGTTGACCTTGCGGTCGAGGGTTAAGGGTCTCTCTACGACCGACACTGTCTTGGTCTTGTCGTCGGGATTGGGCGCAGTGACGGTCAGCTTGAGGGTCTTCCCGACCTTGTCGCTCGTCTTTATCTTCAGGAGACCTTCGAGGTCTTTGTACTCCCCTCCGAGCTTAATGGGCTTCGGCTTGTCCGTGCCCGTGTGTGTGCCCGTGTGCGTGTGCGTGTCAGTGTCCGTGTCCGGAGCGGTCTCGTCGGTGGGGGGCGGCGGCGGCTTCTTCTTGTACCTGATCTTGACCGACGCCGTAGCGCCGCTCTTGCCCGTGTCGCTCAGCGTCACTATGTTGTAGCCCTCGTAGAGCGTGACGGGGAACTCGTCCTTGACGACGCGCACGATGCCCTTCGCGTTCTGCCGCGTGAGCGTGGGCAGCACGTCCACCCTCTTCAGCGGGCTCGGCCCCTCCACGGTGTAGCTGAGCTTCTCGATCTGGACGGAGGGGTCGTTCACCTCGTAAGGGATAGAAACGTCCGGGTCGTTAACCTCGTTGTCCGTCCAGTCAAGCGTGATGGTCGGGACTTGCGGCTCGGCCGAAGCCGCGGCGGCCGTCGCCGCGCTCGGCGGGGGCACGGCGACGGCCGCGTTCGCCTCCTTCGCCTCCGCAGAGTGCCTGTCGCTGACTAGTCTCGGACGCGGGGCCGCTTTGGTCGTGCTTCTAGAGGAGTTCTGCTCGCCCGCCAGCGCCGAGAGGTCTCGCTCAAGCGCCTGAATCGAGTTAGCGACGACAAGACCTTCCGCAGGCGAGAGCGTGCCGTTCATCGAAGCCTGATACTTGCGCAGCGCGCCGATGCGCGTCTCGATGGCCGTGCGAAGTTGCGCGCGGCGCTCTTCGAGGAACTTGCGATTCACCTCCCTCACGTCCGGCTCGGTCGAGGGGTCGCGGTCTACGGCCAGCAGGCGCTCGTACTCTTCCTTTATCTTGTTAATCGAGCCGCCGACCGACGCGACCTGCCGCGCGCGGACAGGCTTGGCCGCGAGCGCGACGAGGCCGAGGGAACTGACGGTGAACGAAAGGGCGAGGCTGAGAATCTTTTTCATTGTCGTCTCCACGGAAGTGCGGGTTAAGGGCGCGAGTCGAAACGAACGTCGGTTCGCCGGGTGGGGCTGCTTGCCTCGGCGGCGTCCAGAAGACTCACCAATAGAGAGCAGGGGCGACTCCCGACCTGCAAGGGCCGAGGGTCGCGGAAGCGAGCCGTTCAGAGGCGACGCGAAAACGACAGACGCCGAGTCGTCTCCGAACGGTTTCTACTTCGGAACTTGAGACCCGCCCGATAAGGCTTCGGGCCGGCTGCGGAAGAATTGTTTAGACGAAACCCCGGCGGCTACTTAAGGGCTAGTGGCGCGGGGGCAGAGAGCTTCTAATGGCAGTTAAAATATTCCTGAACACCCCGATTGTCAACAAACTTTTTGACAGACCACCCGCTTCATTCGCGTGGCAGAAGACCTACCGCGAAGGAGCGTCCGAGACTGCGTTCGGCCGTGCCGCGGCCGACCCGTCACGCCTCGCCATCGCCGAGCAAGCCTCCTCCCAGTTGCTCCACGACCATTAACGCGCCACTTCCGCGCGAGAACTATCACATGGGCATGAAATATTTCCGCGCACGCTTCTTCTCCGGCACGGGCCGGTTTGCGCGCGCCGGAAGCGCGTCGCTATAATGCCACGGCCTTGAGCATCCCCCTCGAACACGAACGCCGCGAACGCGAACGACGCACGCACGAAAGGCTGCGCGGCGTGCTGATCCCTTTCCCGACTCCGTTCGCGGAGGACGGAGGCGTTGACGCCGCATCGCTCCGACACAACATCGAACGCTGGAACAGCACGGGCGTCGCCGGCTACGTCGCGCTAGGCTCGACGGGCGAGCGCGTACACCTCGACGCGAGCGAGCGGGCCGCCGTAGTGGAGACGGCGCGCGCATGCGTGCCGAGTGAGATGGCCTTCGTCGTCGGCGTCGGCGAGCAGGGGACACGCGGCACGATTGAGGAGTGCCGACGCGCGTCGGAACAGGGCACGGACGCAGTGCTCGTGCTCACGCCGCACTTCTATAAAGGGGCCTTGACGCAAGTGTCGCTCGCGTCGCACTTCGAGGCGGTCGCGGACTCGTCTACGGTTCCCGTCATCCTCTACAACATCCCGCAGAACACAGGCGTTGCGCTCGCGCCCGAGACCGTCGCGCGTCTGAGTGAGCACGAGAACATCGCGGGCATCAAGGACAGCTCCGGCGATGTGGCGAACCACGTCGAGATGATTAGACTCGTCGGCGAACGCGCGGAGGAGTTCGCCGTGCTGACGGGCCACGCGGGCGTCTTCTACGCTTCGCTCTGTGCGGGCGCTGTGGGCGGGATACTCGCGGCCGCGTGCGTGCTGCCGCGTCTCTGCGTCGAGATTTACGAAGCGGTGCGCGCATGCGAGCACGAACGCGCGCGCGAGTCGCAGCGTCGCCTCGCCTCGGTCGCGCGCGCCGTCACCGTACGCTTCGGCATCGGCGGCTTGAAGTACGCGCTCGACCTCCTCGGCTTTGAAGGCGGCGTGGTGCGCGCGCCGCTCGCCTCGCCCGACGAAGACGCGCGGCGCGAGATCGCGCGGCTGCTTGAGGAAGCGGGCGGGCGGCCGGATAATGACTTGTAATGACTTGTAAAAAACTTGGCCCGGACGGTTCAGCCTGAAACTTCAAGCGCGCGGCGGCCGTTAACAGAAGACGCGGAAACGAGAGCGAGCCTTAACGCCTTGACGACAACCGAATCTGCATGTCACGGCACGCCCGAAGTCGCCGGCCTGAGCGTCGAGCGGCTTCCGTTCGAGCGCGTCCCCGGTCAGTCCAGCCTCTTTCTCGAATACCTCAAAGACCCGACACAACTCCGACGCCTCTACCCGGAGGCCGTGCACTTCCATCACGAGCTTGCCGACAGGCGTGGACGCGTCCTCGACAACTACGTGACCGACCGCGACGCGCTCTGCGACGCGCTCGCCGACATGAACGCGTCGTGGGGCGCGGGCGCTGAGACGCTTGAGAACGTTCGGCGTCTGCGCTCGCGCGACTCGGTCGCGGTCGTGACGGGGCAGCAGGTCGGACTCTTCACCGGCCCGCTCTACACGCTCTACAAGGCTCTATCGGCCGTCAAGCTCGCGGCGTGTCTTACGGCGCGCGGCACAGACGCCGTGCCCGTCTTCTGGATGGCCTCGGAGGATCACGACTGGGAGGAGGTTCGAGAGGCTTACGTCATCGCGTGCGACGGCCGCCTCGCGTCCGTCTCAGTCCCCGACTCTCTCCACAGAGAGGGCGAGCAGGTCGGAGGAGTCGTCCTTGACGAGACGGTCGAGGACGCCGCGAAGCGCATCTTCGACCTTCTGCCTTCGAGCGAGTTTCTGCCCGACGTTGAGCGTCTGTTGCGCGAGTGCTATCACGCGGGCCGCACCTCCTCGGAAGCGTTCGCGCGCATGCTCTCCGCGTTGACGGCGAAGTACGGACTCGTCCTGCTCGACCCCGTTGACGCGCGACTCAAGCGACTCGCCGCGCCGCTCTACAGTGATGCCGCGCGCAAGGGCGCGGAGATTGCCGCCGCGACGGATGCGCGCTCGCGCGAGTTGGAGGCCGCGGGCTATCACGCGCAGGTTCACACCTCGCCGGACGCCTTCCCGCTCTTCCTCATCGACGACGGCGCGCGCCGCGCTCTCACGCGCACCGGAGGCGGGCGCTATCGCGCGAAGGGAACCGAGCACGAGTGGACGGCGGAAGAGTTGGCGACGCTCGCACACGAAGAGCCCGAGCGCTTCAGCCCGAATGTGACGCTACGCGCGGTCGTGCAGGACTACCTGCTCCCGACCATCGCGTACTTCGGCGGCGCGGCCGAGGTCGCATACTTCGCGCAGACGGCCGAGAGCTACCGCGTGTTGGGTCGGCCCGCTACGCCCATTCTCCACCGCGCCAGTTTAACCGTCGTCGAGCGGCGAACGGCGCGCACGCTCGCGCGCTACGGCCTCAAGCTCGAAGACTTCTTCGGCGGGCTCGACTCCGTCATCGCGCGCGTCGTAGAGCAGCACTTGGGGACGGAGGTGGCCGGAGCTTTCGACGAAGCGGACGCCGCCGTCAATAGCGCGCTCGACTCGCTCGACGCGAGCCTTCGCAACTTCGACCCGACGCTCGCCGAAGCGTTGGGCGGCGGCCGTCGAAAGATTCGCCACCAGCTCGACGGCCTACGCTCGCGCTTCCACCGCGCTCGGATGCAGCGCGACCGCGCCGCGCTCCGCCAACTCGAACGCGCCGCAACGGCCCTCTACCCCGAGCGTGCTTTGCAGGAGCGCCACGTCAACGTCACCTCCCTGCTCGCGCGCCACGGCCTCTACGCCGTCGATTGGATTCACGACGCCATAGACCTCTCGACCAACGACCATCAAATCGTCTATCTCTGAAGCGGTCAGCATTCAGCACTCAGCTTTCAGCTTTGCCTTCATCGGCGGTCACTCGTTAAACTTAAGTACAAGCCTTTGCGCCCTTCGCGCCTTCTCCGCGTTCTTCGCGGTTGAAAGTCTCGGATTGACCGCAAGGCGCGCAAAGTAGTCGCAAAGGCCGCGAAGGGTTTAAGCTAACAGCCGACAGTCAACAGCCGACAGCTTTCCAATGTCCAAGATTCGAGTCCTCTCAGACCACGTCGCGAACCAGATCGCCGCAGGCGAGGTGGTCGAGCGCCCCGCGTCGGTCGCGAAGGAGTTGGTCGAGAACTCGATTGACGCGGGCGCGCTGCGCGTCGAGGTGGACGTTGAGGCTGGCGGGCGTCGTCTCCTTCGCGTCTCGGACGACGGCAGCGGCATGACGCGCGACGACGCGGTGCTCGCCTTCGAGCGCCACGCCACTTCCAAGATAACGACGGCCGAAGACCTCACGCGCGTGAGCACTCTGGGATTCCGTGGCGAGGCGCTCGCGTCAATCGCCTCGGTCGCGCGCGTCGAGTTGATCACTCAGCAGGAGGGTGAGACGGAAGGAACACGCGTGCTGATTGAGGGCGGGCGCATGCGCGATGTTGCGCCCGCCGCACGTCCCGCAGGCACGACCATCTCCGTGCGCGACCTCTTCTTCAACATCCCCGCCCGCAGAAAATTCCTGCGCTCCGAGGCGACCGAGAGCTTCCACCTCACGAACCTCGTCACGCACTACGCCCTCGCGCACCCCGAGATATCTTTCGCGCTCACGAACAACGGGCGCGAAGTCCTGCGCGCGTCGGCCGCGGAGAATCTGCGCGAGCGCGCGTACCAGATCTTCGGCGCGGAGTTTCTGGAGAACCTTCTCGAAGTCGAGGGCGGGCGTGAGGCGACGGCGCGCGTGCGCGGCTACGTCTCAGCGCCGCGCGAGCGCCGCACGACGCGCGACGCGCAGTACCTCTTCGTCAATGGACGCTACGTGCGCGACCGCCTCGTCGCGCGCGCACTCTCCGAAGGCTATCGCTCAGTGCTTCCGCAGGGAGCCTTCCCCGCGGCGCTGTTGTTTCTCGAAGTCGAGCCAGAAGAGGTTGACGTGAACGTGCACCCGGCGAAGACAGAGGTTCGTTTCCGCCGCGCGTCCGCGGTCGCCGAAGCGGTGCGAGAGTCTGTGCGCGCGTCGCTCGCGTCCGCGGGCTTCCTACGCGGTGACGAGAGCGCGGGCGCGCCGTTCGGCGTAGACGGCTTCGACGACACCGCGCCGTCAGCGGCCGTCGAAGAGAGCAACGCCACGAACGACTCCGAGACTTACGGCCCGAGTGCTACTCCTTCGTCAAACATCTTCGCTTACGGCGGCGAGCCCTTCGCGCGCCCCGAAGATACGGCCGCGAGGCAGGAGTCAATCGAGTTCGGCTGGACTCCGCCGTCGGACGAGTCGCCGCTCGGCCGCGCGACGACTCAAGACGACGAGCCGTTCGACGACGCGCGCCCCTCGACCGAAGCGCTCGGCGCAATCGCGCGCAACGCCACGCCCGCGCCGCCCGCGCACGAATCGGAGGTTGATGAAGGCATCGCTTCATCAACCTCCGACGCTTCATCAACCTCCATCCCTTCGTCGGCCTCCGCGCATGCGCGCGAGTCGCGGCACGCGTCGGCCTCTTCGCACGTCGCGCCTGACTCGTCCAAACTTCCTCCGCTCGAATCCGCCTCGGGGCTCGTGCGCGAGGCCGCGGCCGGGTCGCTCTCGCGGGAGATACGCCCGCTCGGTCAACTCGAAGAGAGCTTCATCGTCGCGACCGACGCCGAAGGGCTCCTGCTCATAGACCAGCACGTCGCGCACGAGCGCATACTGTTCGACAAGTACCGTCGGCTCGAAGACTCGCGCCGCGTCGAGTCGCAGAACCTTCTCGTCCCCGAGACCTTCGACCTCACGCCCGCGCAGGCAACCACCTTCGACGAAGTCTCGCACGAGCTTGAACGGCTCGGCTTCTCGCTCATGCGCCTGTCGGGCCGCACGGTCGCGGTTCGCGCCGTCCCGGCCGAGCTTCCCTCGGGCGAGGCTCGAAGCCTGCTCGCCGAAATTCTCGACTCGGTCGATTCGGAGAAGCGCGGCCGCGCGGGCGAATCTTTGCGCGAGCGCGTGGCCGCTTCGCTCGCGTCCCGCGCCGCGATAAAGAGCAACACGCCGCTCACGGAAGAGAAGATGCGCTGGCTCATCTCGCGCCTCCTACTCACCTCCTCGCCCACGACCTGCCCGCACGGCCGCCCCATCATCCTCCGCCTCAACAAACGCGACATCGAGCGCAGCTTCCGCCGCCCTTGAGCGCGACAGCCGCGCTTAAGAACAGGGCGCAATCACATTTCCGCTCTCGCCCCTCTCTCTGCACGCGCGCCTACGCCGACGGCACACGCATTTATCCGCTCTTCTTCATTGAATGTGCTGAGTCCGGCGTTATTCTCGGTATGAAAAGCTGAACCACGAAACCACACGACGCGGCACTGACTTCGGAACTCTCGTCCGTGCTCGCCCGTGTGGTTTCGCGGTTCAAAGTTTACGGCGTCGGTCTCGCTTACGCTACGTCCGTCTGGTCGCCCTCTTCGAGGACGAATGTGATCATCAGATTCACTTGGTACTCGACGATTCTGCCGTTATCAATTTTGATCTGCTGCTCTTTGACCCACGCGCCGCGCACGTTGCGCAGGGTTTGCGTCGCGCGTGTGACGGCGCTTTGGATTGCGTCCTCAAAACTCTTCTCCGAAGTGGAGCTGATCTCCGTAATGCGTGCGATAGACATGATCTCTTCCTCTCTGAAAAGCCGCACCATTAATGGCGCGGGGCGAAGGTCGAAGGGGCCACACTTTGCCGGGCAGTGGCCGTAGAGGTCACCTTGTCGGTAACCAGAAAGTTCGTCTGTTGTGGTTAGCGAGGGCGTTGTAACCCAAGCAATCTTGAAAGTCAACAGGCGACCCAATCGGCGCGCGGCTCAAAGCGACGCGAGCGTTCGCATGAAGAGTTCCGTGTCGGAGAGGTCTGGGAGAACCGCGTCCGGGTAGTGCGCGCGCAGGTCTTCGGCGGAGTGTGTGCGGCCCGTTGCGACCGCGACGGAGCGTGCGCCCGCGTGGCGCGCACACGCGATGTCGTTCGGCGTGTCGCCGACGACGATGAGTTGCGAGGGGTCGAGGTTGAGACGCATGTGACGTTCGAGTCGTTCGAGCGCGAGGGCGGGGAGGTCGCGCCGGTCGTGCGAGTCTTCGCCGAACGCGCCGGGCAGCCGGAAGAAGCCTTCGAGCCCGACGAGCCGCAGCTTGAGGCGCGCGGCGGGCTCGACGTTTCCGGTGAGCAGAGAGTTGAGGTAGCGCGGCGAGCGGTCGGCCGCTTCGAGCGCGCGTCGCGCGCCGGGCAGCGCGTAGTAAAGCTCCTCGCGCACGGTCAGCCGCTCAAGCTCTTCGTGGTAGAGCGCTGCAAGCTCCGGCGCTCGCTCGCGAATCTGTTCGGACGTTACCCCTGCGTCGCGCAGGGCTTCGGAGACTATCTGCAAGTCGGTCATCCCCGACACGGTCATCTCCTCAAGACGCCCCGCCGTCCCGAACATGCGCGCCAGCACCGGCCCCGTGTAGTCCCTGAAAGACCCCTGCCGCCGCGTGCGCAAGAGCGTCCCGTCAATGTCCCAGAGGATGATGCGTAGGTCTTCGGACACGTGCTATTCGATGACCGCGAGCACGTCGCCCGCGTTGACGGTCGCGCCCGGCTCGGCATGAAGCTCTGCGATTGTGCCGCCTTTCGGCGACTTCAGCTCGTTCTGCATCTTCATCGCCTCGACGACGACGACGCCCTGGCCCGCTTCGATCTGTTGGCCCGCTTCGACCAGCACGCGCACGACCTTGCCCGGCATGGGCGCTGTGACCTGCGCGCGCCCCGAGTCGTGCGCGTGCGCGCCGCCAGCGCCGCGTAGGTGCTTCGTATCCGTGAGCGTCACGTCGTACTCGCGCGCGCCGACCGTGACGCTCAGAGGCGAGCCACGCTCCTTCGACTGCCCGACTCGGCACTCGTAGACGCGCCCGTCGCGCAGGAGCAGGTACTCGCCCGCGCCGACCGTGTGCGCTTCGAGTTCGTAACGCCGTCCGCCGACCTCCGCGAAGACGCGCTCGCCCTCGCGCCTCGCCTCGACGGATAACTTCTCGCCTTCGACTTCCGCGTTCAGCTTCATAATTGCAGGCTTCTCAAATCCTCGACCCGTGAAGTGCAGCGCGGCCCGCCGTCTTCCAGCGGCTCGGCGGCGCGTGGTTCGTCTGCGCCTGTGCGTTGTCGCGCGGGGCTTCGGCGTATGCGAGGGCGGCGGCGATGACGGCCATGTCGCGGCGCACAATCTCGTCGCCGTTCGCTTCCGTCACGTTCGCTTCTGTCGCCTCCATCACATTCGACGCTTCGCCCGCCGCCTTTGCGTTCGACGCTGCCCCGGCGCGGCGCTCGTTGAAGCGCGGGATGAAGCCCGTGTCGAGTCGGCCCGCGACGAACTCCGCGTCGCGCATGACTTCGCGGAAGAAGGGGAGCGTGGTCTTGATTCCGCCGACCGCGTACTCCGAGAGCGCGCGGCGCATTCGTTCGATGGCCTCCGTGCGCGTGCGCCCCCACGTCGCGAGCTTCGAGATCATCGGGTCGTAGTAGATTGAGACCTCCGCGCCTTCGTAGACGCCGCCGTCGTCGCGCACGCCCGGCCCCGTGGGCAGGCGCAAGTAAGTGATGCGCCCCGGACTCGGCATGAAGTTCTGCTCCGGGTCTTCGGCGTAGACGCGGCACTCCACGGCGTGTCCCGTCCAGCGCACGTCCTCTTGCGAGAACGAGAGCGGCAGTCCCGCGGCGACGCGTATCTGCTCGCGCACGAGGTCGAAGCCCGTGACGAGTTCGGTCACGGGGTGCTCGACCTGCAAGCGCGTGTTCATCTCAAGGAAGTAGAACTCGCGCGTCACGTCGGAGACTAAGAACTCGACCGTGCCCGCGCCGACGTAAGAGGCCGCGCGCGCAATCTCGACGGCCGCCGCGCCCATCCTCTCACGCAGGTCGGGGTCGTTGATCGGCGAGGGGCACTCTTCGATGACCTTCTGGTGGCGACGTTGAATCGAGCACTCGCGCTCGCCGAGGTGCGTGAAGTTACCGTGCGCATCGGAGAAGATCTGAATCTCTATGTGGCGCGGGCTGACGATGGCCTTCTCCATGTAGACAGACTCGTCGCCGAAGGCCGACCCGGCTTCGCTACGCGCCGTATCGAAGGCCGATGCGAGTTCCGACTCTTCCGAGACGAGCCGCATGCCCTTGCCGCCGCCGCCCGCCGCCGCCTTCAGCATGACGGGGTAGCCTACGCGCGCGGCCGTCTCACGCGCGTCCTCGACGGAGGTCAGAGCCTCGGTCGTCCCCGGCACGACGGGCGCGCCCGCCGAGATGGCCGCGCGACGCGCGCTCGTCTTCGAGCCCATCAGCTCCATCGCCTCGGGCGTGGGGCCTATGAAGACGAGGCCCGCCTCCGCGACGGCGCGCGCGAACCCGGCGTTCTCCGCGAGGAAGCCGTAGCCGGGATGAATCGCCTCCGCGCCGCTTCGTAGCGCGGCCTCTATGACGCGCTCGACGCGCAGGTAGCTCTCGGACGAAGGCGCAGGGCCGAGCAGGTATGCCTCGTCGGCGAGCCGCACGTGCAAGGCCGCCGCGTCCGCCTCCGAGTAGACGGCGACCGCCGCGATCTCCATCTCCCTGCACGCGCGAATCACGCGCACGGCTATCTCGCCCCGGTTGGCGATGAGAATTTTTTTGAACATAGGTTAGCGGTCAGCGGTCAGCTATCAGCGCTCAGCCAAACCCCCTTCGCGCTCTTTCGCGTCTACTCTGCGACCTTCGCGTTCAAGCTTCTGATTCTCTAACCGGATAGAACGCGAGAGAAGACGCGAAGAGCGCGAAGGGTCAAAGCTGAGTGCTGAGTGCTGAGTGCTTCTAAACGACGACCGAGTTGCCGGGCTGGCGCGGGTTGAAGCGGACTGTGACGCGCGCGCCGGGGAAGTAGTCGGCGGAGCGTTGCTGCTGGCCCGCGTCGAGCGACTGCGAAGACTCGTACTCGACGCCGTTAATCTCGTAGTTGTAGAAGACGTGCGTGATGGCTCCCGCCTCGTCCGTGATTACGTCGAAGATGGAGCCTTCCGTGATGCGGCCCGCGCGCAGGAGCGTCGTGCGGCGTTCGTCTTCGCCGTCCGTCTTCTTGCGTTTGAAGATGTCGAGGATTCCCATAAGGATTCGCGTAGGGCCTTCAGTGCGCGCGCGTGGAAGGCTGCGGCGACGCCGAACGCTTCGTGGAGGTGCGCGGCGCGTCGAGGATGAGGCCGTCGCGTATGTATAGGTCGTCGTCGGTGCCGAGCAGGCGGTCGCGGCCGGGCAGAGTCACCTCGTAGTTCGTCAGCACGATGGTGTCGCCGAGGAGGTCGTCGGAGTTTGTGGCGCGCGCGCGTATGACAGTCCCGCGACGCTTCGCGCGCGCCTTCGCGCGGCCCGTCGTGAGCGAGGCGATGTCGGTCTCGGGCTTGTACTCGCCCGGCGCGATTGTCGTCAACAGGCGCGCGACGGAGCCGTCCGCGTCTTCGAGGCGGCGCAGGTCTGAGATGGTCGCGGGGTACGTGCCGAACTTCCTGCGGTATCGGCCGAGCGCGATGTCGGTCTCGTAGAGCAGCGCGTTGTCGGCGGCGCGGCGCGCAAGCTCGCGCACGCGAAGGCGCTCGGGGACGGTTATGCCGATGAAGGTTGAGAGCGCGAGTGCGACGGCGAAGATGGCGGCGAGCCCCGCGCGCGCGTGCGCGTGTCCGACGAAGCGCGAGGGCTCGCGGCGCATGCGCGCGTAGAGCTTCGAGCAGAGGAAGGAGAGGAGCAGAGCCGCGGGCAGCGCCGTCCACTTCAGACGCCACGCCGCAATCTCGGCCGCGCGCAGCAACTCTCGCGCGCCGAGCGCGAACGTTTCACGCTCAAAGAGCGCCGAGACGAGCGCGGCGACGAACGCGACGAGCAGAACCATCCCGGCGGCGCAGACCGCGAACGCGTGGCCGTAGCCGGGAAGCTCGCGCTCCGGCCGCGCGAGCGGCGGCCCGACCGCGCGCGCGCCACACGACGCGCAGCCGTCACTCAACTCGCCTTCAAACTTCTCACCGCAGCATGGGCAGATCGTCAAGCCAGTTCACCTCTCGTGGGTCAGGGCGGGGCCGGGACGCTTCGCGCGCGCGGCGTCTCGCAGGCCCGCGTCGGCGTTGGATGCAGGGTCTGCGTTCGACGGTGCGCCGCGCGTCTCCGTCTGCGTTTCGCCGTCGGCGGCCGGGGATGCGTTCTCGATTCGGTTCAGCTCGCGCCACGTGTAGTAGACGCGATAGGCGAACGTCCAGAAGGAGCCCACGGCGAGAATCCAGAGGACTGCGGGCATCCGGTTGGCGAAGAGGCTCTCGGAGTTCGGGTGCGTCGAGATCCCGCCGATGATGAGCAGCACGACGCGCTCGGGGCGACGCAGAAAGCCCACGTCGCACTTCTCTATCAAGCTCTCCGCGCGCGCCGCGGCATAGGAGACTAACACCGAGCCGACCATCGCGAGGCCCGCGAGCAGGACGTTCAAGGTCGAATGAAGCTCCGTGTCGCGCGCGTAGAAGGTCATGAGGCCGACGAAGGCGGCCATGTCGGAGACGCGGTCGAGCGTGGAGTCGAGGAAGCCTCCGAAGCGCGTGACCTGACCCGTGCGGCGCGCGACCTGCCCGTCGAGCATATCGAAGAGGTTCGCGACGATGAGTATGACGCCGGCCCAGAAGAATTGACCGAGGCCGAAGAGGACGCCGGAGAGGACGTTGATGAGGACGCCCGTCACCGTGAGCAGGTTCGGGTTGATGCGGCTGCGCGCGAGCCCCTGCACCATCGCGTTAATGATACGGCCCGCGCCCCGTCCGATGCTCGCCCCGAACAACTCTTAAAAGCCTCTCTTCCGCGCCCTCTGCTTGATGAAAGACGCGCGCACGCGCGCGCTCTTAAAGTGGACGAGCCATCATAGGAACGCGCCGGAATGCTTGTCAAGGAAGTGGTCGGAGCGGGGCCGTAGAGTTGCGCGCACGGTCGCGCGACGGAAATATCTATTGGTCGGTCGTGCCGCTTCGTTTATAATCCGCCGCTCAAAGCTGTCAGCCCCCGCGCGCGAGGCCCGAGTCTCTACGAAGTCGCGCGCGAGTCCCGCCGAACCTGGGTTGGGCCGAATCTCAAACACTCGAAGAAGTCCGACGCGCACGGCTGACCTCGTCAGCCCGCCCTAACCTTTAAGGAGGAGTAGATGACACTCACGGACGAAATGCTACGCCAGATAATGCCCAACTGCCCGAAGGCGAAGCGTGCAGAGTGCCTGCCGCACCTCGTCTCGGCGATGGTCGAATTCCAAATCACGAACTACCTGCGCGCCTCTGCCTTCCTCGCGACCATCGCGGTCGAGTCGATGGAGTTCAGGTACTTCGAGGAGATTGCGTCGGGCGCGGCATACGAGGGCCGCGCCGACCTCGGCAACACGCAGCCCGGCGACGGGAAGAAGTACAAGGGGCGCGGCGTCATACAGGTCACAGGGCGCGCGAACTCGGAGCTGTGCCTCAAGTTCCTCAACCTGCCCGCGGGACAGCCCGAGCTGCTCGCCGAGCTGAGCAACGCGTTCCGTAGCGCGGGCTGGTTCTGGGACCCTCACAGGAATCTGAATCCGCTCGCGGATCAGCGGCAGTTCCTCACCACGCAGATTCGCGTCAACGGTAAGAACAAGAAGACGGGACTGCCGAACGGCTGGAACGAGCGCCGCTCATACTACGAGCGCGCGCTGGGAATCCTGCCCGAAGACCTTCTGGTGACGGACGACGACGCGGCGGCCGCTGCTGTCGCCGTCGCGGCGGCGAGTACCGTTACCGCGGCGGCGCTCGCCGACAACGCAGACAGCGACGTTCACGAAGCGACGCCCTTGCAGCAGGCGGCGGCCGAAGACTCCGCGACGGTCGCGCAGGCCGCGGACGCGGTCGTGCCCGCCGTGGTCGTGCCCGCCGCGAGCCCTGTGCCCGTGGAGGGCGGTGGGCAGACAGACCCGCCCGTCGTCGTCGAGGCAGCGATGCCCGCGAAGGAGCGCTCGACGAAGTCGCTCGTCTCGACGCTCACGGCGGGCCTCGGCTCGGTCGCACTCACCATCGGCGCGCTCGCGACGAAGGGCGCGGGTTGGCTCAAGGACAACCCGGAGCTTGTCGTCCTCTTCGCGCTCGCCATCGTCGCCATCGTCGTCTGCTACCTGCTCTATCAGCACAGGCAGACGAAGCTCGACCTCGCCGACAGGCAGCACGCGAAGGAGGTTACGTTAGAGACGATGCGCATACGCTCCGACCCGACCCTCATCAACGTCGAAGTCGTGCCGCGCGCAGTCCCGCCCGAAGCCCCGAAGGGTTGAGCCGCGTCGCGCCCACGGCGGAAGCGTGGGCCGGATAACGTAAACGATGAGGGCGACTACACGCGTGTAGTCGCCCTCATCGTTTTCAGCCTGCCGCGACGCGTTTACTCACTCGGCTGTTCGTGGAGCGTCGTGAGCTTCTTTATCTCGAAGTTGCGTGTGCCGGCGGGCGTGGTGACTTTGACCTCGTCGCCCTCTTCGCGGCCCATGAGGCTGCGGCCGACGGGCGAGGTCGTCGAGATGGAGCCCGAGGCCGGGTCGCTCTCTTCGGGCGTGACGAGGCGGTACGTAATCTCCTCGTCGCGCTCCGAGTCGTAGAGGACGAGGGTCGAGCCGTACGCGGCCTTGCCGTGCGGCACCTTCGAGATGTCTATGGACGAGACCTCGCGCAGGCGCTGGCGCAACTGCTGTATGCGCGCCTGCACGAACTGCTGGCGCGCGAGCGCCGCGTGATACTCCGCGTTCTCGCGCAGGTCGCCCCACTCCTTCGCGATCTTTATCTGCTTCGGCAGCTCGACGCGCAGCTCCTGGTCTAATTCGTCCAGCTCCTGCTGCAACTTCTGCTTAACGATCTCGGTCACCGCGGTCTCCCTCCACTGTTATTTTAAGTTGAAAGTTCAAAGTTGCAAGTTCAAAGTTCAAAGGCAGGCTCTTAACTTTGAACTTTCAACCTTGAACTTTCAACTTTCCGCCTTTCACTGGTCGCAGCCCTCGCCGTGGTGGAAGCGCTCTTCGTCGGGTGCGCCGAAGGAGACGCCCACGTCGCGCGCGCAGCGCACGAGCTGGCTCTCGGGCGGCACGGTCTTGAGGTTCGCTATCGCCTCTTCGAGCGGCACGGTGCGAATGTTCGCGGCGTGGAGCGCGACCATCACGCCGTGCTTTCCGCGTGCGAGCGCGCGCACGGCCGACGAGCCGAAGTTCGTGGCGAGCATACGGTCGAACGCGTTCGGGCTGCCCCCGCGCTGCAAATGGCCGAGCACGACGCAGCGCGCCTCCTTGTCGGTCGTGCGCGAAAGCTCGTGCGCGAGGTGGTGGGCTATGCCGCCGAGCCGCGGCGCGCTCTGTGTGTCGCCCATGTCTATGTAGTGCTCCGCGCTCTCTATCTCCTTCGCGCCTTCGGCGACGACGATGATGCTGAACTGCGAGTCGCACGCGTCGCGCTCGCGAATCTTCCGCGCGACCGACGCCGTCGAGAAGGGAATCTCCGGGATGAGTATCACGTCCGCGCCGCCCGAGACGCCCGAGTGGAGTGCTATCCAACCGGCGTGACGGCCCATCACTTCGAGTATCATCACGCGGTCGTGCGACTCTGCCGTAGTGTGCAGGCGGTCGAGCGCCTCGGTCGCGGTGTCGAGCGCGGTCATGAAGCCGAAGGTCAACTCCGTCGCGGCGAGGTCGTTGTCTATCGTCTTCGGCACGCCGACTACGGGGAAGCCGCGCTTGTCGAACTCGGCGGCGATTCCGAGCGTGCCTTCGCCGCCGACGGCGACGAGCGCATCTATACGCAGGCGCGAGAGGTTCGCCAAAGCCTCGTCGAAGACCGAGCCGGGCGTATCCTGCGGCGCGCCGCCCTCCTGTCGGACGACGAAGTTCCCGCGATTGCGCGTGCCGAGAATCGTGCCGCCGCGCGGCAGCAAGCCCCGCACGTCCGACGGCTTCAGCGGTCGCACCTTCGTCGCGCCTAACAGACCCTCGAAGCTGTCCTCAATGCCGACGACGTTCATGTCGAACTCGTTGACGGCCGTCTTCACCGCCGCGCGTATCACGGCGTTCAGGCCCGGCGCGTCGCCCCCGCCGGTAACGATTCCGATAGTCTTCATAGGAAAGTGATGAGTGATGAATTGATGAGTTGCAAGTTCAAGGTTGCAGGTTCAAAGTTAAGAGCACGCGCTTTCTAACTTTGAACCTGCAACTCGGAACTTGCAACTCATCAATTCATCCCTTGCCTTTAACTTTTGGCGGCTCGTACTGCTCGCCGTAGTCCGGGTATTCGCGCGTGACGATTGAGCCGGGGCGCGTGTTCTGCGTGAGCAACTGGAGCGCGTCGCGGAGCACCGTGCGTTGAAGCTCGCGCATGCCGGGGCGGCCCAGACTGTTGCCCGCCTTGAAGCCCTTCGGGTAGAGGGCGCGCGGCGGGCGCATCTGCGCGGACACTTCGGGGCTCACCGTTATCAAGACCGTGGGGATGCCTCGCATCTCTATCTCACGCTGTACCGCGACGACCGTGCGGTGACAAACGTTCGGTCAACCGCCCGTGAGCACGACCACGTCGGCGCGCGAGCCGCGGTCGATCTCGTTCGCAATCTCGGGAGCCGTCCCCTCGTACATCGCCTTGAGCTGCATCGTGTAGCCCATGTAGCCGACGTGCTTGCGCGCGACGCCGCCGACGAAGCCCTCCTCTTTCAGATCGCGCAGCACGTCGAGCGGGAAGACGACGTTGATGTCCGCGTCCGCGTCCGCGTGGTCGTAGTGGTGGTGCGTGACCATCAACTGAGACGTTTCGGCCTCTTCGGGTATGACGCGGAACCCTAAGTCGCCCAACTCGTCCGCGATGTTGAAGGGCTCCTGCTCTCTCAAGTGGACGCCGCCCGCCGTGACGATTGCGACCGTCGCACGCGCAAGCTCGCCGTCGAACGGCGTGAAGGGCACGCACTTCCTCGATAACGTCGCCATCTCCCCTCCTTGCCTTGTGTCGGTGCGCCGGAGACTAGACCAATTTTATCGCTAAAGCGTCACGGGCCGCGAGAGCCTTCCGGGCCGTGTGTACCGGCACTTCAGGGTCGCGGCCCGCGCGCGTCGTTCTCGAATGACTTCGCGCCGCGGCCCCCTTCAGAGCTTGCGCAGCACGTCGAACAGGTCTTCGTTGTCGGGCTGGTCGCCTATGTCGTGTATATCAACGTATGCGAGTTTGCCCTCCTTGTCCACGATGAAGAGCGCGCGCTCCGAGATGCCGTCGGCGGCGCGGTAAGCGCCGTAGGCCCTCGCGACCTCGCCCTTCGGCTCGAAGTCGCTCAAGAGGTCGTAGGTGAGACCGCCGAGCGACTTGGCCCACGCGGCGTTACAAGGGACGCTGTCAACGCTTATGCCCAAGACCTGGGCATCGTACTGCCCGAAGCGTTCGAGGTCGGCTTCGTAGGCAGGCATCTGCGCGGTTCAGACGGGCGTCCACGCGAGCGGGTAGAATGCTATGACGACGTTCTTCTTGCCTCGGAAGTCCGAGAGTCGAACCTTCTTGTTCTGTTCAAGGTTGCTCGACAACTCGAAGTCCGGGGCCATGTCTCCCACTTTCAGCATAAGAGAGATGTCCTCCTTCAGTTTAAGTTTTTCAAGGGGGCCGCTAACGCTTTAAGGCTACAACCGCGCGGGCTCAATTTCAAGACGGTAACGTACGCGCGCGCCGGACGCGCGCCTTGCGTTGGACGCGCGCCCGCACGCGTGTTTCAATCGCACGCGTGCTTCAATTGAACGCGAAGGAGAGAAGATGAGCCGTTCGCATGTCGTAATCACGCGGCGCGGAGCGGAGCGCGTGCGCGGCGGGCACCTCTGGGTCTACCGCACGGACGTGCGCGACGCGGCGGACGTTGAAGGAGGCTCGGTCGTGCTCGTGCGCGACGAGAGGGGCCGAGCGGTCGGGCGCGCGTTCTACTCTTCGCGCTCGGAGATAGCCCTGCGTCTTCTTACGACGCGCGAAGAGGAGCTTGACCGCGAATGGTGGCGCGGTCGTCTGCGCGCGGCCGCCGCGAGGCGCTCCGGTGTCGAACGCGAGGCCGACGCGTTCCGACTCGTCTACTCCGAGGGCGACCTACTGCCCTCCGTCATCGTTGACCGCTACGCCGACGTGCTCGTCTTGCAGACGCTCTCCCAAGGCTCGGAAGCTCTGAAGGCGATGCTCGTGGAGTTGCTCGTCGAAGAGTTCGCGCCGCGCTCCGTCGTCGAGCGCAACGACGTGCGCGTGCGCGCGCTCGAAGGCTTGCCCTCGCAGTCGGGCGTGCTCTATGGCGAAGAGCCGGGCGAGTTGGAAATCTCGCAGCATGGCACGCGCTTCCGGGTAGCACCCCTGGGCGGTCAGAAGACGGGCGCGTTCCTCGACCAGCGCGAGAACCACGCCGCCGCGCGCCGTCACGCGCGTGGGCGCGCCCTCGACTGCTTCACCTTCAACGGCGGATTCGCCTTGAGCATCGCCTCCGCGTGCGAGAGCGTGCTCGGCTTAGACATATCGGCGGATGCGGTCGCCGCGTCGCGCTCGAACGCGGAGTTGAACGGCGCGTCGAACGTGGAGTTCCGCGAGGCGAACGTCTTCGACGCGCTGCGCGAGTTGGAGGCGGCGGGCGAAAGGTTCCAGACGATTGTGCTCGACCCGCCCGCCTTCGCCAAGAACCGCGCGAGCGTCGCGGCGGCCGCGCGCGGCTACAAAGAGATAAACCTGCGCGCGCTGAAGATGCTCGACGCGGGCGGCGTGCTCGTCACATGCACCTGCTCTTACCACATGACAGAGCCTCTCTTCCTCGAAGTCATCAGTGAGGCCGCACGCGACGCACGACGCCGCGTTCAGATAGTCGAGCGCCGCGCGCAGTCCTCAGACCACCCCGTTCTCGTCGGCGTCCCGGAGACCTTCTACCTCAAGTGCATCGTCCTCCGCGCCGTCGAGTGAGCGGCGGCGGCGGCGACGGGGTGCGCGAAGATTCCTGTTGAAATGCGCTCCGTTTGGCCGGATAATGTCGCTCCCGCGAGACGGCTTCGCAGAGGATGCGCTCCCGCGCACCTTCCTCATACGAACGCGGCACAGGCTGTTCGGCAACGGCCCTTTCAATCAGGAGACCTCTCAGATGTCTAAAGAGAAAGCGGCGGAAAAAAAAGGCACCTGCTTTGTCGTGATGGGCTTCGGCAAGAAGATGGACTTCGAGACGAAGCGCACGCTCGACCTTGATAAGACCTACAACCAGATAATCAAGCCGGCGGTGGAGGATGCCGGGCTG
>JBJMGR010000372.1:0-6632 GCA_045807805.1 Pyrinomonadaceae bacterium | reverse complement strand
GCCGAGGTGCTCGTTCGTGATGGCCCGTTCGGCGAACGCGAGAAGCATCTCGTTCGAGAAGGGCGAGAAGGTCAGCGCCTCGTAGAAGTCGGGGCCGGTCTTCTCGAACCACTTGTAGATGTCGTATGGGAACTCGAACCGTGGGCTCCCTGTAATCTTAATCCACGTCGCCGCGCCGTCGTGACCGACGAGCTTCTCCCAAGGCGCGTCGTCGCGTCCGGCGAGCCGCTCATATTTTTTGTCGTCGTCGTTAAGGAGACGCTCCCAACTCCTCTTTTCGTTGAAATATTTGTCGGCGCGCTTCTCGTCGTTGAACTCCTTGACCCACTCGGGCCGGTCGGCGAAGTAGTACGTGGACGAGATGAACTCGCCCGTCTGCGTGCTGTACCAGTAGGCGGCGTCGGCCATGCGTCCGGCGGGGAGCATGGCCGCGCGGTCTTTGAGCGAGACGCCGATGACCTTCGAGCGGCCGCCCGTCGCCTGTTTCAACTCGTCGCCGAGCGTCGAGCAGAGAAGAGCGCGCGGGCTTGAGATGGGGTCGGGGTCTTTGCCGCCGAGACGAGAGACGGAGAAGTCCTGCGAGTTGGACACCGGCCTGTTCGTCGCGCGGTCGAACCATTCGTTCGAGATGATGCCCGTCTCCGAAGGCCAGGCGCCCGTTAACATCGTCGCGTGGCCGGGCGCGGTCTCGGTCGGAATATGGTCGTAGTTCGCGTCCGTCCACGACGCGCCGTCGCGCATGAGACGCCTCAGTCCGTTCTCCGCGAAGAGTTCGCCGAAGCGTTCAAGGTAGTCGTAGCGAAACTGGTCAACGGCTATGAGCAGGACTAGGCGCGGCTTCGCGGGCCTGCGTGTCGAGACCTGCGCGCGGCGCGAGCCTTCGCCGCGACGCTGCCGGGCCGACGCGTTGGCCCCTGTGAGAGACGCGGGCGCGACGAGGGTGAGGAGGAGGAGCATGAGGAGGAGGAGTGGCCGCGCCGCGTCTCGGCGGTCGTGGCGAAAAGGTAGTCTCATATAGTAAAGCCTCGACTTCGCTTCGGTCTCGACTCGTGAGAACACTTCGGTTTTGACTCTCGGAATCTTACGCCGCGTCGGGTTTGCTGTCTTAGCCTGTGCGGGCATGATAACATCGCCGCGCGCCGAGACGGCAACCGGCGCGCGCTCGTCAAAGGGCGGAGACTTCGGGGCAACATCGAAGAAGAGTGGACTGGAAACGTGAGCGGCTTCGACGAAGATTACGACAGCAGGATGGCCGAGGCGCAAGGGCGCGCACGCGCGCAGGGGCGCGGCGACGTGCTCGAATATCTCTCGCTGCGCGCGTCGAATGATTCCGTCCGCGCGCGCGCCGTCGAGTGGCTGCTCGACTCCTTCATGACCGCGGCGGGCGAACTGAACCGCGCGGGCGCGGGACTCACGCTCGCGCGCACGGACTCGCACCGCTTCCGCGTCGGCACTTCGACGATGGTCGGCACGCGACTCACTTTAAGCCGCGGCCTGCGCTCGCTCACGGTAGAGGCTGGATGGCCGCGCGCGCCGCGCGACGGCATCGTGCGCGGCGGCGGACTCGCATCGGCGCGCGCGGGACACTTCGGCGACCGCAAGCGCGACGAAGAGTTTCTGCTCGTCCCTTCGGGCCTCGAAGACGCGCGCTGGCTCGTCCTGGACAAGAACGGAGCGCGCACCGAACTCCTCGAAGAACGCCTCCGCGCACACGTCGCGCGGCTCCTCAACTAATACTCCTCTAATACCTCCTCTTCATAAAAAGCGCCGTAGACTTCCGCGCACAAACGCGCCGACGATATCGGGCGCGGCCTGCACGTTTTGGAACGCGCAAGACCCGGCGCGCTCTCCGCGTCTGCTCTCGCACACGCCAAACCGTGCCGCGCGGACGGCCGCGAATTTCCCGAAGACTCGCCGTTAATCTCCTTCACGCCTGCGGCGGCACGGCTCTTGCCGACTCCGCGTGCGGAATGGTTGCCGCCCCCATGTTTCCCCGGTCGGAAGCGGCAGAGAAAAAGAAGGAGATAAGCAGATGATCAACCGACGTTTCACTCTTCCGGCCTTAGCAGCGCTCGCCCTCGCGGCATTCCTCTCGCCCTCGACGGCCAACGCTCAAGGCTCAATCTGGGATCGCATACGCGACCGAGCCGAGCAGGAGCGCGACCACGACAACGGGCGCAACGGCCGTCGCGACGACAACGGTACATACGGACGCCGCGGCGGTCGCATGAGCGACTACGAGCGCAGGGAACTCCGTGACCTCGCCCGCCGCATAGACGACCGAAGCAGAGACCTACAGCGCGACATAGACCGCTCGCTCGACGACAGCCGCGTCAACGGCACGCGCCGCGAGGACAACATCAATCAGGAGGCGCGCGACCTTCGCAACGCCGCCGGCCGCTTCCGCGGCGTGGCGGGCGACAGCAATGACCTCTACCGAAGCTCCGACGAGGCCCGGCAACTACTCGACCAGGCTTCGCAGATAGGCCGCATGCTGGGCCGCGTCCGACTCGACGGCCGCACGGGCAACGACTGGAATCAGCTTCGCAACGACCTCCGCACCGTCGCGAACATCTATAACCTTCGCTTCAACGACAACGGAGGCTACAACGGCAACAACGACGACTGGCGTCGCAACCGAGATAACCGCGACAACCGAGATAACCGCGACAACCGCCGCGACGGCGGCTACGGCTACCCGGAATAAACAGAAGGCGGAAGGCAGAAGGCAGAAAGCAGTAAGCAGAAGGCAGTCGGAAGCGTAATGCTGACCGGCTGCCTTCCTTCATTCCGCGCGGGCCGTGCTCACAAGGCTCCTTCTGCTTTCTGCCTTCCGCCTTCTGCTTTCTGCCTTCCGCCTTCTTCCCTCTATACTCTCCGGCATGTCTGAGACGAAGGGGACGCTCTATCTCGTCGCCACGCCCATAGGGAATCTTGAGGACGTGACGCGGCGCGCGCTGCGCGTGCTCGCGGAGGCGGACGTGGTCGCGTGCGAGGACACGCGCCACACCCGCCGCCTCCTCGAACACTTCGGGATACGCGCGCGCACCGTCAGCTACCACGAACACAACGAGCGCGAGCGAGGGGAGGAGCTTGCGCGAATGATTGAAGAGGGCGCGAGCGTCGCGCTCGTCTCGGACGCGGGCACGCCCGGCATAAACGACCCCGGCTACCGCGTCGTGCGCGCGTGCGTTGAGAGAGACTTGCGCGTCGTGCCCGTTCCCGGCCCTTCGGCGTTCGTCGCCGCGCTCATCGCGTCGGGGCTGCCGACCGACGAGTTCTACTTCGGCGGCTTTCTGCCCGCGCGCGCGCACGCGCGTCGGCAACGCCTCTCGACGGTGCGCGGGCTTCGCGCAACGCTCGTCTTCTACGAGACGCCGCACCGCATCGCGCAGGCACTCGCGGACGCTCGCGAAGTCCTCGGCGAGCGCGAGGCCGTCGTGGCGCGCGAATTGACGAAGCTGCACGAGGAGATCGCGCGCGGGCGCTTGAGTGAGTTGGCCGCGCGCTTCACCGACGAGGCTTCGGCGCGCGGCGAGATGGTTCTCGTGATCGACCGCGAAGTGATAGAGGGAGAGGGAGGGGCCGCGAGTTCTCCGTCATCTTCGAGTGTGGCCGAACGCGTGGCCGCGCTCGAAGCCGAAGGCTTAGACCCGCGCGCCGCACTCAAGCGCGCGGCGCGCGAGTTGGGTCTGACGCGCGACGAGGCTTATCGCCGCTTAACGTCGGAGCGCGAACGCGCGAAGCGTTGAGTTAATCGATCAACACGGAGTGGAAAGTCTTAACTCTTCTTGCGCCCGAAGAGGCGCGCGGGCGCGGAAAATATAAAGACCCGCCCCGAAGTTTGGCGAGAGTCAGGCGCGCGGCTTCAGTCGTCGGAGACCTTATGCCCGCGCGGCCCCGTCGAGCAGCCGGTCGAGCCAGAGATTGGCGAGCTTCTCCTGAACGGTGTTGGCGCGTAGCCGGGCGTTGAGATGCTGGAAGTCAACGAGGTCGAGCGGCTGGTCTTGATTGAAGCATGAGAAGACGAACGACTCCTCGCCCGTCGAGGGGTCAACGTGCTTGCATAGGCACTGCGCGCAGACCTCCTTCATCATGCACTGCATCGGGCTGTTAATAGAGCCGACGCCGACGTGCGCGGGGTTGAGGTGCTCCGCGAGCACTGTGTGACGTGCCTGCTTGACGGCGGCCATCATACGGTCGGAGCCGATGGCGATGAGGCGTTCGACTTCGCGCAGGTCGAAGAGCGGCGGGCCGAAACTCCCCGACGCGTAACCGAGTATGGCCTGTACGATGTTGCCCCGGAAGTGCCTGTCCTGCGCGCGTCGCGGCTCTACTTCGCGGCCGGTGTCCGTAGACCAGATGACCTGGTCGGTGGCCTCTTCGATCTCCTCGCGCTTGAAGAGGTCTTTGCCGTCCTTGTAGCCCGCGAAGTATATGACGCGGTTGCCCGCCGACTTCAAAGCCTTGGCGATGGAGAAGAGCACGGCGTTACCCAGACCGCCGCCCGCGAGCAGCACCGTCTCGCCCGTCGGTATCTCGGTCGGCGTCCCCGTCGGCCCCATGACGACGACCTCCTGACCGGGCCGAAGCATCGCGCACTGTCGCGACGAAGCGCCCATCTCAAGCACGATGAGACTGAGGAGGCCCGCATCCTTATCAACCCACGCGCCCGTGAGCGCCAGGCCCTCCATCGTCAACTTCGTGTCGCCGAAGGAGGGCGCGTCCGTCTCGTAGTTCTGCAAGCGGTAGAACTGGCCGGGATGAAACTTGCGCGCCTGCGCGGGCGCTCGCACGACGACCTCGACAATCGTGTCCGTCAGACGATCCACGCGCTCGACGCGCGCGATCAAGTTTTCATCCAAAGTCTCGACGAGCCGCTCGAAAGACTCCTCGCGCGCCGCCCGGTCTTCCGAGCGAAGGGCCGCAATCTCTTCCGCGAAGAGCGCGACGACCTCCGGGAAGCCGTCCTTCGCCGACGCCATCGCCTTCACGACGTTGCCCGCGTACACGGGATGGTTGTCGCCGTAGTAGGTGATGAAGCGGCCGCCCTCTTCATACGAGGTGAAGAAGCCTCGCTCGCCCTTCGCCGCGGGCACGAGTTGAAACCGACCGTCGCGGTCTCGCTCGACCCTGTGCGGCGCGAAGAACTCGCGCCAGTCGTCTAAAGCGAAGGTGCCGGGGCGCTCGCGCTCGTAGATTGTGTTCGGGCTCGTGCCCGCCGCGACGCAGACCGTGCGCGCGGGCACTCGCAGACGGTCGTCGCAGTTAACGTGCCACTTGCCCGTCTCGGGGTCGCGCGTCACGCGCTCGAAGACGACGGCGCTCACCGCCCCGTGTTCGTCCGGCACGGCCTCGGCGGGCGACATGTTCTCTATAATCGAGATTCCCTCTTCGAGCGCCTTGATTATCTCCTCGTGGTTGAGCCGGTAGGCGGGCGAATCCAAAAGGCGCTTGCGGTAGACTATCGAGACGCCGCCCCACGCGCGCACGAGCGGCACGAAGTCGGGCGCATCGCCCTCGCGCGCGGCCCGCTCTCGCTCGGCGCGTACGGCGCGCCCGTGCTCAAGATACTCTTCGAGCACCGCGCGCTCTTCGGGGTCGAAACGTTTTAAAATCTCCTCTTCGCCGAACGCCTCGACCGACTCCTCGAACCTGTGAAGAGTCTTCTCGACCTGCACGGGGTAGTAGGCGAATAGCTCGGTCGCGGTGTCTATCGCCGTTAAGCCCCCACCGATGACGACCGCGGGCAGACGGACTTGCAGATTCGCCATCGAGTCCTGTTTAGCAGCGCCCGTCAACTGCAAGGCCATCAGAAAATCCGACGCCTTGCGTATGCCGCGTATCAGGTTGTTCTTCATCGAGACGAGCGTCGGTTTGCCCGCGCCCGTCGCGACCGCGATGTGGTCGAAGCCCAACTCCCAGGCGTCTTCAATCGAGAGCGTCCCGCCGAAGCGCACGCCGCCGTAGAAGCGGAAGCGCTCGCGGCGCGCGAGCGTCAGGTGCATCACAGTCAGGAAGTTCTTGTCCCAGCGCACCGTTATGCCGTACTCCGACACGCCGCCGAAGCCCGCGAGCACGCGTCGGTCTAACTCCGACTCGATCTCGCCCACGTCGCGCACCGCTCGCGGCACGCGGCGGCCTCCCTCGCCCGTCAACGCGGCGTCCAACGGCTCAATCTTCAACCCGTCAATCCCGATGACGCCGAAGCCTTCGTTCAAGAGGAAGTGCGCGAGCGTGTAGCCCGCGGGGCCGAGTCCGACGACGAGCACGTTCTTGCCGTTGTAAGGCAGCGCGTAAGGGCGCTTCGCGTTGATCGGGTTCCAGCGCGTGAGCAGCCCGTAGATTTCAAAGCCGTATGGAAGCGAAAGCACATCCGTGAGTATGCCTGTCTCGGCCTGCGGGATGTTGACCGGCTCCTGCTTCTGGAAGATGCACGCCTTCATGCAGTCGTTGCAGATGCGGTGGCCCGTGCCCGGACACATCGGGTTGTCTATGATGACGACGGCGAGCGCCGCGAGCGGGTCGCCGTCGCGTTGGAGCACGTGCATCTCGGAAATCTTCTCGTCGAGCGGGCAGCCCGTCAGTCTTATTCCGAGCGGGTTCTTCCTGAGCGAGCCGTCGCGCTCGTG
>JBJMGR010000371.1:0-8385 GCA_045807805.1 Pyrinomonadaceae bacterium | reverse complement strand
GGTAGAGTATCGCCCTTTTAAGGCGAGAGTTGTGGGTTCGAGCCCCACCCGACCCATTCAATAAGAAAAGGCTGCTTGAAAAAGCAGCCTTTTCTTATCTCCCCCGCTCTCCTTTAAATCGAATCATCCGAGAGCGGAAGGCTCACGGATCATCATTTGATGTTTATATTTTTAAAAGGAATAACCCCCGCGGGCATCAAATTTTCATAAGAATAGGTCACTTCAATAAGCTCTGTGAAATGTAGGTCGTTAGGAATATTTTTAAAATCAACACTCGCGTTCATGTAAGTACTGCCAAGTACTCATAGAGGGCTTGAAGTCGCTGGTGCTCGACCAGTCGAAGGGGCGAAGCTCCGTACGCGAAAGCTCCGCGAGGACGCGCTCGTGCGCAACAGTCTCGCCGCGGACCCTTCGGCGCTCGCCGCTTGGGAGAGCGCCTCGCACGTCGAGAGGCCGATGCGCAAGAGCAGCCGGAGACCGACCGAGCCGACGCACGCGCAGACGTAGACGCGGCCCATCCTAAGAAGACGTGCGAAAAGAGTGGCGGCACTAATGCCGTCACTCTTTTTTCCTCTTGCCCGGCGTGACAGCGTTCGTATCTCAGGCGGCGAGGGCGTGCGCATCCTTCGAGAGGACGGAGCGCATGCTGACGTGCTTGACGAGGATTTCGAGGTAGCAGGAGAAGCGGTGCAGGAAGAAGCGCGGGGCCTCGCCTTGCGCGGGCAGCGCGCGGAAGTCTTCGACGAAGGTCAGGCAGGTCTCTGTGTCCTTCTTCATGAGGTGGCGCATGCTGTCGCAGCGGAAGTGTTCGAGTCGCGCGTTGAAGAGTGTGAGCGAGAGTCGGTCTGCGCGACGTTCGGCGCTGCGCGCGCTGCGCAGCAAGGCGTCTAAGTCTTCGTAGAGGCGTCGCGAGTTTTCGCGCTTGACGCGTAGGTCTTCAAAGATGTCCGCGCCGTCGAAGGAGGGGCGAAGAAGCTGCGCGAGCGCGATGGTTGACTGCTGGAAGCAGTTGCGCAGAAGGTCGTGAGCTTCGGCGAGACGCACGCGCGCCTCCGAAGCGTCTTCCAGATGTTCGACCCCGACGACCACGCGGCCGAACACGGCCCTTAGCTCGTGGCGTACGGCGAAGCCCGTGCGCTCAAGCTCTTCGGAGAGGTCTGTGGGGAGATGGCCCGTCTCGCATTCAGAGTCGAGCCCGTGGGCGGTCGCGAGCGCCTCGGCGCGCAAGGCTTCGAGCAGGAGTAGCGCGTGCGTGATTCCTTCGGGCGAGTCGAGCACGGCCTTGAGCTGTTCGACGTAGCCGAGCAGGCGATGGAGGTCGTCGAAGACGTTCTCCATCAGCCCACGCACGCGTGCCGGCTCGATGGCTTCGACTATTGTGAGAAGTAGGGCGTGCAAGGGCGTCGGCCTCCGTTCTTGAGGATAGAGCGAAAACTTCCCGCTTGCTCGAATGTCTGTGCTGCTTGCGGCCGCGTCGGGCGACGCGTAAAAGGCCGTTCGGGCAGGTCGTGTGCGGCTTCGTCGAAGCCGTGGAGTTGCGTACGGTCGGGCGACCGAGTACGCGCGAGGGGCCACTTCAAAACTAGCACTCGCGGGCCGCACACGACAAGAACTTTTTTCACGGGACGAGTATTTTCTTCACCGCCGACTAAGGTCAAAACTGAACGCCACGCCATGCGGCCCAGACAATAGCCGCTCGCTAACGTCGGCCGTTCGGTACGCGCGCGGACACAAAAAATTTTTCTCCTCAAAGCATAAAGCCGTGTGCTAGGATGAAATTGCGGGTGGCTTACGCCGTCCCGCGCACGCCCTGCCCCGAAGCGCGACGAAGGGAGCGCTCCCGTGAGTGAACCCGGCCTTTCAAGACTCACTTCCCGCCGAGCAGACTGACAAAGTCGTTCTCTCTTCCCGTCAGATTGCCTGGCAAGTGTTCGTCACACTGACCGAAGCCGCGACCCGATAGCCGCGCTCCATTCTCTAAAAGGCTTTTTCGCCGCTTATTCAAGCCCTTTCCCCGCCGTGCCTTCTGGCACCGCAATTGACTTGGGATGGCGGGGGCGTGCGGGCCACCCGACAAACGCGTCGGCCATCCGCACACACACAACCCCTCCCCGACAACGAACATGACTATAGAGATAGCCGAAGGACAGCGTTTCCCGAAGCAGTTCGTCAACACGCTCCTCGCCGCCGGGGCGGTCGTGCTGCTCTTCTCCACCTTGCGCCTCCCCTTCGCGCAACTCAACTCCGCGCCGCTGCTGCTCGCGCTGCTCGCCGTGCAGGTCTCGACGCACTTCGACGGACGCCCGCGCTCCAGTTGGCACTTCCCCTTCGCCGAAGGCTTCGCCTTCCTCTCGATGCTGCTCTTCGACGGCGAGACGGCCGTAATCATGGCCGCGTCGGTCGGGCTCTGCTCCGCGCTCTCCGAGCGAAGGGACTGGAAGGCATCCGGGTTCCGCGCGGCGGTCGCCGCACTCTCTTCGTTCGCGGTCGTCTGGACGCTCAGGCTCTCCTCGGGCGTGCTGACGGAGATGACCAGCGCGCTGCCCACGACCACGACACTCAACGCCGCATGCATCGCCGTGCTCGTGCAGTCGTTCGCGGGCTCCTGCGTCTACGCGCTCGGCGTCTCGTACCGCATCAACCAGTCTGCGTGGCGTGACGGCGCGCACGCCTTCCTCTGGCAACTAATCGGCAACCTCGCGGCGTTCGCCTCGGCGCTCGCAGCAGGGTACGGCGTGCGATTCTTCGGAACGGGCGTGGCGGTCACGGTCGGGGCGTCCGCGTGCCTCGCGGCCTTCATCGTGCGCGCGCAGTTCTTCTCAGACCGCGACGCGCAGGCCGCGCAGGCCGCCAACGACGAGCGCGAGAAGGCGGCCGAGAGCGACCGCTTCCGCTCGGCCTTCGACTTCGCGGCCATCGGCATGGCGATAGTCTCGACCGAAGGGCGCTGGCTACAGGTCAACCGCTCCCTGTGCCACATACTCGGCTATACAGAGAAGGAGCTTCTGCTCACGGACTTCCTCTCCATCACGCACCCGGACGACCTCCCGACCGCGCTCTCGAACATAGGCCAGCTTCTCAAGGGCAAGGTGCAGGCGTCGCAGATGGAGAAGCGCTACATACACAAGTCGGGCCACGAGGTATGGGTTCACTGGAGCGTCTCGCTCGTGCGCGACCAGTACATCAAGAGCGCGCACCTCATCTTCCAGATTCAGGACATCACAGACCGCAAGCTCGCCGAGCAGCAGTTGCACCACGACGCCTTCCACGACGCCCTGACGGGACTGCCGAACCGCGCGCTCTTCATGGATCACCTCAAGCTCGCTATTGCGCGTTCGCGCCGGAGCCTGACGACGAAGTTCGCCGTTCTATACCTGGACCTCGACCGCTTCAAGGTCATCAACGACTCTCTCGGCCACACCATCGGCGACCAACTGCTCGTCGGAATAGCAGACCGCCTCAAGAAGCACCTGCGCCCCGGCGACACCGTCGCGCGACTCGGCGGCGACGAGTTCACGGTGCTCGTCGAGGACATAGAGGACGAGTCGGAGTCCGTGCAGGTCGCCGAGCGCGTGCAGAAGGAGTTGAGCATCCCCTTCACGCTGAGTGGCCGCGAGGTCTTCACGACCGTCAGCATGGGCATCGCGCCCTCGTCTACCGGCTACGAGCGCGCCGAAGACATTCTGCGCGACGCCGACACGGCGATGTATCGCGCGAAGTCTTTAGGCAAAGCGCGCTACGAGATTTTCGACAAGGCGATGCACGCGCGCGCCATCAACCTCCTACAGATGGAGACCGACATGCGCCGCGCCCTTGAGCGCGACGAGTTCCTGCTCCACTACCAGCCCATCGTCGCGCTCGACAACTTCCGACTGCGCGGCTTCGAGGCGCTCGTGCGCTGGCAGCACCCCGAGCGCGGCTTCATCTCGCCGATGGACTTCATCCCGGTCGCCGAAGAGACGGGCATGATTATTCAACTCGGCGAGTGGGTCATGCACGAGGCGTGCAAGCAGATGCAGCGCTGGCAGAAGATATTCCCCGTTGACCCGCCGCTCTTCATCAGCGTCAACCTCTCGTCCAAGCAGTTCAGCCAGAACACGCTCATCAGCTCCTTCTCCACGATTCTTCAGGAGACGGGCGTCAAGCCGCAGACGGTCAAGCTCGAAATCACCGAGTCGGTCGTCATGGAGAACATAGACACCGCGACCGACATGCTCCGACAACTGCGCGCGCTCGGCGTGCAGCTCGCCATAGACGACTTCGGCACGGGCTACTCTTCTCTCTCCTACCTCCACCGCTTCCCGATTGACACGCTCAAGATCGACCGCTCGTTCGTCACGCGCATGAGCGAGAACAACGAGAACACGGAGATCGTCCGCACCATCATCGTGCTCGCGCAGAACCTCGGCATGGACGTTGTGGCCGAGGGCGTCGAGACGAACGAGCAGCTCTTCCTCTTGCAGAAGCTCGGCTGCGAGAACGGCCAGGGCTACTTCTTCTCGAAGCCCGTCAACGCCGAAGGCGCGGAGAAGATTATCTCCGAGACCTATGGCGCGCTCATCTCGCCCGCCCGCCAGTACACCTCCCAACCCGGCGGCAAGCGCGTCCTCGTCGCATAAGATTTAACAGAACCGCGAACGGTAGTGAGCGGGTAGTTTCACCACCGCAGACAGAGAGGCACGGCTAACACTCAATTAGCCGTGCCTCTCTGTCTCTGCGGTTGATCCTGCAATTACCCGCTCGCTACCGTTCGCGGTTCTGTCTTCGCGCTACGGTTTGGCGGGCTCGATGATGACCGTCTGGCCGAAGCCTTTGGGACGCAGTTGCGCGGCGAGGCGCGCGGCCTCTTCGCGCGTGTGGAAGAGCCCGCTGCGAACCTGAAAGCGGAAGCGCCGGGAGTCTTCCGCCTCGACCACTCGCGCGTCGAAGCCCGCCGCTCGCAGGCGCGACACGAGTTCGTTCGCCTGCGAGCGGTCGTCGAACGCGCCCGCCTGCACGGAGTAAGACGCAATCTCTTCGGCTTCGCTTACGCTCTGTGCGTCGCCCGCGCGCTGAACGCCTGCCTCCGTCGCGGGCGCGTCGCCGGTCTCGGGCTCGGAAGGCTCGGCCCCGCGCACCGCATCTTCGCGCGTACGGCCCGAGGGCTTCGCGTTCGCGTGCGAGTCGGGCGGCGAGCGCGGCGGCGGCCGGTTCGTCGCCTCGTTCCTGAACTCTTCCTCCCGCGCGCCCGCATTCCCGACGGGCCGCGCGGCCCACTTGAACAGAAGCAGGACGAAGACGAAGCAAGCGACGCACAGGAGAAACCAGGCGGGCACGAACTTCAACACTCGACGGCCGACTGCGTAACCGTCGTAACCACCCACGCGCCGCACGCGCGCGTCCGCTTTAGACACGTCCGCACCGCACGAAGCGCGCTGGCGCGCTCCCGCGTCATTCGTCTCTTCTAATTCGTTCGCAGACCCGCATTGCGGGCATTTGAGTTTCATACGCCACAGTGTGTGAGGCGGGGGCGTAGCAGGATTAAGTTACAGACCCTTTCACTCCGGTGCTTCAAAGCAGACGCGCCCGCACAGGCACGCGTGCGGGTGCGCGAAAGAATCGTCCGGGCCTACGGTCTCCATCGTGCGCAGGCACCAGTAGACGGCCGTCGTCGAGCGGCCCGACTGCCACGCATAGGGTTTTCCGCGGAACGACCCGAACGCGGTCTTCGTCCGAAGCCTACGGCACACGCAAGTCTCCTCCGCCTCGGCTCCGCCCGCCCCAACTTCGACGGACTCCGCCTCGCCTGTTTCGACCTCTACAGTGTCGCTCATTTTTTAAGGCCACCTCCCGCGCCCGCCGCCGCCGCGAGCAGAGCGCGCCGCACGAGCGTCTCGAATATCGGCAGCTTGTAAGCGTTCTGCGTGAGTGGCGTCGCGCCACGGACGGCAGCCTTCGCGGACGCGCGCGCCGTCTCTTCGTTGACGGCCTTTCCGACCACAGCCTTCTCCGCCTCTGACGCGCGCAGAGGCACGGGCGCTGCCCCGCCGAGTATGACCGAGGCGACGCGGCACGTGCCGCCCGTTATGTTGAGCGCGACGGCCACGTCCGCCAGAGGCCAGTCGAAAGACTCCTTCTCGCCCTGCTTGAGGTACGCGCTACGCACAGGATGCACGGGCGAAGGGACGCGCACGCCCGTTATCAACTCGCGCTCGCCGAGCTTGTTCTCGCGGCGCACGTCCTCTTCGGGCGTCAGGAAAAAATCTTCGAGCGCGATCTCGCGCTTCTCCTTAAGCCCCGTCAACTCGATTCGCGCTTCGAGCGCGACGAGCGCCGTCGCCGTCGCCGAAGGATGAACAATCGCACAGACCTCGTTCCCGAAGATCGCGTGATACTGATTCTCGCCCTCATGCGCAAAGCAGGTGCTCCCGCCCTTCTTCCGGCAGTGAAAATCTTCGGAGCGGAAGTACCAGCAGCGCGGGCGCTGCAAGAGATTCCCGCCGAGCGTCGCGACGTTTCTAATCTGCGGCGTCGCCGCGTGCCCGGCGGCGTCCGCGAGAGCCTTGAACTTCTGGCGCACGACGGGGTGCGAGTCCAACTCCGCGAGCGTCGTGAGAGGCCCGAGCCATAGACTCCCGCCGCTCTCTTGCCGCACGCCGCGCAGCTCGCGCACGTTTCTTATGTTGACGAGGCGCGAAGGCGAGTCAATTCCCTCCTTCATACGGTCGAGCAGGTCTAGCCCGCCCGCCTTCACGACCGAGCCGCCGCCGACCTGCGTCAAAGCGTCTGCGACCGTCGCGGCTTCCGTCCACTCGAAGCTGTTCACGCGGCACCTCCCTTCGCGCCTCTGCCCAACGCGGCGAGGACTCGCGCGGGCGTCATCGGAAGCTCTCGCATACGCACGCCCGTCGCGTTGTAGACCGCGTTCGCGACGGCAGCGGCCGTCGGAATGGTCGAAGGCTCGCCTATGCCGCCCGCGTCGGTAGAGCTTCGGCCGAGGTACTCTTCGATGATGACAGACTCAATCTTCGGAGTCTCGCGCGAGCCGACGATCTTGTACTGTTCGAGGTTCGCGTTGACCATGCGGCCCGTCTGTCTATCTAACACGCGGTCTTCGTAGAGCGCATAGGAGATGCCCTGAAGTATGCCGCCGTTTATCTGGCTCTCAAGCGCGAGCGGATTCAAAGGACGGCCGCAGTCGTGAATCGCGACGACGCGCTCGACCTTTATCACGCCGGTCTCCGTGTCCACGACGACCTCCGCGAACTGGACGCCGCCGTAGATGATTCGCCTGCCCGCCGCACCTTCGCCGGCGGCGCTGTAGTCTCTGCTACGGTCGGCGCGCGCCGCTATCTGCTCGGTCTGCAACTTCGACGCCGCCTGCCGGAAGGAGAGAATCTTGACCGGCGCTGCTTTATAGGAGCGTCCCTTCGTGTCGCCGTCTTCGCGTCCGGGGTCGGTGTCATAGACGAGCACTTGCCCGCCTTTGAGGACGATGCGGTCGGGCGTCGTGCCGAACGCTTGCGCGACCTGTTCGACGAGTTGCCGCTTCGCCTTGTGCGCGGCGTTGCGCGCAGGAGGGGTAATCGAGCCGGTCGTCACGCTCCCGCCCGACGCGGGGCCTGCGGGGAACGCCGTGTCGCCTATGCGCACGGTCACGTCCCGCGGGCTTAAGCCCAACTCCTCCGCGACCACCTGCGCGAGTGCCGTGCGTATGCCGCCGCCTATGTCCTGCACGCCCGACATCAGCTCGACCGAGCCGTCGCGTGTGATGCGAACTTCGGCCGACGAGTCCATATCGACGAAGCGATACCAGACCGCCTGCGCCACGCCCAAGCCGCGCTTCAACGCACCTGCGTCCGCGCCCGGCGCGTGGCGACGCGGCCAGCCGACTCGCTCCGCGCCGATGCGTCGCTCCTCTCGCCTCGCGTCGCTCTTATCAATCCTGTCACGCAGCGCGAGCGGGTCAACGCTCAACTTCTCCGCCAACTCGTCTATCAACTGCTCTAGAGCGAAGCAGCCCTGCGGGTGTCCGGGCGCGCGGAAGGCCGCGGCCGGGCCTGCGTGCGTGAACACGTCAGACTCTTCCGTGGCTATCGCGCCGCACGCGTACATGTTCTGCGCGGGCCCCGCGCAGCCCGCGCCCGTGCCCGTCCCGGCCGTGCCGTAGGCTTCGAGGTGAATCGCCGTGAGCGTGCCGTCGCGCTTCGCGCCGATGCGTAGGCGCTGGACTGAGTCGGGGCGATTGCCGACCGAGAGGTGCTCGTCCTTTCGGTCTAACATCAGACGCACGGGCGCGCCAGCCTTCTTCGAGAGGTGCGTCGCGAGCACGCCGAAGTTTCCCGCGCCGAACTTCGCGCCGAAGCCTCCGCCCATGAACTCCGTGACGACGCGCACCTGACTCTT
>JBJMGR010000370.1:0-10043 GCA_045807805.1 Pyrinomonadaceae bacterium | reverse complement strand
TAAGACCTCGCGCAGGAAGATCGTCTCGCGCTCGGGGTTCGGCACCTCGATGCCGACGTGCGGCTTGCCGGGCAGACGGTCGATGCGTATGGACTCTGCTTCGAGCGCGATGCAGAGGTCGTCAACGAGACCCGTGACGCGCGAATACTTGACGCCGGGGTCGGGCTTGAACTCGTAGGTCGTGACGACGGGGCCGGGGCAGATGTGCTTTATCTGGCCCGTGACGTTGAACTCTTTGCACTTCTCCGCGACGCGCTTCGCTATCTCAAGAAGCTCCGCGTCGGCCTGCTCGCGGCGCGGCGGCGCGGCGTTCAAAAACTCCACCGGCGGATACTTGTAGTTGAGCATCGAGGCGACGGCCTCGACCTCCGCGCGCCTCTTCGCGCCGCGCGCGAGCGTCGCGGGCTGCTCGCGCTCGAAGGGCGTCTCCGCCGCCTCTTCGCCCAACTCCGTACGCACGACGGCCGCCGTGCTTATCATGTCCGTCACGTCGGGCGCGACGGGGCGCGCAGTCTCTCTTATCTTCTGCGGCGGAGCGGCGGCGACGGCGGAGTCGGACTCGACGCCGACGCGGCGCGCGGCGCGCGCCCTCAACGCATCGGCAGTCTCGGCCTTCGACGAATCGGCGTCGGAAGTCTTGCCCGAGATGGACGGCGGGGCTGAAGGGTTGATTGCGATAGAGGCAAGCTCGGCCTCCGCCTGCGCGAGTCGCGCGCGCACTTCCTCTTCGCGCGTGCGTTTCTCTTCCGTCTCGGGCGCGGCAGCGCTGCGCCTGATGGCCGACGCCGCGGGCGAGTCCGTCGCGCTCTTCGAGCCGCGCTTAACTGAGACGGTCTGCGGGTACAACTCCTCTTCGACCGTGGCCGGTTGCGCCGCGAGCGCCTGAGCTTCGGCCTCGCGCGCGGCAAGCGCCTCCCGGCGAGCGTCAGCGCGTGCGAGCGCCTGTGCGCGTCGCTCGGCGCGCCAAGCGTTGAAGCGCTCGAACGTCTTACGGAACGCCCCGGTCGGGTTCGAGACCGCCACGGCGACGCGGTCGTACGCCGAGACAAACGAGAAGTTAGTCGCGAGCAGGAGTCCGACGGCCGCGACCGCCGAGAGCAGCACGGCCGCGCCCACGGTGTTCAGCACGCCCTTCAGACTCTCGGCCGCGAGCACGCCGACGAAGCCGCCCGCGTTGAAACTGTGGTCGAAGAGTGGCTCTGTGACGAAGAGCGCGAGGAGCGAGGCGACCGCGAGCGTTATCGCCGCTAAGCCTATGACGCGCGAGAGAGGCGCGTGAATCCGCCGCGTACGAAAACGCCGCCACGCGGCGGCGATGAGTAGAAGCGGGAGCAGCGCCGCGGCCAGCCCGAACGACTGAAAGAGCGCGGCGGCGACGTTCGCCCCGACGCGCCCAGTCCAGTTGCGTGCGGCGCTCGCCCCCGCGGCGACCCAAGAGGGGTCGTTAGGGTTGTACGAGACGAGGCACAACGTCAGCAGCGCGCTCAAGGCGAAGAGCGCTATCGCCAGTATCTCGTTGCGCCGCGTGTTGCGCGGGGCCGAGGGGCCGCCCGCCTTCAGACACGCTTCAATCTGTGCAGTTGCCATTACTCACTCCGGGTTTCGGTCGCGTCTACGCAGTCAGTCGCGGCACTCCTCTTCGAGGAGTGCAATACGACCTTCGATCTTCGCGGAACTCGAAGACTGCGTACTTTAGTCTATGCGTCCTTTAAAGACGTTGACGCGTCTGTTGATTGCCGGGGGGGCAACTTGTTGCGGCGCGCCGTGAGAGTCAACCCTTACCCGGACGGCGCGACCGGGCAAGAGCCTTTCAAAAGCCTTCAAGCCGCGCGGCGCGCGAGCAGGTAGGCATGTATGAAGTCGTCCAGGTCTCCGGCGAGTACGGCGTCAACGTCGCCGCGCTCGACCTTCGTGCGCGCGTCCTTGACCAAGCGATAGGGCGCGAGTACGTAGTTGCGTATCTGCGAGCCGAAGGAGATGTCCGACTTGGTCGCTTCGAGCACGGCCGTCTCCGCGCGACGCTTCTCAAGCTCCAACTCGTAGAGCCGCGACCGCAAGACCTGCATCGCGACGGCGCGATTCTGATGCTGCGAGCGCTGGTTCTGGCACGCGACGACTATCCCGGTCGGCATGTGCGTGATGCGCACGGCCGAGTCGGTCGTGTTTATGTGCTGGCCGCCCGCGCCCGTCGAGCGGTAGGTGTCAACGCGCAAATCCTTCTCGTTTATCTCGACCTCGATGTTCTCGTCTATCTCGGGCGAGACGAAGAGAGAGGCGAACGAAGTCTCGCGCGTGCCCGTGCCGAAGGGCGAGATGCGAACGAGGCGGTGAACGCCCGCCTCCGCAGAGAGAAGGCCGTACGCGTACTCGCCTTCGACCCTGAACGTCGCGCCCTTGATGCCCGCCTCCTGTCCCGGCTGGTAGTCGAGAACCTCGGCCTTGAAGCCGCGCTTCTCGGCCCACTTCAGATACATGCGCAGGAGCATCTCGGCCCAGTCCTGCGCGTCCGTGCCGCCCGCGCCCGACTGCACCGTGCAGATGGCGTTGCGCGCGTCGTGCGGGCCGGACAGAAGCATCTCGGTCTCGGCCTCGGAGACTTCGTGCTCAAGACGTTCAATCAACTCGCGAAGCTCGCGCGCGCTTCCTTCGTCCTCGGCCGCGAACTCGAAGAGCACCTCGGCGTCCGCGACGCTCGACTCGAAGCCCTCCTGACGTTTGACGACGCGCTCGACGCGGCTGCGCTGCTGCAAGACCTTCTGCGCGTCCTCCTGATCATTCCAGAAGTCCGGCTCCGACGCGCGCGCTTCCAATTTCAAAAGCTCTTCGCGCTTCGCGGCTACATCAAAGAAACCTCCCGAGCTGTTCGACGCGCGTGCGCAACTCATCCGCACGCGTGCGCAAGTCCCTGTCTTCACTCTCCGACTGTAAGGCTCTAGACATTCATCCTCCAACAAAGGCGCTCGAACGTTATTATTCTACGACTGAAACCGTCTTCCTTCTCACGAACGTCAACGCGACGGCCAAGAGCGAGATGAGAGTACACGCGGCGACGAACGAATCGCCGAACCTCGTGTAGAAGGTCTGCCGGCCGTCGGAGCGCGCGACCTCCCAAGTCCGCACGGCCTCCTCGAATCTTCCGGTCTCTTCCGTGACCGTGCCTCGCGGCGATATGCGCGCGCTCACACCCGTGTTCGTGACTCGAAGGAGCGTCCTGCCTGTCTCGACCGCGCGGAAGACCGCGTTCGAGAGGTGCTGTCGCATGATCGAGGTGTCGCCCTGATATGCGTCGTTCGTCATCTCGACGAGCACGTCGGCTCCTTCCCGAGCGAAGCGGCGAGTGATGTACGGGTACGCCGATTCAAGACAGATGAAGACTCCCGCGCGCAACTGCGTCTTCTCGTCGCCGCCGCCGCCGCCGAGCGGCATGAGCGTGTAGTGCTCGCCCGGCGTGAAGTCGCCTACGACGCCGCGCATTAGACCAGCGCCGGGCATCCAGCGCGGCAGCGGCACGTATTCGCCGAACGGCATCAGGCGAATCTTATCATACTGTGCGACGACTCGGCCCTGCTCATTTACGAGGACGGCCGCGTTATATCCGCCGCCGTCCTTCGTCGGTTCGAGCGAGTTGAAGAGCAGTGAAGCGTGGCTCTTACTAACGAAGCGCGCGACGCGCTCGCGAAATTCCGCGTTGCGCTCGTAAGAGAAGTTCATCGGCGACTCGGGCCACACGACGATGCGCGCGGGTACGTGCGGCGTCTCGAACCCGCACCCGCAATCCTCGCCCTCCTTAACATTGATGCTTCCCACAGCGCCGCTCTCATCGATCTTCCGAAGCGCCCCCGCGCTCAACTCGAAGTGTCGTTCCGTCAACACATCGTACTCGGCCGCGCCGCGGTTGAAGTCGGGCACGACGTTCGGCTGCAAGGCGACGACGACCGCGGCCGTCTCGCCCTCTACAGAAGGCGCGGCGGTCAACTGTATGCCGAAGAGCGCGACCGCGACGCACGCGAGCGACGCGAGCGAGACCACAATGCCGCGCGTGTCGCGGCGCAGCAGCAGCGCGTACGCGAGCGCGGCGTTGACGCAGACGACGAGGAAGCCGACGGCGTAGACGCCGCCGAAGCGCGCGGCCTGTATGAGCGACGTGTGAAAAGCCTGCGAGTAGCCGAGCGCGTTCCAGAGTTGACCTATGACGCCGAGCCTCGCCCACTCGCACGCGGCCCAAAAGGGCGGCGCGAGCAGGAGCGCACACGCGCCCCAACGCGAGCACGCGCGCGCGAGCGCCAACGCGAACAGCCCCACGAAGAACCCGCCCGCGAGCGCCGGCGCGAGCAGCACGACGTGTGCGAGCCACGCGGGAAACTCCGCGTAGTGAATCATCGGGAAGGTGAGCCAGTGGCAGGACGCGTAGAAGAAGACCGTGCCCGCGAGCCAGCCCGCGAGGAACGACCGCGTCGCGCGCGGCCTCGACGCTATGGTCACGAGCAGCGGCACGAGCGCGACCCAGGCGAGCGGCCAGAGGCCGAAGTCGGGGAAGGCGAGCAGTAGCAGCAGCGCCGTCGCGATTGCGCGAAAGGCTTCGGCGAGTGCCGGCACAGAGGCGCGCGCACGCGCCGCGATAGAGTTCACGCGGCGCGTGCGCGCGCCTTCGTTATCGTCGAATGAGACCGTCTCCCGCACGGCCCGGAGTTTAGCAGAGCGCGGCGGCCTGAGCCATCGCGACTCGCGGCGCTTCGTCTTATAACTCTGTGTCTAATAAATCTGCCTGAATCCCGTCGGCTCGATGAACTGGAAGAGCGGCGTGCCGGGCGGAAGGCGCGCCGGGCCGGCGCAGGCCAGCGCTGACGGACGCGCGCGTTCAGTAAACGTAGACCCGCAATTTAAGTCGCGCCACGCCGGGGCGCGTTATGCTAAGCTAAGATTCGACCGGCGGATGACGCCGGACGAGCCTTCGACCAAGTCCGCTACCGACTCCCCTAAGAGTTCTAAACCCTTCAGGAATCCCTTCAGCCATGGCAGCCTTAGACGACCTTCTAAAATTGACGAAGCAGCACAACGCCTCAGACCTACACCTGACGAGCGGCTCGCCGCCCTACCTGCGCATACACGGCGAGATGCTGCGCCTGAACTATAAGAGCGTGTCGGCCGAAGTGTGTCAGGGGCTCATCTTTGAAATCCTGACGGAGCGGCAGAGGGAGTCGTTTCAGGAGAACATGGAGCTGGACTTCAGCCACTCCGTGCGCGGCCTCGGCCGCTTCCGCGTCAACGTCTTCATGCAGCGCAACGGCCTCGGAGCGGTCTTCCGCCTCATCCCCGAAAACATCCAGACGATATCCGAGCTAGGGCTGCCCGAACAGATACTCGACCTTGTCGATGTCTCCGAAGGGCTGATACTCGTCACGGGCCCAACGGGGTCGGGCAAGTCCACGACGCTCGCCTCTATCATTCACACGATCAACGAGCGCGAGCGCGCGCACATCATCACCATCGAAGACCCGATAGAGTTCGTCCATCACAACAAGCAGTCGTTAATCAATCAGCGTGAAGTGTCGAGCCACACACACTCCTTCAGCAACGCACTGCGCGCCGCGCTGCGCGAAGACCCGGACATCATTCTGGTCGGCGAGATGCGCGACCTTGAGACGATGTCGCTTGCGCTCACGGCCGCCGAGACGGGCCACCTCGTCTTCGCGACGCTGCACACGAACAGCGCCGTCAAGACCGTGGATCGCATCATCGACGTGTTCCCGGAGGGGCAGCAGGGGCAGATACGCTCCATGCTCTCGGAGAGTCTGCGGGGCATCGTCGCGCAGGCCCTGCTCCCGCGCGCCGACGGCAAGGGGCGCGCGGCCGTCGCCGAAATCCTCTTCAACGTTCCGGCGGTCGCCAACCTCATACGCGAAGGGAAGGGTTACCAGATAGCTTCCGTCATGCAGACGGGCCGCGCACACGGAATGCTCACCTTCGAGTCCTCCGTCAACGAACTAACGCGCTCCGGCCTCATCACGAGAGATGAGGGGCAGAACTTTCTCTTGCGGCGCACGGCGGGCGGTAAGAAGACGAGGCAGCCTGCCCCGGCGCATTCACAGGACTGAGGCGAACGGCTTCGGCGTCGTGCCGCAGACGAAGAATTCCGGCTGCGAAAAATTTTTAGAGACGAGTGAGTGCTTGCGTCAAAACGTCGGCCCGTCGAGGTCGAAACGACGGAAATCGTCACCCACCGTGTGACAATTTTTGTCGAAATGACGCGCACGCGTATGTCAACGTGTTGCCCGTAAGTGACAGGCGACTTGAGCCGCGTTGACAGTTTGTAGCCGCGCGGCGACAAGGAAACTCCCGGAAAAACGCTGCAAAGGTAGCGAAAAGAGAAATGCGCCCAAAAAGCGAGAGAGCCTGGCTTGGGGCCAGGCTCTTGAAAGGTAGGGGATTTGTAGGGTCGCTCGGCGGGCGGCTGGCGTAGCGGCAGGCCACGCTCAGAGAAGTGATGGCGGCGGGGTCACGGTTTAACTTCCTCCGTGCTTGCCGACACTATGAAAAGCACTTCCCGTGCCACAAGAGACAACTTTCAGGAAACGTGGACGACCGTTCCAGGAATGACGCTCGCGCGAGTACACGTTTGACGGATACGACGCGCGAAGTCAACTGCGTAACTCTCCACACTCACGCCCGCGCGTCGCGCTCGACTTCGAGCACGTACCCGCTCGCGCCCACGACGCGCACAGACTCGCTCACGCGTGCGACGCCTTGGCCTTCGCGCAGGCGCGCGCGCCAGAGTTCGCCGTCAACGAGCACGAAGCCTTCGGGCTCAAGCGCGCGCTCGACTGTGGCTACGCGACCGACGAGCACCGGCATGCGCCTCGAAGACTTCTTGTGACGCGAGACGTGTGCGACGTAGGCTAACAGCGCGAGGGCTGCCGCGGCGAGAACGAGCGTGGATAGGATGAGCGCGCGCATCGTCGTAGCGTTCGAGTCGAAGCCCCCGAAGTAGGAAGGGAGATTGATGAAGGCGCGCCTTCATCAATCTCCCTTCCTTCGTCTTCAGTCAAACGTCTTTCGCCGTTCGTTCGCGCGAACTCACTTGATGCCGACCTGTAGCTGGCGCTGTAGCGCGAGCGCCTCCTGATTGTTCGGGTCTATCTGCATCGCGCTCTGCGAGTAGGCGAGAGCCTGCGCGCGGTCGCCGCGTTCGAGGAAGATGCGCCCGAGGAGTATGTGCGCGTCAATGAGATTCTTGTCCCAGAAGATGGAGGTCTTGAGCTGGTTGATGGCCGCCGCGAGTTCGCCGCGCCGCTGGTATATGCGGCCAGTGAGCAGGTACGCGCCCGCGTTCATAGGCTCGGTGCGCACCACGTCGCGTAGGTGCATGAGCGCCTCGTCGTCGCGGCCCGCATCGTAAAGCTCGCGCGCCTTCGCGAGCATCTCGTCAACGCTCGCCCCCTCGGTAACGGTGCTGGGCGGCGGGCCGACGATGAGCGGCATGTCAGCGCGGTTGAAGTCGCCGCGTAGGTGTACGGGCAGGAGCGAAGTGGTCTGCGACTGCTGCCACTCGACCTGCGCCTTCGCGTAGTTCGAGTAGAGTTGCCGCGCGCGATTGTCGTTCTCGGTGGCGGCTTCAGACTTCCCGGCCTTCTCCTGCGCCTTCGCGAGCAGGAAGACGGCCTCCGGGTCTCGCGAGTTCTCCTTAACGACCGCGTCCAACTGCTCGGCCGCCTCCTCAAACTTGCCAGAGAGGACGAGCGCATAGGCGTAGTTGTAGCGAACCATCGCGGAGTCGGGCGACTCTTCGGAGACGGAGTCGGCGGCGCGGCTCAGGAAGTTCGTCGCCTGCTTCAAGAGCGCCGCGCGCTTCTGCGCGTCCTTCTCCTTGAGCGCGGCCTGCGTGGAGAGCGCGCCCGCGTTGTTGTAGATGCTCGTGAGCGGGACTTCGACCGTGAGCGGGAGCAGAACGTCTAGAGCGCTCTGCAACTCGCCCGCGCGCCAGTATGCGAGCGCGGCGTAGAAGGCGGCCTCCGCGTAGTGCGGGTCGCCGTGCTGAAGCATCGAGAAATACTCGGCGGCCTTCTTGTAGTCGGGCGGCCGCTCCCCGTAGTGCAGGTGGCCCAACTCGAAGGCGGCCTCCTTGTAGACCGAGCCGGGGTTGGCGCGCTCGAACTCCTTCATCGCGTTCGTGAGGTAGTTGAGCTTCGCCGTCTGGTCGCTCGTCATCGTCGCCTTGACGCGCGCCTCGAACGCCCTCTGCGGCACCTTCGTCGCCTGCTCGACGATGGACTTCTGCGAGAATGGCAGCTTGTCGTCCTGCTCGTAGAGTATCTCGTAGGCGAGCTTACCCTGCACGGTCTGAAGATTCAGGAGCGCGTCGCCGAAGAGGAATTCGTGCGTCTCCCATCGCCCATCCCGCGTCTCTCGGCCCGCGATGCGCCCCTCGTTGACGCGTATCATGCGGGCGGAGCCACGCACCTCGGGCGGCGTCTTGTCGTCGCGCGCGGGGCTGACTTCGTATGTGCCCAGCACGACGAGAGTAGCCCCGGCCTGCTGCGCCAGCTTGATGGAGGTCGCGCGCGAGGGTATGACCGTGAGCGGCACGCGCAGACGCTGGTATGCAAGCTCGCGCGCGTCGCTCGATACGACGCGGAGCCCGTGCGAGCCGAGCAGGTCCGCGAGCTGGTCGGAGAAGCTCTCGCCGACCCAGTTGAAGTCCTTAAGCCCCGAGGTGTTCTCGAAAGGCAGTATCATCACCACGTCGCTGACGCCCTGCTGCTGCTGCCGCGCGTGCGCCGAAGGGCCGAGCGCGCCCGCCGCGGAGATGAAGGCGAGACTTGTGAGGAGCGTTGCGACGAATCGTCTAAACATCAAAGCCACCCTTTGCTAAAAGCGAGAGGCCGCCGGCGCTCTCCTTAAAACCCGCGCCGGCGGCCCCCTTGAAACCAACCCGAAGGAGCGCCGTAGCGGACGCCCATACTGTTCCGTCGTCGGGTCTCTAAACTTGGCGTCCCGTACGGGACTCGAACCCGTGTTACCGCCGTGAAAGGGCGGTGTCCTAGGCCACTAGACGAACGGGACGTGTCTTTAGCCGGTAAACAGTAGAGGCAAAATTACCGTACCCGTCCGAAGGTGTCAAACCGCTGTCGGCCGACGGGAGTCTGTTTGATGACGCGGGGCGCTCAAAGGTATGCTCGCGGCGGCGCGTCCGCACATCCTTCCGCGCGCGGGGCGCATCGCAGTGTGAAAAGCAAGGCCGCCGGCCGCCGGTCGTTCAGAGGGCGTCGGCCGTTCCAGTTCCTTTCCGTCGTCAGGCTCTTTCGCATACCACGGAGGCACAGATGAAGAGAAGAAGCACACACGCCCTGCTCATCCTCATGCTGCTCTTCTGCGCGCAACACGCGGCCGCGCAGCAGCCCGCCGCGCAGTCGTCGGTCGCGGCCGAGCGTCGCGCCGAGCTTGAGAAGAGTGCGGTCGCGCTCTTGCGCGAGGCCGTTTCGGAAGCGCAGGGGTTGAAGCTCTTCGAGAACCGCGTACGCCCGCAGACGGCCGCCGCCGCGCTGCTCTGGACGCGCGACGAGCCGGCCGCGCGCGCACTCTTCAAGGCGTCGGCCGAGGCGCTCGCGGCCTACAGCGCGTCGCTCGACCCCGAAGACCCGCAGTTCTACAACGTGGCGCAGTCGGTCGTGCAGATGCGAGCCGAACTTATACAGGCGGTCGCGCAGTACGACCCGAAGCTCGCGCTCGAATACATGCGCTCGACGCGCCTGCCGCACGCGGACGCGCTTCGCGCTTCGGGCCTCATACAGGACTCGCAGGAGCAGCAGCTAGAGCTGAATCTCGCGTCTCGCGTCGCTTCGCAAGACCCCGAGCGCGCCTTGCGCATGGCCGAGCAGAGTCTGTCGAAGGGCCTGACGCCGTCGCTCATCTCCGTCTTGCAGCAGCTTCGCGTGAAAGACCCCGCAGCCGCATCGAAGCTCGCCGCCGAGATGGTGAAGCGCATAAGCGTCGAAGACCTGACGAGCAGATACGAGGTGAGCGCGCTCGCGTCTCAACTCCTTTCG